>JAICIL010000062.1 GCA_025924435.1 Chloroflexia bacterium | reverse complement strand
GCCTTCGTCTTTGGCGCGTCTATGCGCCATTCCTGATAGACCCAAACCAGAGCGCGCCTTACGCTCAAATGTTGCAGGTCTAGGTTCACGTCCTGCCATTCCAGCCCCAATGCCTCAGAGAGACGAAGCCCCGTCGTAGCCAGTAGTGCCATGAGCGGCGCATAGCGCCTGCCACTCGACAGCGCCACGTCTAGGAATCGCTTGGTTTCGGCAACATCCCAATACTCGCGGTGGACGGCCTGCCAACGCGGTTTGTCCACCTTCCGCATCGGATTCGCGGGGATTACGTCCATCTTGGCAGCCGCTTCCAGACACGTCCTCAGCACCGTGTATATTTGCTGAAGTTGCCTTGCGCCTGTCTTGCGCTTCCATAGTTCCGTCAGCGTTGCCGTGAGCAGTACAGGTGTGAGGGAACCTAGTTTTACGCCGCCTAGCGTCTCCGTGACGCGGCCCAACTGACGCTGATAGGTTTTCCACGTCGCGTGCCTCAGACGGCCCTCATTGGCCGCTAACCAGAGCGACACCCATTCGTCTAAGGTTGGTGTCTCCCCCGCTTCCGCGTTGGGACTCGATATGGATAGCGGGGCTACCCCGTCGTTTGTGATGAGTTTCGCTAGTTCCCGCTCCGCATCCTCCCTCTTGCGCCGATAGCGGTAGATTCGTCTCCCGGTTGGGTCTGTGTAGGTAACGCAGTACCGGCCATCTTTGAGATGCGCGATGCTGCCCGTCCCGTTGACGCGCTTTCCCATTGGTCACGCTCCATCGGTTGTCGTTAGATTCTCTCTAGTGGGGATTGGACAGCCTATGACGGCTGTGGTAGGCTTCCTCTGTTTGCTTGTGTAGACAGGCAAAAGAGGTTTTCGGTGTTCCGCCGAAGTGTTCCCTGTGGCGCGGTCTCAAAAACCGTTGTCCGCAAGGGCATGAGGGTTCGAGTCCCTCCTTCGGCACCATCTTTACCAGTACTGAGTACGAAGTGCTGAGTACTGAGTGCTGAGTACGGAGTACGGTTCGCGGTACTGGGGGATGTTGATGCAGCGAGATTCAGCGGAAAATCTGCGTTCGGAGAGTTACGCGTATCCGTCGCGGCGCATGCCGATTGTCGCATCGCGCGGGATCGTCGCCACCAGCGAGCCGCTGGCGGCGCAGGCCGGGCTGGAGATGCTCCAGCGGGGCGGCAACGCGGTTGATGCCGCTATCGCGACCGCCATTACGCTGACAGTCGTCGAGCCGACCTCCAACGGCATCGGCGCGGACGCCTTCGCCCTCGTGTGGGACGGCAAGAAACTGCACGGCCTGAACGCCTCCGGCCGCGCGCCCGCGACGCACACGCCGGAACTCTTCGAGAAACTCGGCCACACCGAATACCCCCGCAGCGGCTGGCTGCCCGTCACCGTGCCGGGTGCGCCCGCCGCGTGGCGCGACCTGCACGACAAGTTCGGCAAACTGCCCTTCGAGCAACTCTTCGAGCCCGCCATCCGCTACGCGTCGGGCGGCTACCCGCTCGCGCCGGTCGTCGCGGAAGGGTGGGGCACGTCGGCACGGCGCTATGCGGAGCAGAACACCGGCCCGGAGTTCAAGGCATGGTTCACGACCTTCACGAAGGACGGCACGCCGCCGCGCGCGGGCGATGTCTGGGAATTGCCCGATCACGCGCGCACGCTCCGGCGCATCGCGGAGAGCGGCGCGGAGGATTTCTACAAGGGCGAGTTGGCGGGGAAAATCGCCGACTTCGCCGCCGAGACGAACGGCTACATCACGCGGGAAGACCTCGCGGCGCACACGAGCACCTGGGTTGATCCGATCAGCGTCTCCTATCGCGGCCACGAGGTCTGGGAGATCCCGCCGAACGGGCAGGGGATCGCCGCGCTCTCCGCGCTCAACGTCCTCGAAGGGTTCGACCTCGGCGCGATCCCGCGCGAGACGACGGAGAGTTACCATCTGCAAATCGAGGCGATGAAATTGGGCTTTTCCGATGCCCTCCGCTACGCCGCCGACATGGAGCACAGCGACGTGCCGATGGCGGGTCTCCTGGACAAGGAATATGCCTCGCGCCGCCGCCGCCTCATCACCGACCGCGCGATGCAGCCCGAGGCGGGCGAACCGCCGCGCGGCGGCACGGTCTACCTCTGCGCGGTGGACGGCGACGGCATGATGATCTCGATGATCCAGTCGAACTTCCAGGGCTTCGGCAGCGGCATCGTCGTGCCGGGGACAGGCATCGCCCTGCAGAACCGGGGCGCCTGCTTCCGGCTCGACCGCAACCACCTGAACTGCGTCGCACCCGGTAAGCGGCCGTATCACACGATCATCCCCGCGTTCCTGACGCGCGGCGGCGAGGCGCTCGGCCCGTTCGGCGTGATGGGCGGCTACATGCAGCCGCAGGGCCACTTGCAGATGGTCGTCAATCAGGTGGACTACGGCATGAACCCGCAGACGAGCCTCGACGCGCCGCGCTGGCAGTGGATGCGGGACAAGACGATCACCGTCGAGATGTCCGCCCCGCAGCATGTCCTCAGCGGCCTCGCGCTGCGCGGGCACCGGCTCGAAGTGCAGTACGCGGGCGGCAGTTTCGGCAAGGGGCAGATCATCCGTCGCCTGAAGAACGGCGTCTACGTCGCGGGCAGTGAGCCGCGCGCGGACGGCTGCGCCGTCGGTATCTGATGTGCGTTCCCGGCGACCCTGTTGTGCCAGGCCGACCCATTACTCCGTAGGGGCGGTTCGCGAACCGCCCTCTGTGGCATGCCATATCTCTCGCAACCCACAAGGCGACAATGCTGATACAAAGCCGCCGTGGTGAGGGATTCGCACGGATGAATGACCGACGGCTGCGAGCGGAGGGGGGGCTATGGACGCCGGTCGGACAGACCGTTTCATCACCGATCCCGTGGACTGGGAGCAGCGGGTAGCGGACGCGTGGGCGTCGTTCGACCAGCGAAGCGAGGAAGATTTCCTGGCGCTGATCGAAAACCTCGCCGCCGCGCTTCCCCCGGACAGCGGCATCGGGATCTTCGAGCGGGCGGCCTCGCTGGACTCAACTGGCCACCCAGACCGCGCCGTACCGCTCTACCGGCAGGCACTCGACCGCGGGCTGACCGGCGAGCGGCGGCGCCGCGCGGTAATCCAACTTGCCAGCTCGTTGCGGAATCTCGGACAGCCGGAGGCGAGCGTCGCGCTGCTCACGACCGAGATGGCCGTCGGGTCCGACCACCTGGACGACGCGGTACGGGCCTTTCTGTCGCTGGCCCTCGTGGACACCGGGCGGGAGCGGGAGGCGGTCTCACAGGCGCTCACCGCGCTGGCGCCGCACCTCCCCCGATACCAGCGCTCGCTGGCCAACTACGCCCGACAGCTCCTCGATGAGTCGCCGACCTCGGCCAAATAAGGCGGTGGTGGCAGGCTTTCCAGCCCGTCACCACCCAAATTCACACATCCGTCGCCTGTTCGATCCACTCGCCGACGTTGCGGTACTTCGCATAGCGGTCGCGCAGTAAGCGGGCGACATCGAGGTCAGCGCCGACTCCGTAGGTGGCGTCCAGCGACGCGAGATGGCGCTCGATGGCGTTGCCGACGGCGTCAATCGCGTCGAGCGGGTCCTCGTGCGCGGGGATCGGCTCCGGCACGACCTCGTCAATGACGCCGAAGATGTGCGACTCCGGGCCGGTGATGCGCATCGCCGCCGCGACATCCTGCCTGGTGGACGGATCGAGTTTGAGGATCAGGGCCGCCGCTTCCGGGGGCGCGACCGAGTAGACGGCGTTCTCCATCATCAGGATGCGGTCCGTGACGCCGATCGCCAGCGCGCCGCCGCTCCCGCCCTGCCCGATCACGACGGAGATCGTCGGCACGCGCAGGCCGAGCATCGTCAGGATGGATTCCGCGATGGCGATGGCCTGCCCGCGTTCCTCGGAGGGAAGGGTGGGATCCGCCGCCATCGTGTCTATGAAGGCAATCACCGGGAAGCCGAACTTCTCCGCGTGGAGCATCAGCCGCTTCGCCTTGCGATATCCCTCCGGCTTCGACATGCCGAAGTTGCGCTTCAGGTTTTCTTTGGTGTCCGCGCCGCTCTGGTGGCCGATCAGCATGACGCTCCGGCCATTGAACCGGCCGACGCCGCCGACCATCGCGGCATCATCCCCGAAGAGGCGATCGCCGTGCAGCGGCACGAACTCGGTGCAGAGGCCGCTGATGTAGCCGAGCGTGCGCGGCCGGTTCGCGTGGCGCGCCCGCGTGACGCGCTCCCACGTCTCGTCGGAACGCCGCGTATCAGGCATGGGCGGCGGAGAGCGCGGGTTCCGCGACGCGCTCGCGCGCGGATTCGCCGCCATTGTCCGGGAGTGGGGCGGCCGCCGGGCGCGGCGTGCCGTAGAGCGCGAGCAATGTGCCGAGCATCTGGCGCAGGTCGCGCCGGTGGACGACTTGGTCAATCATGCCGTGCTTCAGTTGGAACTCGGCGGTCTGCACATCGTCGGGGAGTTTCTGGCGCATGTTCTGCTCGATCAGCGTCTTGCCCGCGAAGCCGATCCGCGCGCCCGGCTCGGCGAGCAGCATATCGGCGACGGTCGCGTACGAGGCCGTGACGCCGCCGTAGCAGGGATCGGTCAGGACGGCGATGTGCGGCAGCCCCGCATCACCGAGGCGCGCGACGGCGGCGGTCGTCTTCGCCATCTGCATGAGCGAAAACAATCCCTCCTGCATCCGCGCGCCGCCGGAGGCGTTGAAGGTGATGAGCGGCAGCCGCTCCCGGATCGCGCGCTCGGCGGCGCGGGCGAGTTTCTCGCCGTAGACGCTGCCCATCGTCGCGCCCATGAAGGTGAAATCGGCGACGGCGATGGCGGCAGGCTCGCCGACGATGACGCCCCGGCCGGTGATCATCGCCTCCGTTTCGGCGGTCTTCTTCTGCGACGCGCCGAGTTTCGGGCCATAGCCGTCGCTGCCGACCGCGAAGCCGAGCGGATCGGTCGGGCGGACATTCGTGTCCCACTCCACGAACGAGCCGTCGTCCAGCGTGTAGGCGAGCCGCTGGCGGGCGGTCAACCGGAAGTGCGCGCCGCATTTCGGGCAGACATGCAGATTGTTTTCGAGTTCCTTGACGTAGAGCGGTTCTTTGCAGGTGGGGCATGGAATGATGATCGCGGACGAGTTGCCGTCGTCGGCGACGGCGCGCGGTTCGGGCTTGAACTTCGACTGCGGCTCGTGCCGGTCGTTCTCCGCCGATTCGTGGCCGCCGTGCGCGCCACGGCGGAAGATTCGCTCCTTCATGTATCCCATCCCCGCGCGTCGCGCTCTCTCGCGGTGCCATGCCAGCGTGCCCGATTGCCGTCGCGCGAACCGGATGCACTGCCGCCGCATGGTCGTCGTCGCCCGCCGTGTGCGGCAGGTTCCGCGCAGCATACCATAGCCCCCACCGCCGCGCACCTTGACGCGAGTGCAGACAATCCGATCAACACTGAACCGCCAAGACGCCAAGGACGCCAAGGGGAAAGGGAAAAGAACGCCTGCATTTGTTCTCTTTTCATTCCCTCCTTGGCGTCCTTGGCGGTTCGATTCCCTCCTAGACGATCGTGACGCGCCCGGCGTTGGCGGAGATGGTGAGGGTGAGGCGGTTCTTCGCGCCCGCGTACTCCGGCGTCTCGTAGCCGCCATTCTTCTGCACGAAGCGGGCGGGCACGTCGAGGCTGCCTGCCCGCGTTTCGATGACGATGCGCACCGCCGCGCCGGGCGGGATCGTCACCTGCACATTGCCCGCCGCCGCCTTGATCTTCCCTTTGGCGTCGCCGGTATAGGACGCGGGGAGGACGAGGCGGAAGGTGCTCGCGTTCGCCTCGGCGTTGAGCGACGCGAGGCTGAGCGCCTTCAGGTCCACATCGCTGCTCGTCGCGTCGAGGGTCATCGAGAGGTCGAGCGCGATGCCCGGCGCGATGCCGACATCCCACGCGGCGGAATCGGCGCTGTCGGCGGAGCCGTTCTCCTCCTGCAATACCCAGGTATCGCCCTTGTGCTGGAGGAGCGCGTCCCCGCGCTCCTTGCCCGGCGTGAAGGACCCTTGCAGGAGGTTCGGGTTGCCGGTCTCGAGCGGATGGACGCCGACCGTCGCGGCATTCGCCGTCAGGGTGATCTTGGCGGTGCTCCCGGCGCGCGGCGCGGCGAAGGTCTGGGCGACACCCGCCGCCGCGTGCCTGTCGCCGCGCAGATTGAGCGCGACCGCAACGACGATGATGAGTACGAGCAGCACCGCTCCCCCACCGCCAATGAGCAACAGGCGGCGTCGCCGGGAAGTGACCACGCGCGCGACCGCGCCGATGCGTTTCGTCGGCCGATTCGGCTGATCGCTGACCGTCGGCACGTCGGACACGGTGGCTCCTTTCCTTCCCGCTGTTGCTCCAGCATATCGTTCCTGACGGCGGACGGCGATTGTACGTTCAGTGTGGAAAAGGGGTTGACGCGGCGTGCGTGGTGCGCAATACTGTGCAGTCGGAACGGGCGATGACCCGTTCGCACAGTGCGATGCGAGGTTCAGCGTACCATGACCGCAGCAGACCGGCTTACAAGTGAAGCGCCGCGCCGTCGTCCGCCGGGCAGACCGGGGGGAGACTCGCCGCGTGCGGCGCTCGCGCCTTCCGGGTTCACCGGGAGGCTTTTTTTCTGTCCGAAGGTGGGCGAACGATGAGCACGGGCGGGAACAGCCTCGTCATTCGGGGCGGGCGCGTGATTGATCCGGCGTCCGGGTTCGACGGCGTCGCGGACCTCATCATCACCAATGGCCGGATCGCGGCGCTCGGCGCGGTCGCCAATCGCTTCGACGGCCTGCGCACGCCGATGCCGGACGAACTGGACGCGACGGGTTGCGTCGTCTGCCCCGGCCTGGTTGATATCCACGTCCATCTGCGCGATCCCGGCCAGACGGACAAGGAGACGCTCGCCACCGGGACGCGGGCGGCGGCGCGCGGCGGCTTCGCGCATGTCTGCTGCATGCCGAACACCGTCCCCGCGCTCGACAGCGCGGCGATCATCCGCGATCTGCGCGAGCGGGCGATCCTCGACGGCATCGTGCGCGTCTCGCCGATCGGCGCGATCAGCATCGGTCGGCGCGGCGAGGATGCCGCGCCGTGGGCGGAGATGGCGGCGGCGGGCGCGGTCGCCTTCTCGGACGACGGCGACAGTTGCATGAGCGACGACATCATGCGCACCGCATTGGAAGCGACGCGGCAGCATGGCAAGCCACTTGCAGTCCACTGCGAGGATAAATCTCTCATCCCCGCCGGCGCGGGGATGAACGAGGGGATTGTCTCGCGGCGGATGCGCGTGCCGGGTATCCCGCGCGGGGCGGAGGAGGCGATCATCGCGCGCGATCTGCGACTGGCGGAGGAGACGGGCGGCCTGCTCCATCTCTGCCACGTCAGCACGGCGGGCGGCGTGCAATTGCTGCGCGCGGCGAAGGCACGCGGCGTCAAGGCGACGGGCGAGGCGATGCCGCACCACATGGCGTTGACGGACGAATGGGTCGCGGGGGGCCGTGCGTGGGCGTGGGAGAAACCGTATCACCCCGGCTGGCCGGCGCTCGACCCGCTCGCCAAGGTTAATCCGCCGCTCAGGACGGCGGAAGACGCCGCCGCCGTCCTCGCGGGGCTGAAAGACGGCACGCTGGACTGCATCGCCACCGACCACGCGCCGCACACGATGGCGGAGAAGGCGCACGATCTCTCCGCCGCGCCGTCCGGTTTCACCGGCGCAGAGACGGCGCTGCCGATCCTGATGGCGATGGTCAAAGCGGGGCTGCTGACGATCCCGGAAGTCGTCGCGCATCTCACGGTGAATGCGGCGCGCGTCTTCAATCTGGCGGGCGGCGCGCTGCGGCCCGGCGCGGCGGCGGACGTGACGGTCTTCGACCCGGATGCGTCGTTCATCGTATCGGAGGAGACGCTCGTCTCGAAATCGCCCAATACGCCGCTCCTAGGCATGCGCCTGACGGGCGCGGTGCGGGCGACGCTCGTCGCCGGTCGGGTCGTCTACGATGCCCGGCGGTCACCGGCATTCATCGGAGGAGACGCATAATGTCGTATCAAAGCGCCGCGCGGATCGCCGCGCTCGCCCTCGAAGACGGGCGAATTTTCGCGGGTCGTCCGTTCGGCGCGCCGATCGAGACGGACGGCGAGGTCGTCTTCACGACCTGCATGACGGGCTATCAGGAGATCGCGACCGATCCGTCGTTCCGCGGCCAACTCGTCTGCCTGACCTACCCGATCATCGGCAACTACGGCGTCACGCCCGGCGACGACGAGTCGCGCCAGCCGTGGGTTTCGGCGCTGATCGTCCGCGAGTACGTGGACGAGCCGAGCCACTGGCAGATGACCGGCACGCTGGACGCCTATCTCGCCGCGCACGGCATCCCCGGCATCGCGGACGTGGACACGCGCGCCCTCACGCGCCATATCCGCGCGCACGGCCTCGTGCGCGGCGCGCTCGTGCCGGATCGGACGGGGATGAGCGACGCCGAACTGGTCGCGAAAGCCCGCCGCGCGCCGCTGACCTCGGACATTGACGCGGTCGGCGATGTGAGCGCGCCCGCGTCGCGCGATTACGCCGCGCCGCTCGACGGGCCGCACGTCGTCGTCCTCGATTGCGGGCTGAAGGAGGACATCGTCCGCTCGCTCGTCGCGCGCGGGGTGCGCGTCACGGTCGTCCCGCACGACACGCCGTACGACGCGGTGCGCGCGCTCGCCCCCGACGGCGTGCTCTGCTCGCCCGGCCCCGGCGACCCGGAGAATGCGCAAGCGGCGGTCGAGACCGTCCGCCAGGTGCTGGATAGCGGCACGCCGTATGCCGGTGTCTGCCTCGGCCATCAATTGCTCGCGCTGGCCATCGGCGCGAAGACGAGCCGCCTGCCGTTCGGCCATCGCGGCGGCAATCACCCGGTGCTCGACCTCGTCACGGGGCAGGTGCGGGTGACGAGCCAGAACCACGGCTTCAAAGTGGAGCCGGACTCGATCCCGACGGCGGACGGTTGGAAAGTCGCGCACCTGAACCTCAACGACGGCTCGGTGGAAGGGCTGATGCACGACGCGATGCCCGCCTTCAGCATCCAGTACCACCCCGAAGGTGCGCCCGGCCCGCAGGACAGCCAGGACCTCTTCGACCGCTTCCTCGCGATGGTCGAGGAGTATCGGTCGGTGCGACAGCCGACGGAGGGGGCGCGGGCATCATGAAACATACGACGGTGATTCTTATGGGGTTGGTGGTATCCTGCGGGGAAGAGCATTCGCCTACCGACGCCCAAGGAGCAACCGCACAATGACAGCCACACGCCACTACGTCACCACCTACGATGAAGCCTGGGAGCAGTTCCGCGCCCACCCGACGACGGACGATGAGACCGCCCACGGCATCGGTCGGCGCGCCCGCGGGGAGAAGTCGTCCTACGTCGCCTTCCTCGTGCCCGTCACCGGGCACAGCATCGTCCAGGCGACGCGGCCCGTCCGCGAGGCGCTCTCGGCGGCGGGCATCGAGGAGTCGCTCCCCTCCCACTTTCTGCACATCACCGTCCTCGGCATCGGCTTCGAATCGGCGATCCGCGCGACGAACGGCAACATCGCGCGGATCATGGACCGGGCGAGCCGGGCGCTCCGCGATGTCCAGCCGCTGACATTGACGCTCAAGGGGGTTAACTCCTTCAGCAACGCGGCCTTCGTCGAGGTGCATGACGAGAAGAACGGCCTGCCCATGCTGCGCGACCGGCTCGTGGATGTCCTGCATCAGATCGGGCTGGCGGGTTTCGGCGACTCCGCGCGCTCCGAGGAGGCGGCGGCCCCGGACGGCGAGGCGGAACACGATCGGGCGGACGCCGTCAACGCGCCGCCGTACCTGCCGCACCTCTCGCTCTGCTACTACCGCGATCACTACCCGACCGAGCAGGTCGCGAACATCCTCGCACCGTACCGCGATCTGGAAGTCGGCACGCTGCGCCTGAACTATGTGACGCTCGCCGCCGTGCCGCACTCGGATTTCGACCACTTCCCGCCGCTGACCCGCATCGCCGACCTGCTGATCGGGTGAGGGAGTCCGACACGAAAGAGGAAACCGATTGAACCGCAAAGACGCAAAGAGCGCAGAGGGCGCAAAGAAAAAGGAGGAAGCATGTCCAATCTTTGCTTCCCTTTGCGCCCTTCGTGTCCTTCGCGTCTTTGCGGTTCAATCGGTTTGGTGACTGTTTCTAAGGAGAGCAACGCGTGACGACGCCTGACCAGACCCCGCCCGCGCCGCCCCGGACCGTCTTCGTGATCGGCTCCGGCCCGATTGTCATCGGGCAGGCGGCGGAATTCGACTACGCGGGCACGCAGGCGTGCCGCGCCCTGCGCGAAGAAGGTGTCCGCGTCGTCCTCGTCAACTCCAATCCGGCGACGATCATGACGGACGAAGACATCGCGGATGTCGTCTACATCGAGCCGCTGACCGTGGACGTGCTGCGGCGGATCATCCAGCGCGAGCGGCCCGACGGACTCTTGCCGACGCTTGGCGGCCAGACGGGCCTCAACCTCGCCGTCCAGTTGGCGGATGCGGGCGTGCTCGACCGATACAACGTCCGGCTGCTCGGCACGCCGCTCGAAGCGATCAAGAAGGCGGAGGATCGCGCGCGCTTCAAGGAGACGCTGGAGAGCCTCGGCGAACCGGCGATTGCCAGCGCGATCTGCCACACGCTCGAGGAGGCGCACGCGTTCGCAGCAAGCGTCCCGCCGCCCTTGATCGTTCGCCCCGCGTACACGCTCGGCGGCACGGGCGGCGGCATCGCCGAGAGTTGGGACGATCTGGACGCGAAGGTGCTCGCCGGCCTCCACGCCAGCCCGATCCACCAGATCCTCCTGGAGCGGTCGCTGCTCGGCTGGAAGGAGGTCGAGTACGAGGTGATGCGGGACAGCGCGGACACCTGCATCACGATCTGCAACATGGAAAACTTCGACCCGGTCGGCGTCCACACGGGCGACAGCATCGTCGTCGCGCCGTCGCAGACGCTCTCGGACCGCGATTACCAGATGCTGCGCTCGGCCTCGCTGCGGATCATCCGCGCGCTCGGCATCGAGGGCGGCTGCAACATCCAGTTCGCGCTCGACCCGCGCTCGTCGCAGTACTACGTGATCGAGGTCAATCCGCGCGTCAGCCGCTCCTCCGCGCTCGCCTCGAAGGCGACGGGCTACCCGATTGCCCGCGTCGCGGCGAAGATCGCCATCGGCAAGTTGCTGCGGGACATCCCGAACGCCGTGACGGCGAAGACGACCGCCGCATTTGAACCGGCGCTCGATTACTGTGTGCTGAAAATCCCGCGCTGGCCGTTCGACAAGTTCCACCGCGCCGAGCGGACGATTGGCACGCAGATGAAGGCGACGGGCGAGGTGATGGCGATTGACCGCTCCTTCGAGGCGGCGATCCAGAAAGCCGTCCGCTCGCTCGAATGGGATGAGCGCGACCTCGGCTGGGAAGAGCAGACGTGGGACGGCCCCGGAGGCGCGGACATCCTCGATGACTTCGTGCGCCGCCCGAACGACCAGCGGCTCTGGGCGCTGATGGCCTCACTGCGGCGCGGCATGCCGGCGGACACCATCGCCGCGACGACGGGCATTGACCCGTGGTTTCTGCGCCGCCTCGCCGCCATCGTGCGGATGGAGGGCCGCCTCGCGCGGGAGCCGATGACGGACGAACTGCTCTGGGAGGCGAAGCGGATGGGCTTCGGGGACGCCTGGATCGGGCGGCTGACGGGGACGCCCGAAGCGCAGATCGCGGCACGGCGGCGGTCGGTCGGCATCGTGCCGGTGAGCAAGATGGTGGACACCTGCGCGGCGGAGTTCGACGCGGCGACTCCCTACTTCTACACGACCTACGAGGATGAGGACGAGTCCGAACCGCTCCCCGGCCCGAAGGCGGTCGTGATCGGCAGCGGCCCGATCCGCATCGGGCAGGGGATCGAGTTCGACTACTCCTGCGTGCAGGCGGCCCACGCCCTCCATGCGGCGGACGTCCGCTCGATCATGCTGAACAACAATCCCGAGACGGTGAGCACCGATTTCGACACCTCGGATCGTCTCTACATCACGCCGCTCGATGAAGAGGGCGTGATGGACATCCTCTATCACGAGGGGACGGGGATGCCTAACCCCCCAACCCCCTTCCCCACGGGGGAAGGGGGAGCGGTAGGGGCGCACAGCCGTGCGCCCGGTATCCACGCGCTCGCATCAGGTGATGGCGCGGTGGCGACCGCGATTGCAGAAACAGTACATACAGACGGATCGCATGCCCAACAATCTCCCCTCTCCCGCACGGCGGGGGATGGGATGGGGGAAGGGGCCGCTCCCGATACCCCGCCCGTCGTATTGCAGTTCGGCGGGCAGACGGCGATCAACCTCGCGGGGCCGCTGGCGGCGCTCGGCGTGCCGATCCTCGGATCGGGGCAGGAGGCGATAGACCTCGCGGAGGACCGGAAGCGGTTCGAGAAATTCCTGCGGCAGGTCGGCATCCCGCAGCCGCCGGGCACCGCCGTCCGCACGCTTTTGGACGCGGAGATCGCGGCGGAAGCGATCGGCTATCCCGTCCTCGTGCGGCCATCGTACGTGCTCGGCGGGCGGGCGATGGAGGTTGTGCACACCGAGGAGGATTTGCGCGCGTACCTGAGCCGCGCCGTCCTGCTCTCCGATAAGCCGGTGCTGATTGACAAATATCTCGCCGGTAAAGAGGTCGAGGTGGACGCGATCTGCGACGGCACGGACGTGCTGATCCCCGGCGTGATGGAACACATCGAGCGCGCGGGCGTCCATTCGGGCGACTCGTTCGCCGTCTATCCCGGCGTCAACTTGTATCCGACGGAGGTCGAGCAGGTCGTGGATTACACGACGCGGATCGCGCTGGCGATGGGCGTGCGCGGCCTGATGAATATCCAGTACGTCATCTACCGGGCGCGGCTCTACGTCATCGAGGTGAACCCGCGCGCCAGCCGCACGGTGCCCTTCCTCTCGAAGGTGACGGGCGTGCCGATGGTGAAACTGGCGACGAACATCATGCTCGGCAAGAGCCTGAAGGAGCAGGGATACGCGGGCGGCCTCTGGCCTCGCCGCCCGCTCGTCGCGATCAAGGCGCCGGTCTTCTCGATGGCGAAGTTGCGCGGCGTCGAGGTCGGGCTGGGGCCGGAGATGAAATCCACCGGCGAGGCGATGGGCATTGACCGCGCCTTCGCGCCCGCCTTCATCAAGGCGATCGCCGCCGCCGGGATGTCCCTGCCGGAGCGCGGCAGCGTCGTCGTCTCCTTGCAGGACAGCGACAAGACGGACGAGTACGCCGAGATCATGGAACTGCTCGTCCGCATGGGCTTCCACACCTACGCGACCGAAGGGACGGCCTCCTGGCTGGAGGCGCACGGCATCCCGGTGCAGGCGATCGCGCACCGCATCGGCCAGGGTGCGCCCGACATGCTCGACCTGATCTCGAACGGCACCGTCCACGCCGTCATCAACACACCCGGCCCGGTGGACCGGGAGATCGCGGACGCCTTCCTGATGCGCCGCGCGGCGGTGGAGCGGGGCGTCCCCTGCATCACGAGCATGGACACCGCCCGCGCGATGATCGAGGCGATGCGCGTCGGCAACGAGGCGTACACCGTGCAGCCGTTGCCCGATTACCGCAGTTTCGTCGGGCGGGGGTATTGACCTAACCCCCCGGCCCCCTTCCCGCGAGGAAGGGGGAGCGAGACTTTGAGAGACCGGGGCGTTTGGGGAAAGACACGGTATCCGTACGAGTCACCCCTCCCTCGCGGGGAGGGGCCGGGGGAGAGGTTTCCCGTGCAATCGTTCACCGCGCCGATCATCGAGAACGAGCCTGCCGGGCGCGGGAGCGTCGTGCTGCGGGTGCGGCTGCCGCACAATGTGGCGACGCAAGCGCGGGCGGGTCAGTTCGTCCATATCCGCACGGCGGGGAACGGGGATCAATGGGACCCGCTGCTGCGCCGCCCGATGTCCCTCCTGCGCGTGGACCCGGCGACGGACGAGGGGCTGATCCTCGTCCAGAATGTCGGGCGCGGCTCGGCATGGCTGCTGGACCGGAAAGCGGGCGAGACCCTCGACCTGCTCGCGCCGCTCGGCAGCGCCTTCACGGTCGCCGGGAACCAGCGGCATCTGCTGATGGTCGCGGGCGGCGTCGGCATCGCGCCGCTCATCATGCTCGCGGACGAGGAACTGCCGAAGGGCGCGGAGATCGTCCTGCTGATCGGCGCGCAGACGGCGGAGAGGCACCTGCCCCTGCATTATCTGCCCGAGCAGATCGAGGTGATCCGCGCGACGGACGACGGCACGCTCGGCCATCGCGGCTTCGTGACGGACCTGATGCCGGAATATCTGGATTGGACGGATGGCATCTTCGCCTGCGGGCCGAACCCGATGTTCATCTCGCTGCGCGCGAAGGTGCAGCAGCATCGCGGCGTGCGCACGCCGCCGGTGCAGGTCTGCATCGAGCAGCAGATGGGGTGCGGGATGGGCGTCTGCCTCGGCTGCGTCGTCGAGACGAAGCGCGGCTACGAGCGCACCTGCACCGAGGGGCCGGTATTCAGCATGGAGGCGCTGACATGGTCGTGAACCTCGCCGCCGATCTCGCGCCGCGCAACCCGCGCGAACTCGTCTTATCTAATCCGGTGCTCGTTGCCTCCGGCACATTCGGCTACGGGGTCGAGTACGCGCGGATCATGGACATCCAGCGACTCGGCGGCATCGTCTCGAAGGGGACGACGCTCCGGCCGCGCACGGGCAATCCGATGCCCCGGATCGCCGAGACGCACGCGGGCATGCTGAACAGCATCGGCCTCCAGAACCCCGGCATCCACGAGACGATCCGCAAGTACGCGCCGATCTGGGAGCGATGGCGGACGAAAGTGCTCGTCAACATCAGCGGCGAGCACGTGGACGACTACGCCGCAATGGCGCGCCTCCTGGACGAAGCGCCAGGCATCGCGGGCATCGAGGTGAACATCTCCTGCCCGAATGTGGATGTCGGCGGCATGCAGTTCGGTGTGGATTGTGCGATGGCCGGGGAGGTGACGGCGGCCGTCCGCGCCAACACGACGCTGCCCGTGCTCGTCAAACTTTCACCAAATGTTACGGATATTGTGGCAATTGCGGAATCCGTCGTCGCGGCGGGGGCGGACGCTATTACGCTCATCAACACGCTGAAAGGGATGCGGATTGACACGAAGCGCCGCCGCCCGATCCTCACGACGGGTGGCGGCGGCCTCTCCGGCCCGGCGGTGAAGCCGGTCGCGCTCTGGATGACGGCGCAGGTCGCGCAGGCGGTCGCCGTGCCGGTCGTCGGCATCGGCGGCATCGCGACGACCGAGGACGCGCTGGAGTTCTTCATGGCGGGGGCGACGGCGGTGCAGGTCGGGACGGCCTCGTTCGTCAATCCGCACGCCGCGCTCGACGTGCTGGACGGGCTGGCGGCGTGGCTCGACGCCGAGGGGTTGGATTCATTGAACGAGATCATCGGCGTCGCCCTCCCCGGCCCGATGCCGCTCCGCACCACCGCCCCGAACGCCGCCGATGAGGCAGACCTCGTCGCGATGCTGCGTGCCGATGATTGACGCGGATGCGCGGTGACGTCGGCGGAGATCGCGATCCGGCGCGTGGCATCCGGCGATTACGCGGCGCTGCGGGCGCTCGATGACGCGGTGATGCGCTACAGCGCCCGCGCCTTCCTCGGCTTCGATTGGGACAGCGCGCCACCGGAACGGCGGGAGGAGCAGCGGGCGATCACGCCGGACATCTTCGCGTTCTATATGCGGACGCCGTGCTCGTTCGTCGCGGAAGCGGGCGGGGGGATCGTCGGCTACGTGCTCGCGCAGCCGCTCCGGCATTTCGATCTGGAGCCGCTCGCCGTCTGGGTGGAGGACATCTCCGTGCATCCCGATCGCCACCGGCGCGGCATCGCGACCGCGCTCTACCGGACGCTCCACGATTGGGGAAAGTCCATTGGCGCATCGGCGATCCTCGCTGGCATCCATGTGGACAACGCGGCGTCGCTGGCGATGCACCGGCGCGTCGGCTTCGATCTTTATGAGACGCGGATGGCCGTCTGGCGGCTTGACGAATCGGGAGGGTGAACGAGTGGGCGAACCGACGGCGGGCGAGGTGCTGCGGCGGGCCGGGGCGATCAAACAGGGACATTTCCTCTTTTCGTCCGGGCTGCACGGCGACACCTATGTCGAGAAGTTCGATCTGCTCCGCGACCCGCGCGCGACGGAGCAAATCTGCGGCGGGTTCGTCCGCGCGTTCGCGGACGCGGGCGTCGAGGTCGTCGCGGGGCCGACGACGGGCGGTATCCTGCTCGCCTTCGAGACGGCGCGGCAACTCGGCGTCGCGGCGGCGTACGCGGAGCGGGAGGGGGAATCGGGCCGTGCCTTCCGCCGGGGGACGACATTCGCGCCGGGCGCGCGGGTGCTCGTCGTGGACGATATCCTCACGACGGGCGGCAGCGTGCGCGAGACACTGGCCGCGCTCGCGGCACACGATGTGGCGGTCGTCGGTATCGGCGTCCTCTGGGATCGCTCCGGCGGGAAGGTGGATTTCGGCGTGCCGCTCGTCGCGCTGAACGCGGAGGAGATCGCCGCCTACCCGCCCGATCACTGCCCGCTCTGCGCGGCGGGCATCCCGCTCGTCAAGCCCGGCACGACCGTGAAGCCGGGGCCGCGCTGAGGGCAAATGGCGATGGATCATCCGGTGATCGTCAAAGAGGCGGGCGAGAAAGGCAAGGGTGTTTTCGCCCGCCGCGGCTTCCATGCGGGCGATTGCATCCTGCGATTCCGGGGGCGCGTCGTGCATCGCGACGAATTGGCGGCGCTCACGCCGTGGGAGCGCGAGCATCTCGGCGAATTGACCGCCGAGACGTACCAAATCCTGCCGAGGCCGCGCTGCTACATTAATCACGCCTGTCTGCCGAACGCCTACAGCACGAACGACGCAGTCTATGCGTGGCGGGGCATCGCCACCGGCGACGAAATCACCATTGATTATCGCCTCAACGCGCATGACGACGGCGATGTCTGGGAGATGGTCTGCCACTGCGACGCATACACCGAACCGCATCCGGTGATCGGCGATTTCTTCTCACTGCCGGACGAGCGGCAAGCGGCGTATCTGCCCTACGCACCTATGTTCATCCGGCGCGAATACCGCCGACGGCATGGCCACGCATGAGCGTTCACGCGCGATCACGGCTCCGATAGCGTGTGGCGGCGCTCGCGCAATTCGATGTGCTGGTTGG
>JAICIL010000061.1 GCA_025924435.1 Chloroflexia bacterium | reverse complement strand
GAATTCCTCTTCGACACCGACCAGGCGATGATCCGGCTGGATATGAGCGAGTACATGGAGAAGCACACCGTCTCGCGTCTGCTCGGCGCGCCTCCCGGCTACGTCGGCTACGACGAGGGCGGGCAGTTGACCGAGGCGGTGCGGCGGCGACCGTACAGCGTCATCCTCTTCGACGAGATCGAGAAGGCGCACCCGGACGTCTTCAATGTCCTGCTGCAACTGCTCGATGACGGGCGGCTGACGGACGGGCAGGGGCGCACGGTGGACTTCCGCAACACGGTCGTCATCATGACCTCCAACCTCGGCAGCCAGACCCGTGCGGAGGAGATGCAGGAGCAGATTCGCCAGGGGATGGAGGCCGTCAAGGGGATGCTGCCGGACGAGATGGCGGAGCAATTCAACACGGTGAAGAGCGACGCCGAGGAGCGCGACGAGGACGACGTGCGGCGCGGCTACATGGCGTCCTTGCGGGAGCACTTCCGCCCCGAGTTCCTCAACCGGATTGATGAGGTCGTCATCTTCCACCCGCTCGACCGCGCGGCGCTGCGGAAGATCGTGGATATCCAAGTGGCGCACCTGACGAAGCGGCTCGCCGATCGCGGCATCGAACTGACGATGACCGAGGCGGCCGAAAACTACCTCGCCTTGCGCGGCTACGACCCGGTCTTCGGCGCGCGGCCGCTGAAGCGGACGATCCAGAAGCGCGTCCTCGACCCGCTCGCGCTCAAGGTGCTCGACGGCACCTTCCGCGACGGCGACCGCGTCATCGCGGACCTGAAGCGGGGCGAACTCGTCTTCGAGCCCGCCGAGGCGCTGGCCCCGGCGGATTGACCTCACCCCCTGGCCCCTTCCCCACCGGGGAAGGGGCCAGGGGGGATACGGTTGGCTGAGGCCGGCTAATTCTCTCCCTCTCTCCTTTGCTGCCACGCAAAGAAGAGGGGGCCGGGGGTGAGAGCCCCCGTTTCCTGCTACAATATCGCCGGTGCGAGACACCACCGTACGCGGACTCAACGAGGAGGCATGCACGCGATGGTCGCGAATATTCTGTTGGACCTGGTGCGGTTCGTCGGCTTGTTCGCCGCCGTGCTCGCAATCCTGTTTGTGTTCCCGTTCGTCATGATGGTCTTCTTCCGGCGTTTCTTTCTCGGCAATCCGGAAAAAAACCTCGACACGATCCGCCGGGTCAAGTAACTCGCCGGTATGGAAATGGGGCGGCCCCCGCGCGGTGGCCGCCCCGCGGGCGTTCCTCTCGGCGCGGGGCCTACGAATGTGCCGCGCTTTCCGTCGCCGTCGTGTGGCCGGCGTCGGCAATTGCGCCGCCGATCGCGCCGAAGATCACGCCCGCCGCCACGGCGATGAATGTCCACCACAGCCCCTGATGCACATTCGCGGTCGAGTTCGTCACCGCCGTCGCGCGCATCGCGACATTGTGGATGTCGGTGAAGTTCGTGCCGAGCGCACCGAACAGGCTCGCGCCGCTGCCGAGCGCGGAGATGGCGACGATCAGCGCGAGGCTGAGGACGAAGACGATGATGCCGTTGACCCAGCCGTTCCCTTCACCGCGCACGCCGACGACCTTCTCCGCGACGAATCCGCCGATCAGGAAGGCGACGATCACCGTCCCGACCGTCCAAATCCCCGCGCCCCATCCGTACTGGTTCGTGGTGGCGGAGCCGGAGAAGACATTCAACACGTCTATCGCCATACCCAGGAGCGACGCGAAGACGTAGAAGGTGAGCGCGCAGAGCGTCCCGGCGAAGACGCCCCCCCACTGGACATGACTCCGCGGCATCATGCCGACGCCCGGTTGCCCATAACGCCAGCCGCGCTCCGTCCCGGTCATCGTGCGATCGTCCGCCGGTTGGGTGCCCATGACCGTCTCGGTCGTGGTGGTGTAGCCGCGTATTTCGGCGGCGCCTGGTGTGTTCCTCATACGAGAACCCTCCTTACGGGAAATATGACCCGATGCCGACACTCCGGCATCATGAGAGCGCGCGTTCACCGACGGGTCCGGTTCTTCTTGTTGTGGTGGGCTTTCGCTCGCCAAACGGATCGTCTTCATTCGCGATCCGCTCTCGCCTATGGAGATGCAGAGGAGATGCCAGAAAAAAGCGAGTGTGACGAATCGCCTTTTATGAAAATAATTATCGTCTATTAACATAATAGTGGGTGCAAGTGTGCGGGTTACGGCAAGGAAAGCAAGATTCAGGCTAGTCGCTTCTCCATCCGCCAGAAGCCGGGGGCGTGGAAGAGGAGCAGGCCGACGAGGCTCGGCGTCTGCCGCTGCACGTGCAGGCCGCGCGAGAGGTAGAGCGTCTGCGCCGCGCGGTTGTTCGCGGTGACATAGAGCGTCAGCCGCCGTTTGTGCAGCGCGCGCGCCATCTCCTCGGCCGCGATCATCAAGGCCCGTCCAACCCCCCGCCGCTGATACTCCGGCGCGACGCCGAGCACCTCGACGTACGCCTCGTCCGGCGCGGGCGCGGGGTCGGAGAGGAAACCGAGCACGAGGAGCGCGCGCACCGTGCCCCAGAAGCCGACGGCGCGGTAGAACATCCCCGCGACGCCGGCGACGAAACTCTTCTGCGTGCTGACCGAGACGCTGCCGACCACGGCATCGCCGACCGTGGCGACGAAGACGTAGTTGCCCCGCCGCGTCATCTCCGCCGCGACGTACGGCGTCAGCGCGCGAATCGCCTTCTCCTCCGTGCCGAACGCGGGGTGGAACTTGTCCTTGAAGGCCCGCGCCACCACCCGCGCAATCCCCGGCGCGTCCGCCTCCACCGCCCGACGCACGATGGGGGAGGACTGAGGCGTGAGGACTGAGGACTGAGGGGGGCCGTCGTTGCTCATTGCTTTATGCTCTTGCCGCGCTATTCGATCCATGCCAGACTGCCGAGCACAGCATACCCCGTTCCGCAAAACCGCGCATGGCACTTTGCAGGGGCGGTTCGCGAACGGCCGAGCGTATCCCGCGCGACCCTGTCATCGAGAGGAAGAATTGTACGTATGGACGATGCGGTGATGCGGAACTTCTTCGCATATGGGCTTGGCCCGAATATCCCCCCGAACACAGGTTACTTTCTCGCACGTTTCTGTTATCGCCAAGGTGGGATGCGAGGTGCCCGCCTGCCAGATCCCGCGACATTGGCCCGCATTCTTGCGATCAAGGCCGATAACCTTACCGCGATTATCGGCTTTCTCCGGCAATATGACCTTCTAACGGTGGAGATTGATGGCGCATTGGCGTTGACCGAGCAAGGGGCGTCATGGTGGAAGGAGTATAAGCGGTCCGTTAGCCGGGAATCTCTGAATGGAATGCTTCATACTGCGGGCCTCGGTCGCGTCGCCGACGTGATTGAGCAGCAGGCATTACCGTCTATTCGCCTGTCCGCGCACATAGTGGAGGATGAGGATACGCTTCTGATTGGCGGGTCCAGAATCGGCGGCTCGCCCGATCTACCCCCCGGTTACGAATGGCCTCGTAATGGCGAGTTCTCCATGGCGTTCATTGCACAAATCAATCTGGCCGATGTCGCGCTGTACGATGTGGCGCGATTGCTGCCTCGCGCAGGGATGCTCTATTTCTTCGTGGATTATGCGCATCTTTATAATGCGTGGCCAACGCCGCCCACTATCCACCGTGTTCTCTATCACGACGATGCATCCGCGAAACTTCATCGAACAGTAATGCCTCCACCGCTTCCTGAGTGGCTGTTTTACTGGGATCACCCGCATTTCGGGCCGTATCAATCATGTTCCGTCACATTCGCGGAAGAACTGACGCTGGCGGACTATCTGCCGTATTACTATGAGTCATGGCATAGCGGCATTCGCGAAATACTCGGCCCGATCACCGAACCGTTCACTGAAGCGGAGCGCAGGGCGTTCGCTGAGGTGGAAAGACGCTTGCGCGGCCCCGCATACACCATCAATCGGATGCTCGGCCATCCCGATCCGATTCAAGGATTCGATCTGTCTCCCGAAGACGCGCTTTTGCTACAGATTGATAGCGAGGAGGATGCCGGGATGATGTGGGGGGATGTCGGGCGATTGTACTGGTGGATGGGGAAGGATGAACTGGCGCGGCGGGATTTCGATAACGTGAAGTTTGACGAACAATGCTCCTGATGGGGATTTCCTCACAGAAAAAGGGGCGGTGCGCGCACCGCCCCTCCGCATCTGGCCGTGATGATCAACGCCAGTTAGCCGACGATGTTCACCAGCCGGTCGGGGACGATGATGACCTTTTTCGGCTCGCGGCCGCCGAGGTATTCTTGCACGCGGGCGGAGGCTAGCGCCTCTGCGCGCAGGGTTGCCTCGTCCGTGCCGGGGGGGACGGTGAGGCGGTCGCGCACCTTGCCGTTCACCTGCACGGGCAGCGTCACCATCTCCGCCGCGATCATCGCGGGGTCGTAGGCGGGCCACGCCTGCTGATGGACGCTGTACCCGCCGCCCAGCCGCTCCCACAACTCCTCGGAGAGGAAGGGCGCGAACGGCGCCAGCATCAGTGTCAGCGTCCGCAGCGCCTCGCCCCGCTGCGCCGGGGTGAAGTCCGCGCGGCTCGCGCCGATCCAGTTGCCGCACTCCATCAGTGCGGCGATGGCGGTGTGATACTGGTACTTCTCCAGTTCCTCCGTCACCCGCTTGATGAAACGGTGCAGCGGGCGCATGTCCGCGCCATCGCCCGCCGCCGCTTCCGTGTCCGTCACCATGCGCCAGACGCGCTCCAGATAGCGCGTCACGCCGGTCAGGTTCAGGTCGCGGAAATCGTTGTCCTGATCGAACGGCCCCATGAAGAGCAGGTACATGCGGAAGGCGTCCGCGCCGACGCGCCCGATGTAGTCGTCCGGATTGACGACGTTCCCGCGCGACTTGCTCATCTTCGCGCCGTCTTTGGTGACGAAGCCGTGCAGCCGCAGCCGCTCGAACGGCTCCGCAAACGGCAGATACCCCAGATCGTGCAGCACCATCGTGATGAACCGCGCGTAGAGGTGGTGCATGACGACGTGCTCTTTGCCGCCGAAATACATATCCACCGGCAGCCACTCCTTGATCCGCTCCTGATCGAAGGGGCGGTCGTCCCACTCCGTGCAGGGGTAGCGGAGGAAGTACCACGCGGAGTCGAGGAAGTTATCGGAGACGTCCGTCTCGCGCTCGGCGGGGCCGCCACACGTCGGGCAGGTGGTGTTGACGAATGAGGGCACGGAGGCGAGCGGCGACTTGCCGGTGCCGGTCGGGTGGAAATCCTCCACCTCCGGCAGCAGCACGGGCAGTTGATCCTCCGGCACCGGGACGATGCCGCACGACGAACAGTAGATAATCGGGATCGGCGGCCCCCAGTACCGCTGGCGCGAGATCAGCCAGTCCCGCAGGCGGTACGTCACGCGCGGCTTCGCTAACCCGCGCTCACCCAGCCACGCGACGATCGCCGCTTTTCCCTCCTCGGAGGGCATCTCGTTGAACTGACCGGAATTGACCAGGGTGCCGGGGCCGGTGTACGCCGCCTCCGCGATGCCCGCGTCGCTCGCGACGACCTCGACGATCGGCAGGCCGTGGATGCGGGCGAATGCGTAGTCGCGCTCGTCGTGGCCGGGGACGGCCATGATCGCGCCCGTGCCGTACTGCACGAGCACGTAATCCGCGATCCAGATCGGCACGCGCGCGCCCGTCGCCGGGTTGATCGCGTGCGCGCCGGTGAAGACGCCCGTCTTCTCGCGCTCGGCGTTGGTGCGCTCGATCTCGGTCGCGTTCCGCGCCTGCTCGACGTACGCCGCTACCGCGTCGTGCTGCTCCGGCATCGTGATGCGCTCGACCAGTTTGTGTTCCGGTGCCAGCACGACGTAGGTCGCGCCGAAGACGGTATCCGGGCGCGTCGTGAAGACGGGGATCGGCTCGCCGCTCTCGGCGACGGCGAAGATCAGTTCCGCGCCCGCGCTGCGCCCGATCCAGTTCGCCTGCCGCACCTTGCTCTCGTCCGGCCAGTCCAGTTTCTCCAGATTCGCCAGCAAGCGGTCGGCGTAGTCGGTGATCGTGAAGAACCACTGCGTCAGCTCGCGCTGCACGACCGGGGTGCCGCACCGCTCGCAGCGTCCGTCAATCACCTGCTCGTTCGCCAGTACGGTCAGGTCCTTCGGGCACCAGTTGACCGCCGCCTCTTTGCGGACGGCGAGGCCCGCCTTGTAGAGTTGCAGGAAGATCCACTGCGTCCAGCGGTAATAGTTCGGCTGGCTCGTGTCCACGCTGTGCGACCAGTCGAACATCGCGCCGATGCGGCCCAGTTGCTCCTCGCGGTAGTGGCGCGTCGTGCGCGCGGTCAGTTGCATCGGGTTGGTGTTGATCTTCAGGGCGTAATTCTCGCTGTGGAGGCCGAAGGCGTCGAAGCCCATCGGCTCGAAGACCTCCGCGCCGTGCATCCGCTGGAACCGCCCGTTCGTGTCCGCGCCGCCGTAGGTGTAGACGTGCCCGATGTGCAACCCCTCCGCCGAGGGGTACGGGAACTCCATCAGGTTGTAGAACTTCGGGCGGCCCGACGCGAGCACCAGGTCCGTGCGGTACAGCCCGCTCTCGTCCCAACGCGCGCGCCAGCGCGCCTCAATCGCCGCGTGATCGTAATGATCCGCGGTATCCGCGTTCCTCTGCGCCTCCTGCGGTGCTGTCATATGTGCCACGCCTTTCAATGGTATGAGGCAAACAAAAACCCTCCGTCCGCGAAGGGGACGAAGGGCGGGAAGCGCGCTCCGTGGTACCACCCCGATTGGTACGCGCGCTCGAATGCGCGGTGGTGGAGCTGAGGGGACTCGAACCCCTGACCCCCACACTGCCAGTGTGGTGCTCTCCCAGCTGAGCTACAGCCCCGCGTGCGATTCTCGTGCGTTACCCGCTCGACGGCCCTGGTATCGGCGACCACCCCGGCGCGGCTTACGCTGGGCGCATCCTTCGCGCCCCTCCGTTCACCGCCGCATTGCACGCGGGCGAGTTCGGCCAATCGTGCGCCGCTTCCACCATCCGGCGCTCGCTCTGAGGGTGGCCTACTACTCCCGCGGCTGCAATCCGAAGATTGCAGGGGATCATGCTATCAGAACGGGGTGATCGCGTCAATCGCGGGATTCCGCCGCGAACACGCCCTCGAACCGGCAGCGCGGGCGCGCGCCCCGCTCGCATCGCTCGGTCATCGGGATGCCTGCGGCATCACTGACGAGCGCCTCGGCGAGGAGGCAGATCGTGGGATGGTCGGTCGCAATCGCCGCGAGGGGGCAACGGTACCCTTGGATGGCGACGCCCCGCTCCGTGACCTCGTATTCGGCGAGTCCGCCGAGGCCGTTGAGCAGCGCCACGGCGGCCGCGAGGCGCGCTTCCAGAGGAAGATCGGCGGCGGTGTGACCGCCCGCGATGCGATGCCCGACTGACCGCAGGAGGTCCTCCACCGCCGCCGACCCGAACCGCTCGGTGAGAACGGCGAGCAGTTGGGCGAGCGCCGGTTCGTAGGCTTTCGGGAACAACTGCTCCGCCTCCGGCGTGAGGTCGTACGCGAACGCGGGCTTGCTCGCGCCGCGCCGCACGCCGCGCTGCTCGACGAGGCCGTCCCGCTCAAGCGTCGCGATCTGCGCGCGCAC
This sequence comes from Chloroflexia bacterium, assembly GCA_025924435.1. Next base: position 9,721 of record JAICIL010000061.1, on the reverse strand, counting down.
CGCGTTGTCCGTCAGGTCGAGCGTTTGGGCGAGTTCGTCCACGGTCCGGCTCGTGCGCCGGAGCAGGGCGACGATCCGGCCTCGCGTGCTGCCCCAGAATCGTTTGTTCCCGTGCGTCGGATGCATCGCTTCTCTCCCTGCCGCCGCCACTCACCGTGTTGCGATCAGTATAGCAGGATTGTCAAGAAAAAACTTGACTTTCTCCGTGTTCGATGCTACTGTGACCGTATTGACGCTTTCCGTGCTCGCCGATGAGCACCGCGCGACGGAGCGCATCACGTATCCTGGCGGTGTGACCGATTTCGTAAGGGGGGGTGGCACGATGAACTGGGTCACGTTGGTCGTCTGGTTGATCACCGCAGTCGGCGGCTTCACACTCCTCGGCATCTGGTTGCAGCATGGCGGCATGGGATCGCCCGCCACGCGGCGCTTTCCGAAGGCATTGCCGTGGTTGCACGGGCTGTTGGCGGTAATTTCGCTCGTCCTCTTCGTGATCTACATCTTCGCGGACGCCGACGCGCTGAAGCCGATCGTCCTGATTGGTCTGATCCTCACCGCCGCGCTGGGCATCGCGATGTTCGTGATGTGGCTCGGTCGCACGCGCGTGCAGCGCTCTCCCGCCGTCGGCGCGGATGTCGCCAGCGCGCCGGAGGATCATTTCCCGAATGCGGTCGTCGCCCTGCACGGGATCGCGGCGGTCGCGACGCTCATTCTCTACATCGTCGCCGCGTTCATCGTCGCGAGTTAAGACGGTCCTCACCCCCGGCCCCTCTCCATCGCCAATAGATGGCGGTATGAATACGGCTTGTGCAGCGATGGAGAGGGCAGACGACCGCTTGCAACGGTTCTCACTGTTCGGCGTACACCGAAGTGAATATGAGGCATCCGCATGGCGAACCCGCTCAAGCGTGCGTTCGGTGATCCGACGCACCCCGCTATTGTGCATTTCCCGCTCGCGCTCTACCCCGCGACGGTGCTGTTCGACATCCTCGCCTTCACCCGCGGCGACGGATCGGTCTACACGCACGGCGCGTTCATCCTCATCGTTGCCGCGTCCATCGCGGCGGTCGGCGCGGCGATCACGGGGTTCGCCCAGTTGCCCGATATTTCGCCCGACTCGCCCGCCTGGAAGACCATGATCCTCCACATGTCCGTGCAGATGACCGCCGCCGTCATCTTTCTCGTCAGCCTCCTGCTGCGGCTCAAGCACGTTGACGACGCGCACCCGCCCATCGGCGCGTTCATCTGCGCCATCGTCGGCTTGGTGGCGCTCTTCTACGGCGGTTGGCTCGGCGGGCACATGATCTTCTCGCAGGGCGTCGGCGTGGAGATGGCCGCCGATGGGCAGACACCCCGCACGATGGAGGTCGAGCCGATGCCGCACACCGATGTGCCGATGTCGCCCTAGCCCGGCGTTCCGCGCGCTTATAACGATACGCGGGCGCTGGCTCGCCCGCATGGACATGAAAGGAGCGGAGTCAATCACCTGTTCCCGTCGAGCACGATAGAGAGGGAGATCGGGTACAAGCGAGGAGGAAGTTCGTATGAAGGCTTTTCGATGGATCAGCACCCTTGGGATCGCGTTTGCTCTCGTCTTCACCGTCGCCCTGGCGAGCGCGGTGAGCGCCGCCGATTCGGTCACCGTTCAACTCGCGGCCCAGAACAACTCCGGTGAGAACGGCACCGCCGAATTGACGGACATGGGCGGCGGCAAGACGCACGTCGTCCTCAATATCCCGAACGCACCCGCCGGGGTCGTTCAGCCGGTGCATATCCACGAGGGGACGTGCGCCAATCTGAATCCCGCGCCGAAGTATCCGCTGACCAACCTGACGAACGGAAAGTCGGATACCGTCGTTGATGTCAGCCTGAGCGACCTGATGGCGCAGCCGTTCGCCATCAATGCGCACAAGTCGGCGCAAGACATCGCGACCTATGTCTCCTGCGGCAATATCCTGCGCGCCGCCCCGGTCGCCGCCGCCGGTACGACAACAACGCTGCCCACGACGGGCGGCGGGGCGTTGGCCGCCCACGGAGATCGCTCATTGCTCCCGCTGGCCCTGGTTGCCGGCCTGCTGATCTGCGCCGCCGGGTTCATGATGCGCCGCCGGCACGCATAGGTCCCACCGACCTTCCCCGATGTGTGAGGCGGCGCGAGCGCCGCCTCATCTCTTCGTTTCGGGTCTGCGATTCGTTGTAGTGTCCGCTTCCCCATCATCGCGGGTGTGGTGAGCGAGAGGGATAGGAGTATCGGGGCCATGCTGAAGGTGCGTATGTTCTTCGGAGTCTTGAATGCGCTCGTCCTCGTGGCGCTCGTCGGCGCCTGTGGCGGCACCGCGACGCCGACCGCCCCCCCGCCAACGGCGGCGAGCAGGAGCGCAACGGTGGCGCCGGCGAGCCCGACGACGCCCATACCGACCGCGACGGCTGTTGCCGCGACGGTCGCACCAACAGCCGTCGCGGCGAGCGTCGCTCCGGCGACCTCTGCCCCCGTGGCGTCCGCCGCGTCGCCGACACAAGCGGCGCCAACTCGCGCGACCGCGCCAGCCGGTGCATCGGCGACGACCGGTACGGCGGGCGCGGTTGAAGTGAAGATCGTGGACTTCGCGTTCGATCCGCCAACCCTCACCGTTCCCGTCGGCACAAAGGTGACGTGGATGAATACGGGCGTGCAGCATACGGTGCTGAGTCTGGATGGAGTCTTTTCCTCCAAGATTCTCGACCGGGGCGATACGTTCAGTTTCACCTTCGATAAGGCGGGGACATTCAAGTACATGTGCGGCTTGCACCCGGATATGAAGGCCACAATCGTCGTGCAGTGACCGAGCGGTACGAGGCGCGCTGGAACGATTCGTGCGGGGCCAACGCGCGCTTGCGTATCAAAGCGTGATACGCCGCTTTCGGTACCGAGCGTTCGCCCATCGCACGTACCGATCAGGATTGGTGGCCGCGATGGCGCATCGGATCGCATTGCGCGCCCGCGCGAATCAGCACTTCGTCTACAGCGGGCAATCGGTGCTCGTCACGAACCTCGATGGCGTCGTCACCGGGCGCGGCACCGAAGGGTTCTCTGTCGAGAACACGCGGCTCCTGTGCCGCGATGAGCTGACCGTCAATGATCGCCCGTTGATGGCCGTCAGCGCATCGCCGGTCGGGGCGGATCGGATGCTCGTCTATGCCGAGGTGCCCCAGGGGGAGCGGGTGCCGCGGCAGGCCGTCTATGTGGAAACGACCCGTGTTGTGGGATCGGGCATGCGCACGACGCACCGATTCGAGAACTACCATGTTCGGGATTCTGCCCATTTCGAACTCGCCCTGCACTTCGCCGCCGACTTCGCAGACACGGACGAGACCCAACAAGGGGCGCGGCAGCAGTCCGCTCCGGTGGAGACCATGTGGGATGCGGCGGCGCGGGAACTCCGCTTCCGTTACGAGCACCCCATGCTCGATCGCGCCGTCGCTATCCGGATCGAGGGTGCGCCCTCGGCGGTGCGGTTTGACGCCGGTATCCTCTTCGTGACCCTCGAATTGCCGCCGCACACGCCGGTAGCGTTCCATGTCGTCGTCGAGCCGATCTTTGACAGCGTCCGGCGTGCGACCGGTGATGAGCACGACCGGCGGATTCGGCGCGTGCGCCGGTCGCTGCGGGAGGAAGCGCCCGCGCTCGTCGCGTCGAATGCTACGGTGATGCGCGCGTGGCAAACGGCGATCAACGACCTCGCCTCGCTCCCGCTTGGCCTGCCGGACGGCCCCGCCGCGCCGAGCGCCGGGTTGCCGCTCTATCAGCAGTTTTTCGGTCGGGACACACTGACGATCGGCTGGCAGACGGCGCTCGCGATGCCCTCCATGCTGCGCGATGCCCTGCGCGCGTGTGCCGCGACGCAGGGCATCGCATTCGACGACTGGCGGGATGAGGAGCCGGGCAAAATCATCCATCAGGCCGGCACGGGGCCGCTCGCGATGCTCGACATCAACCCATTCCGCCGGTACTACGGCGATTATTCCGCCCCGCAGGACTTCCTCATCATGGTCGGCCAATACCTCGCGTGGACGAATGACCGCGATACGACGCATGCGCTCTTGTCTGCCGCCCGCCGCGTCATTGACTGGCTGGACCGATACGGAGACCGCGATGGCGACGGTTTCCTCGAATACGAGACACATTCCGCGAAGGGGCTGAAGAATCAGGGCTGGAAGGACTCGGATGAGGCGATCGTGGACGATCGCGGAACGATCGTGGAGAACCCGATCGCAACGAGCGAGATGCAGGCGTACTGGTACGTCGGGTTGCAGCAAACGGCGCTCGCATTCTTCCTCTGCGGCGAGCGGCGGTACGCGCTCCGCTTGCAGCGGAAGGCGCGCGACCTCAAGGAGCGGTTCCATCGCGCGTTCTGGATGGAAGACGCGGGGTTCTACGCGCTGGCGCTGGGGCCGGACAAGCAACAGATTCGCTCGATTTCCTCCAATACGGGCCATTGCCTCGCGACGGGCATCGTGCCGCGCGATTGCGGGCCGCATGTCATCCGGCGGATGATGGACACCGATCTCTTCAGCGGCTGGGGCATCCGCACGCTCTCCAGTGCCCACCCCGCGTACAACCCATTCAGTTATCACCTCGGCAGCGTTTGGCCCGTCGAGAACGGGACGATTGCCTTCGGTTTCGCGCGATATGGGTGCTGGGAGGAATTCTGGCGGCTCGCCGAAGCAATTTTCGCGTCAACCGACCTCTTTATCGGCAATCGGTTGCCCGAAGCGCTCAGTGGCATCCCGCGCGACGATCGGCACCCACACCCCGGCATCTACCCGAAGAGCAACGAGCCGCAAGGGTGGTCCGCGAGCATGATCGTCCTGACAATTCAGGCGATGCTCGGTATCCGGCCCGTCGCGCCGCTCGGCGTCCTGCTGATGGACCCGCATCTGCCGCCCTGGCTGCCCGATCTCCGGCTCACCGGACTCCACGTTGGGGGGAGCGTGCTCGACCTGACATTCCGGCGCACCCGGAGCGGTACAACGCATTACCACGTCCGGCGTGTCTCGGGACATTGCCGGGTCCTGCGACAGCCCGTGCCGGACGGCCCGCGCGTGACATTCCTCCGGCGGGCCTTGGGGGCGGTCGCTTCGCTCCCGCGCTCGTGAGGCGCGCTATGCCGACCCTCCGGTGAGTTGCCGGATCGCGGCGCGCGTTTCGGGGATGACGAGCGGCACGGTGGCGAAGGTGCAGGCGGCGGAGAGCAGGCACCAGGAGCAGAATGCTTTCTCCTTGGTCGCCTGATCTATGGTCAGCCGGACCGCCTGCGACGTGTCGAACGCCACCTTCGCCGCCAGCGCGAGCGGGATCCACGGCCGGGTGCGCGCCCGGTCCTGCCCGGCCATCGCGGCGAGGCCCATCGTCATCGCATAACTGCCGAGGCCGAGGAAGCCATCCGGCGTCGCCAAGCGCGAGTATGCCTCCGGCGAGGCGTCCACCGTGTCCGCGTCGAGGCGGGGCAGGGGCGGCTCCGGCAGGTGCTTGATGATGCCCATCTGGTAGAGCGAGATCATCCCCATCGCGCCGACGGCGACGAGCGACAGCCCGACGATGCCGCGCCGACGGCGGAGATCGTCGCCGTCGCCGTGCCGCAGTTGCTCGCTCAGTTCTTCCGGTGTCATTTGCCCCTCCGTACCAGCGCCGCGATCCCCGCGACACTCGCGATCCCCGCCGTGCCCGCCAGGAGCGCGTCGCGATGCTCCACCGCCCAGAGTTCCGCGCTCCGGTCCCGCGCGCGGTCGTCGAACGTGCCGTGCGCGCCGCGATCCGCGCCGTCGCCGTCCACCGGCTCCCAGAGATTATTCGGGCGGTGCGGGTCGGCGGGTTCGTCGGTCTGCTGCCCCTTGTAGCCGGTGCGTCCGAGGTAGTGGTCGAGCAATGCGGGGGCGAACTTGTTCCCCCAGATCGCCTGCTGCGTGGACCAACCGACATGCACCTCGCGCCGCTTGTGGTGCGCCGCCCAGTAGATCGCCTCGGCGGCGATTTCCGGTTGATAGATCGGCGGCACGGGCTGCGCCTTGTGCGGCAGGCGGCTCTTCACCCAGCCGAACTGCGGTGTGTTGAGGGCGGGCATCTGCACCATCGTCACGCGCACCTTGCTGCCGTCGTGAATCAGTTCGCAGCGCAGCGAGTCGGTGAAGCCCCGGATCGCCGCTTTGCTCGCGCAGTACGCCGCCTGCAAGGGGATGCTGCGATAGGCGAGGGCGGAACCGACCTGCACAATCGCCCCACGGTCGCGCGGGAGCATCCGTTTCAGCGCCGCCAGCGTGCCGTAGACGAAGCCGAGATAGGTCACCTCCGTGACGCGTTTGAACTCCGCCGCCGTCATCTCCTTGATCGGCGAGAAGACGGAGGCCATCGCGTCGTTCACCCAGATATCAATCGGCCCGTACTCCCGCTCGACCGCCGCCGCCGCCGCCTCGACCGCATCGGCGTCCGCGACATCGGTCGGCAGGACGAGCGCCTTGCCGCCCGCCGCCTCGACATCCCGTTTCGCACCCTCCAGGCCGTCCTTGCCGCGCGCGACCAGGCCGATGTGCGCGCCCCGTTTGGCGAACGCCCGCACCGTCGCGCGCCCGACGCCCGCCGACGCCCCGGTGATGACAACGACTTCCGTTTTTTGCGATCCATCCATGTGTCACTCCTTGCGATGTTTCCTAATATCCTTGAGGACGATTCGTGCGGCGGCGCGCCCCGGCACGGCGGAGACGCCGCCCGTCGGGTACGTCCCCGCGCCGGTCAGATACAGCCCGTCAATCGGCCCCCGATGGCTGGCGAGTTCGGGCAGCGGGCGGAAGCCGCCCAGTTGGTCGAGCGTCAGGTCGAGGTGCATCGGGTGGCCGCCGAGCAGGCCGATCTCCCGCTCCCAATCCGCCGCGTGCCGCCACGCGAGGCCGGTGATGCCGTCCGAAAAGCCCGGCGCGCGCTCCTCGACCGCCGCGACGAGCCGGTGCGCCTCGCCCTCGCCGCGCGCCCGCCACGACGCACCGTCCGCGAACCGGGCGGGGTACGACGCGCAGGCGATGTACGCGCCGTGCTTCCCCGGCGGCGCGACCGTCGGATCAATCGCGGAGGGCGTGAAGACGTACGCCGCCGGGCGCGCCGGCGCGATGCCCGCCTCGGCCTCCCGGAAGTTCTCGCCCACCTGCGCGACCGACGCCGCGATGGATTGCATGCCGTTCCAGCCATCGGTGGGCGCGTCCGGCCAGGGTGGCAGGCGGTCCAACGCCGCATGGACGACGAACTGCACCGCGTTCGAGCGATGCCGCGTTGCGATCCGGCGCGCGAGGCTCGCGGGCAAATGCTCCCGCCCGACGAGACGGAGGAGCGCGGTCTGCGGGTTGATCGCGGCGACGACGCGCGCCGCTTCGATCCGTTCGCCGCCCGCCAATTCGACGCCCCGGACGCGCCCGCCGACAGTGATCCGCTCCACCCGCGCGCCGGTGCGCACCGTGCCGCCCCACGCCTCCAGCCGCTTCGCGAGCGCGACCGAGAGCGCACCGGAACCGCCCTTCGCGTGCCAGTTGCCGTAGCGGTGGTACGCCGCCTGCCAGAGGACGAAGAAGGCCGCCCCCGGCGTCTCCGGCCCGAGCGTGCCGTGCGCCGCGAGGGCGGCGATGCCCGCGCGGGCGTACTCTGTCTGGAACGTCTCCTCCAGCAGTGTGCCGTACGGCCCCGCCAACTGCCGGGCGAGTCGGGTTGGGCGATTGCGGCGCACCGTCCGCCCCGCCGCCGCGAGCCGCTTCCGCCATTCGCCGACGCCCTTGCCGTGGTCGCCGGACGAGCGGAACGCGCCGAGCGCCAGTTCCGCGACCGGGCTTGCCGCGCGGATGAAGCGGGCGTACGCCTCGGCGTCGCACGGTGCATGGCGGGCGATCTCGTCGCACGTCCGCTCCACCGAGCGATAGAAGCGGACGACTTCGCCGCCGGGGAAGTAGGAGACCGTGAACGGGTCCGTCTCGATATATTCCAGACCGATCTCCCGGAGGCGCAATTCCTCGATCACCGTCGTCATGTTGATCATGTTGTGGACGACGGAGCAGGTGTCGAAACGGTAATCCGGTTTGTCGGCGATCGTCGCCGCCGTGTGCGCCGCTCCGCCGATCCGCCCCGCCATTTCGAGGACGCGCACCCGGCAGCCCGCCCGCGCGAGGTAGCAGGCGCAGGCGAGTCCGTTGTGCCCCGCGCCGATCACGACGATATCGTTCGCCGTCATCCCCCCGCCCCGGCGGGCCGCAGCCGCACCTCGATCTGCCCATCCCGCAGGCGCGCGTCGTACGCGGGTTCGGGGTGGGTCGCCGGGCCGTGGACGACGCTGCCGTCGCGCAGATCGAAGACGGAATTGTGCCACGGGCACTCGACGCAGAGATCGTGAACCTGCCCCTCGTCGAGCGGCCCGCCCGCGTGGCTACAGACCGCGCCGATGGCGTAGACGCCCGTGCCGTCCCGATAGAGCAGGACGGGCGCGCCGTCCACCTCGACGCGTTTCGGCGCGTGCTCCGGGAGTTCCGCGCTATCGAGGACGCGCCGCCACTCTTCGGGGCCGCTCGGTTCTACGTGGTGGTCAACGCCCACTTTCCGGTTGTAGACCATCTCGCCGCCGAGCCACGCGGAGAAGTTGAGCGCACCGTACGCGACCGTGGAGAGCATCACGCCCCGCTGCCGGTTGCCCGTGGCGCGGTCGCGCAGCGAGAGGAGGTTGAGGACCAGCGCCGCGCTGTTCAGCAGGCCGTGGACGGTCGCCAGCGCCATGGCGGACTCGTCAATCGCCGAGTAATCCGCGACACCGGCAAGCGCGGTCGGCACGGCGGCGGCGGCGCCGATGGCGACGAGCGTGTCGGCCATTTTTTCCGCCTCCGCCGAGCCGCGCTGCGCCGCGACGAGGTCGCACATCATCGCGAGTGTCCATGCCCCGATGGGGACATCCGTCAGCGCCGGATGGACGGGGTGGCCGAGCCACGTCCCGTGGAGGAAATCAACCGCCTTGCGGACCTGATCGCCGCCACCGAGGACGGCGTTATGGATCGCGTGGGCGACCTTCGCGCCATTCTCCGCCACACCGGGGATCTGCTCGACCGCGCGTTCGATCTTCGCGGGGTACATGCTGCGTTACTCCTTCGCAATCAGCGAGCGAACAGTGGCCTATGAACTGATGGACGATGCCGCGCGGGAGGCGCGAATGTCAATCAGCGCGAGGCCCGTTTCGGGGTCGTGCGTGCGCCGCAGATGGGCGGGCGCTTCCGTGACAATCAGTTCCAGCGTCGGCCAGACATGCGCCGCGAGGATGTGCCCGCCCCACGCCGTGCCGTCCGACTTGCCGACGACGACATGGACGTGCACTTTCGGCTTGTCGCCGGAGCGCGAGATGTTGCCGACGAGCGAGAGCGCCTCGACCTGCTCGTCGAGCGGAATTTTCTTGTAATCCTTGCGGTCGCGGTCGAAGTAGCCGAGCGTCACGTCGCTGAAGGCGCCGATGCCGACGATCTCGTACGTCGCGACATCGTGCTCGCTCGCGAACGCCTGCAACCCGGCGATCACCTCGTCGCCCTTGTCGAAGATGACCGCGTACGTCTTCTCTCCCTGCGTGTTCAGCAATTCCGTTTTCATGGGTCCCCCGGTTCTCACGATGCGACCGGTAGCGGGGGGGTGTGAGAGCAGAGAAAAGGCCACCCCGCCGAAACACCCCCCCCCCCG
>JAICIL010000060.1 GCA_025924435.1 Chloroflexia bacterium | reverse complement strand
GGGGGGGGCGCGGCGGGCCCGGGGCCCCCGCCCCCCCCCCCCCCCCGCCACCGAAGAGCGTCTCCCCCTCACAATACGTGGCACTTCATGTCGTCGGTGGACACGCCCGGCACGCAACCTGCGACGAACGATTATCGTAGAGTACGTACAGCAGGCACACGCCGATTTCATCCCCAAACTGCTGCACACGAGTTCGCGATATGGTACTATGCGCATGTACGCATGACCTCTCGTTACCGGCAAAGGAGCAGGCTCATGGCCACCCTCACTGCCATCGCCCCGCTGACCGATCACCGCTCGGTCGGACTCAGCGACGACGACGCACTGCACATTTTCGATTTGATGCTTCGCACGCGCGAAATTGACGAGCGGATGTGGGCGCTGAACCGGCAAGGCAAAGCGCCCTTTGTTGTCCCCTGCCGGGGGCAGGAGGCGGCGCAGGCGGGCGCGGCGTGGGCGCTCGACCCGACAAAGGACTGGCTTTTCCCCCATTACCGCGATCTCGCGCTCGCCCTCTGGTTCGGCTTCGATGTAGACGAACTCTTCCTGATGTTCTTCGCCAAAGGAACGGACAGGATCAGCAACGGGCGGCAGATGACGCACCATTTCGGCTCGCAGGCGCGCCATGTCGCCTCGATCTCCGCGCCCCTCGGTACGCAGATTCCCCACGCGGTTGGCGGCGCGTACGCGATGCGGTTGCAGGGCACGACGGACGCCGTGACGATCACCTGTTTCGGCGAGGGGACGAGCAGCAAGGGCGATTTCTACGAGGCGTGCTCGCTCGCCGCGCTGCACAAGCTGCCGGTGATCTTCCTCTGCGAGAATAACGGCTACGCGATCTCCGTGCCGATGGCCAAGCAGTCGCCCGTGCCGAATGTCGCGGATCGCGCCGCGGCGTTCGGCTTCCCCGGCGTCGTCGTGGACGGCACGGACCCGTTCGCCACCTATGCCGCCGTGCGGGACGCGCGGGCGCGCGGCATCGCCGGGAAGGGGCCGACCCTGATCGAGGCGAAGATGTACCGCCTCCTGCCGCACACCTCGGACGACAACGACATGACTTACCGCACGCGCGAGGAAGTGAAGCAGGCGGAGGAGGGCGAGCCGCTCAAGCGGATCATCGAGTATGTGCAGACGCGCGGCCTCGTCTCCGAGGATGAGATCGCCACCCGGCGCGCCCGCATCCGCGCGGAGATCGCGGCGGCGGTTACGGCGGCGCAGGCCGCGCCCGATCCCGACCCGACGACGGTCGCGGATCGCGTCTATGCCGCCGCCGAGGAGGGAATCTGATGGCCGTCTCGACCCGTTCCATCGTCGAGCAGGAACTTACCGAGGTCGCCGCCGCCCCGAATCGCGCGGCACCGACCGATCACCACGACGGGCACGACGAGCACGGCCCCGTCGCGCATGGCCTCTTCTCCCCGCCGACCGGCGCGGCGGGGGCCGACGGCCGCACGGGCGCGACGATGATCGAGGCGATCAATCAGGCGCTCGCGGAGGAGTTGGCGCGCGACCCGCGCGTCTTCCTCCTGGGCGAGGACATCGGGCCGCGCGGCGGCGTCTTCGGCGCGACGAAGGGGCTGATCGAGCGGTTCGGCCCCCAGCGCGTGCTCGATACGCCGATCGCGGAGAGCGGCTTCACCGGCCTCGCCATCGGCGCGGCGCTCCTGGGCAGCGTGCCGGTCGTCGAAATCCAGTTCGCGGACTTCATGTACTCCGCGCTCGAACAGATCTTCAGCGAGATGGCGAAGATGCACTACCGCTCGAACGGCGACGCGCGCCTACCAATCGTCGTGCGCGCGCCGATCGGCGGCGGCATCCACGGCGGCTTCTATCACTCGCAGTCGCCGGAAAATCTCTTCGTCATGCCGGGCCTGAAGGTGGCGATGCCCGCCACGCCGTCCGACGCGAAGGGGATGCTGAAGGCGGCGATCCGCGACCCGAACCCGGTAATTTTCTTCGAGCACAAGCGGCTCTACCGCTCCCTGCGCGAGCCGCTGCCGGGAAGCGACGCGCTCGTGCCGCTCGGCGTCGCCCGCATCGCCCGCCCCGGCACGACGCTCTCCGTCATCACCTACGGCGCGACGGTGCACGAGGCGGTCAAAGCGGCGGAAAGCCTCGCGGCGGATGGGATAGACGCCGAAGTGCTCGATCTCCGCTCGCTCCAACCCTACGACAAACGGGCGATCCTCGCGACCGTCGCGAAGACGCACCGCGCGCTCGTTGTCCACGAGGCCAGCAAGACGAATGGCTTCGGCGCGGAACTCGCCGCCTTCATCGCCGATGAGGCGTTCATGGAACTGGACGCGCCCGTGCGCCGCCTCGCCGCCCCCGATGCCCCTGCCATGCCGTACAATCACCTGCTAGAATCGGCGTATCTGGTTGACGCGGTGAAGATCACCGCCGCGATGCGTGAAATTGCGGCATTTTAAGGAGCATCCAATATGGCAGAGTCCCACGGTAGCGGCACCGCGACGATGACCCGGCCTGGCTTATCCCCGGTCACTTTCCCGCAACTCGGCGAATCGGTGGTGGAGGGGACCGTCCTCCAATGGCTCGTCAAGATCGGCGACACCGTCGAGGAAGACCAATTGCTGACCGAGATCGAGACGGAGAAAGTCGTCGCCGAGATTCCCTCGCCGTTCAAAGGCGTCGTGAAGGAGTTCGCCGTCGAGATCGGGCAGACCGTGCCGGTCGGGACGACGCTCCTCTGGGTCGAGACGGATAAGGCGGCGGCGGACACCGCGGCCTCCGCACCCGCCCCGGCGGCACAAGAGGCAACGCCCGCGCCGGTGGCTGCGGCGACCGAGGCGGAGCCGAAAAAGGCCGACAGGGAGATGGACACCGCGACGACGCAGATGGAGTCCGCCTCCTCGCCACCGGATGCGCGGGCGGGCGCGCCCGCCGCGACGAACGGCGCGAAGGCGTACACCGAGTCCGCCGACGCGAGCAAGATGTACTCCCCCGCCGTCCGCAAACTGGCGATGGAATTCAACATTGACCCCGCGACCGTCAAGGGCACCGGCGCGGGCGGCCGCGTCACCCGCGAAGACATGATGAAGGCCCACGAACGGAGCGCTGAGTCGAAAGTGCCGAGTGCCGAGGCCGCGCCCGCCGCACCTGCCGCCGAACCTGCCGCCGCTCCGCCTGTCCCTGCATCTGCTCCCGTTCCGGCTCCCGCTCAGTCCTCAGTCCTGAGTCCTCAGTCCTCGGCGCAGCCGCAAGGCGATCTGATCCCGATGACGGCGATCCGCCGCCGGACGGCGGAGGCGCTGACGAAGGCGGCGCAGACGATCCCGCAGGCGGCGTCGTGGGTCGAGGCGGACGTGACGGAACTCGTCGCCCGGCGCGAGGCGGAGAAACAGGGCTTCCAGGAGCGCGAGGGCGTGCCGCTCACCTATCTCCCCTTCTTCGTGATGGCGGGGCTGGCGGCGATCCGCCAATACCCGATCGTCTCCTCGCGCTGGACGGATGAGGGCATCCGGCTGATGCGGCAGGTCGGCTTCGGCATCGCCGTCAGCACGGACGACGGCCTCCAAGTGCCGGTCATCCACAATGCAATGGACTACTCGATCACCGGCCTCGCCAAGCGGATGCACGACATCATCGGCCGCGCGCGGGGCGGCAAGTTGAAGATTGACGACATCCAAGGCGGCACGATCACGCTGACCAACCCCGGCTCATTCGGCTCCCACGTCACGATGGCGATGGTCAGGCCGAACGAGGCGTGCATCTACTCGGTGGACGCGATCATCGAGAAGCCCGTCGTCAGGAATGGCGGCATCGCCATCCGCTCGATGGTGACGCTCGGCATCACCTTCGACCACCGCATCTTCGACGGGCGCGAGGCGGTCCTCTTCCTCAACGCCGCCAAGAAATGGCTCGAAGAGGAGGCGGCGACCACCGCGCTCTGATTCTTCCTGCTTCATATCCGTTCGCGCGCCGCTCGATCGAGCGGCGCGCTTTTGCGCGTCCCAATTCGCTGCGATGGAACGGCGACGCGGCCACGCATCGCTCCTCTCTTTCCTGTGCGGGGATTTACTTTTGTTTAACATATCATCCGCTACACGAACAATGCGCGATAATGACGGTGTGGGCACGCGAAACGAATGGGGCAAAAAACCGAAGAAACGACCCATGCGGTGAACGGCACGGCCGTGACGAAGCCGGAGTCATGACGGACGGTGACCCCATCGTCCGTTGCATGCGGACGAGATTGTTAAATGTTTTCGCGGTCGCTCCTCCGGCGGCACAAGGGCGAACGCGGGATTGTGCATATTTTTTACAGATTTGCGGCGGATCGGCGGCGCGCTCTGGAACAACCATTGCCAGATGGGGTTAGGAAATTACGGGTTCGGCTGATGCTCTCGCGGGACGGACGCCAGAGGAGGGAGACGGCAATGGTCGCAGCAATACCACACGCGCCATCGGACGCGACCGGCATGACACGCGCGACAGCCGCCACACTGGGTGACCGTTTGCATCAAGCCCTCGTCCATACGGCGATGAACGACCCGGAGCGCCCCTTCGTCATCGAAGCCGAGACCGGCCACGTCATGACCTATGGCCAGTGCCTCGCCGCCGTCGGCGATCTGCGCCGGATGATCGGCGCGCCGCCGCAATGCATCGTGCTCGCGCTACCCGGCGGGGTCACCGGTGCGGTCCTCTGGCTCGGCGCGCTCACCGGCGGACACCTGCTCGTGCCGCTTACGCCCGATGCCGCAGACAGCGAGAAGGCACGGGCCACGCGCCTGTACACGCCGGACTTGCTCGTCGTCGAAGACGAGGATGCCGCGCGGGGCTTCCACTGTGCCGCCGCGACGGTACTCACCCGACAGCTGTGCGACGGAGCGATCCAACGGGCACGGCCCGGCGGGCCGCCGGTGCCGCCGGTGCTGGGGCGGGTGGCGCTCGCGACATCGGGCACGACCGGGGAGCCGAAAGGGGTCATCCTCGAGGGGTCGCAGATCGCCTGGACCGCCGAGCAGATCCGGTTGAGCCACCGCCTGACGCCGCGCGACCGTGGCCTGACGGTGCTCCCCTTCAACCATGTAAACGCGCCGGTGGTCAGCCTCTGCGCCTCGCTCCTGGCGGGCGGCACGATCGTGATCGCCCGCCGGTTCAGCCGCGAGCGGTTTTGGCGCTGGGTCGAAGACTATCGGATCACCTGGGCGAGCATCGTCCCGACAGTGCTCACCCGGTTGCTCGATACGCCGAAGCCCGGCTTCCTGCCCGGCGCCCTCCGGTTCGTACGGACCGCATCGGCGCCGCTGCCGGCGGCGCGCATGCGCGCGTTCGAGGCCAAATTCGGCATCCCGGTGATCGAGACCTACGGACTCACCGAGGCCGCCAGCACGATCGTCGCGAATCCGGTGCCGCCGGGTCGGCATAAGCCGGGGTCGGTGGGGCTGCCGATCGGGGTGGATCTCCGCATTTGCCACCCGCAGTCGGGCGCGGGTGGGCGCTCCTTGCGGGATGTCGCCCCCGGCGAGCACGGGGAGATTTGCGTGCGCGGCCCAGGGGTCGTCCCGGCGTATCGGGGCGGCGTGGGGCAGGACTCTTTCGAAGCGGGTTGGTTCCGCACCGGCGACCTCGGATACCGGGACGAGGAAGGCTATCTCTACATCACCGGTCGTCTGCGGGAGATGATTAACCGGGGCGGCGAGAAGATCGCGCCGCGCGAGGTGGAAGAAACCCTCCTGACCCATCCCGCCGTGCGCGATGCCGCCGTGGTCGGCCGACCCGACGCCCAGTATGGCGAGGTGGCCGTGGCCTACGTCGTCGCCGACGACGCGCGGCCATGGGACGATCTCGTCCGGTGCCTGCGCCGATATGCGGCCGAACGGTTGAGCGCGTTCAAGGTGCCGGTTGACTTCGTGCGCACGGACGCGCTTCCCCGCAACCCCAACGGCAAACTCAACCGCGAGGCGCTACGCGCGCGGGAGGCGCGGTGTGATCGCAGCGACCGGTGAGCGGCGGCCCGCCCGGCGGGTGGAGAAGCGCCCCTATATTTACGAGATTGATCCGCTGCGCGGGGCGACGGCGATCATTGTCGTCGCGGTGCATGTGCTGCTGTTCGTGGACTTCGGCTGGCGATCCCCGTCGAGCGTCAACATTCAGGACGCCGTGCTCGCCACAATCCGCTTCACGCGCAATGTCTTCATGTTCCTCACGGCATTCACCCTCGTCTACGTCTACTACGGCAAACCGTTCCCGCTCAAACGGTTCTGGTCCCGGCGGAGCGTCGGCGTGCTGCTGCCCTATTGCCTGTGGAGTGTCTTCTATGCGTGGCTGAATAGCCCGCAGCCATCGGCGGCGCGCTTCGCCAGGGTCGTCGGCATTGACCTCCTGACGGGGCAGGCCTCCTATCAGCTCTATTACATCGGCGTGACGTTGCAGTTCTATCTGCTGCTGCCGCTCTTCCTGCTCTTTCTGCGCCGGGTCGCGCGGTGGCCGTGGCAGACCCTGGCGGTCGCCTTTCTCGTGCAGTGGCTCCTGCTCTACGCCGATTACCACTATCTCCAAACGGGCGTCGTCACGCCGCCGCACTGGATGGCGACGCTCCTGGCGTACCGGCAGAATTGCGCGCTGCTCTATCCCTTCTATTTCGTGCTCGGCGGGATGGCGGCGATTCATCTCGCGCCGGCCAGGTCGGTGTTGCTGCGGCGGGGCCGTTGGGCGCTGATCGCCTTCATGGCGATGGTCTTCGTCGTGTTGGCGCACTTCGTCTTTCAGGTGCGGAGCGGGCAGCCGCTGCCTTACGTGAACGCGCCGGTGCAGCCGATCATCCTCTTCTACAGCGTCCCCGCGATCATCTTCATGTGCTGGCTCGCGTGCCTGTGGGGGGCGCACCGGGATCGGCGAACCGGCGCTCCGCCGGGCTATCGGTTCTGGAAGGAACTCTCCGAGGCCTCGTTCGGCATCTATCTGCTGCACGCGGCAGTCCTGGCGGCGGTGGCGAAATGGGTGTTGCCCGCCATGCCGCTCGCCTGGCCCGGTGCGCTCCGCGTCCTCGGCGTCTGGCTGCTCGCGGCCGCCGCGACCGCCGCGCTGAGCGCGCTGCTCGCCCATCTGCCCGTCCTGAGCCGCCTCGTGGGGCGTGCCCGCGCGCTGCCGGGCGGCGTCTCCCTCCGGGCATGGATGGCGCCGTCTCCCCGCCGCCCCGCCGCGAAGCCTGAAATGACGGTGACGGCCTCTTCCGGCACTGCGAATGGGGCGACCGATACCGAGATAGGGCGGGAAAAGAAGCCGGTACCCGCACGATAGCGGTTACATGAATAGACCGACCGCCCGGAAAGGAATGCCGCGATGGACAATCTGCTACAGACCGCCGCAACGTACGCGCAGGAGTACTTGAGCGGGCTTGGGTGCCGGAGCGTCACCCCATGCGCGAGCGCGATTGACCGGCTCTCCACCCTCGGCGGGCCGCTGCCCGATGCCGCCTCATCTCCTGCCGAAACGCTCGCCCTCCTCCACGAATTCGGCTCGCCGGCGACGGTCGCCTCGGCGGGCGGGCGATACTTCGGCTTCGTGATCGGCGGCTGCCTGCCGGTGGCCCTGGCGACGAACTGGCTCGCCGACGCCTGGGATCAAAACGCCGGCTACTTCGTCCGATCGCCGGTGGGCGCGCTCCTCGAGGAGATCTCCCTGGGCTGGCTGTGCGACGTGCTGAATCTGCCCGCGCAGTGCGCCGGCGCATTCGTGACCGGCGGCACGATGGCGAACTTCACCGCGCTCGCCGCCGCCCGCCATGCCGTGCTGAAGCGTGCCGGCTGGGACGTGGAGCGAGACGGACTCTTCGGCGCGCCGCCGATCCCCGTGATCGTCGGCACGGAAGCGCACCCGACCTTGCGGAAGGCGCTCGGGCTGCTCGGGCTGGGGCGGGATCGCGTCCTCACGGTACCCGTGGACGATCAGGGGAGGATGCGTGCCGAGGCGCTCCCGCCGCTCGATCGCCAACCGACGATTATCTGCCTGCAAGCGGGCAACGCGAACACCGGCGCGTTCGACCCTGCGGGCGCAATTTGCCCGGTCGCGCGCGACGCGGGCGCATGGGTGCATGTTGATGGGGCATTCGGTCTCTGGGCGGCGGCGGCGCCCGCCAGGAACTATCTCACGCATGGGCTGGACGAGGCGGATTCCTGGGCGACCGACGCGCACAAGTGGCTCAATGTCTCCTATGATAGCGGGCTGGCATTCGTCCGCGATGCGGAAGCGTTGCGGGCCGCCATGTCCGTGAGCGCGCCCTATCTCTCGCAGGACGAGGTGCGCGAACCGTCGTTCTTCACGCCGGAGACGTCGCGGCGCGCCCGTGGTGTCGAGGTCTGGGCCGCCCTCCGGTCGCTCGGGCGCGCGGGGCTTGCGGATCTCATCGAGCGGACGTGCCGCTACGCGACGCAATTCGCCGATGGCCTGCGGGCGGGCGGCTACACGGTGCTCAACGACGTGGCGCTCAATCAAGTGCTCGTCTCCTTCGGCGATGAGGAGACGACTCGGCGCGTGATCGCGGCCCTGCAGGCGGACGGGACCTGCTGGTGCGGGGGGCGGAATTGGCAGGGGCACGAGGTCATGCGGATCAGCGTCTCCTCGTGGGCAACCACCGAAGAAGATGTCGCGCGCAGCCTTGCGACAATGCTCCGCATCGCCGCGCAGGAACGCCATTAATGCCGAAATGCCGAATCCGGGGATTGTGACGCAACGGCGGTGGTTCGATTTCCTATGACGGGGCGGGGTGAGGCTCGCGCCGAATCGTCGCGGCATGGATGGGGAGGGCACGGTGATCAACGAGCGAAACCGCCGTCTGACGCGGCGCGCAATGCTTGCCGCCACGGGGGCGTCCACGATCCTGGCGGCCTGTGGCGGCGCGTCCGCGCTGATCGCGGCCCGCAGTGGCGGCACATCGTCCACCGGCCCGCTCGCCCCGTTAGCCTCGACGAGCGCCGAGCAGCCGACGGACGCGGTCGGCGCATCTTCGGCGAGCGCCGGGCCGCCGACGACTGCGCTCGACACCCCCACGACGGCGCCCACGGTCGCGAGCATTGCGGCTTCTCCCACCCCCCAGGCCGTCCCCACCGCCGCGCAGACAACGGCGCCCGCCATCCCTTCCGGGAGCCAGGTGCTGGCTCGCACGTTGACCAGCGCGGCGCTCGGGCGTCCGATGCCGTACTTCGTCTACCTCCCGATTGGCTACAATGAATCCGGCATCCCCTATCCCGTGCTGTACATGCTCCACGGCCACGGCGGCTCGAACACGGAGTGGATCGGCTACGGCCTGCTGGAAACGGCGGACACGATCATCGCCGCGGGGCAGGTCCCGCCGATGATCATCGTCCTGCCGCAGGGCGATCAGGCATTCTGGGTCAATCACGCGGACGATGGCGAGCGGTGGGGCGACTACACGGCGCAGGATGTCGTGCAGTACATTGACGCGAATTATCGCACGATCCCGGATGCCCGGCGCCGGGCGATTGGTGGCCTCTCGATGGGCGCGGATGGCGCGATGCAACTGGCGATGAACTACCCCGGCACATTCGGCAATGTCGGCATCCACAGCCCGACGCTGCGGGATTATCAGAGTACGACGGAGTACATCGGTTTCTTCGGCGATGAGGACTACTTCAACGCGCACGACCCGGTCCACCTCGTGCGGCAATACCCGGACCGGGCGCGGGCGTTCAACCTCTGGCTGGATGTCGGCGCGGATGATGCGGACTGGCACGAAAGCACCCTCTCCTACCACAATCTGCTCGCGCAACTGGACGTCCCGCACGTCTGGCACGGCGACTGGCCCGGCATCCACGATGGGTATTACTGGGGCGGGCACGCCGCAGACTACCTGCATTTCTATGGCGCCGCGCTGGCGGGCGGGTAAGCCGCCGTCGCGCGTCCGGAAATTACGGACGGTTCCCCGTCACATTTTGCCCCTGGAACCGTTATCATTGGTGACGGTCCAAGATGATGGTGGTGAGGCGGCAGACCGTCGCGCCGCTTCGTGGGGTATGGACAGGGAGTGGGGAACCGACGCGTGGCAATCCAGCGAATCGTGCGAGTGTGCTTTGCGCTCATGCTCATCGGCACACTGGCGGGGATGAGTGTGGTCTCCGCCGCGACGACACCGACGAATCCGGACGACGATTTCTTTTTGTATATCCCGACAAACGCGGCGGCGCGCGGCCCGTTGCAAGTGCTCGTCACGGTCCACGGCATGGGCGGCGACGGCAAGGTGTTCTGCCAGAGCCTCATCAACCGCGCCGAGCAGGACGGGTTTATCGTCGTCTCCCCGACTTTCCACTATCGAGACAACTTCAACCCGGCCACGGTGCGTCAGGACGACACGGAGTTGATTCCGCGCCTGGCGCGGTACATTGACGACCTGCCCGCCAAGACGGGCTTGCCGATCCGGGACAAGGTGCTCCTCTATGGCTTCTCGCGCGGCGCACAGATCGTCCATCGGTTCGCGGAGTTTTACCCGGACAGGACGCTCGCCGTCGCGCTCTTCGCCGCCGGGACGTACACGCTGCCCGTGCCGACGATGAATGTGGGCGGCACGCCGACGACGCTCGACCTCCCGTACGGCGTGGCGGACCTCCAGCGGTACACGGGCGCGCCGTTCGATGCCGCCGCTTTCCGCACGGTTCCCTTCTTCATCGGCGTCGGTGGCGCGGACGATCACGCGGGCGACGCGCCTCCCGCGTGGAACGCGTACGACGGCACGACGCGCCTTGCCCGTGCCGAGAACTTCGCGCAGGCCCTGAAGGACTTCGGCCTCGACGCCTCGCTGACCGTCTATCCGGGCGTCGGGCACGACATCACGAGCGAGATGCGCGGCCAGGCGATGAATTTCCTCGAACTGCAGTCCTTTTACGCAGCGCTGGCCCAGACCGATCAAGCGGTCGCGCACGCCTTCCTGAGCCGCATGGGATAAACCCACCCCCAGCCCCTCCCGCCTCGGGAGGGGCTGGGGGTGGGCGTTCACGGCGCGGGCGCGACGATGGCTTCCGTGGCGCGCGGCCGGGTGCGGCGGAACTGGAGCAGCACGATCGCCGAGAGGACGAGCAACCCGCCGACGATTTGCAGCGGCCCCAGCCGCTCGCCGAGGACAATCGCCGCGAGGGCGACGCCGAGGGGGATCTCCAGCGTGCCGAGGATGCTGGCGACCGTCGGGCCGACGCGCGTGATCCCGGAGTAGTTCGCGACGGTCGCCAGCACGGAGGCGCAGAGCGCCAGCCCGACCATCGGCAGCCATCCCCAGGGCGAGAAATCGAACCGTAGCCCGCCGCTCGCCAGCCCGGTCGTCGTGAAGGTGATCGCCGCGCCCGTCGCGACCAGCCCGGCGAGCGTCAAGGGCGGCGTCGCGCGCAGGATGGCATGCCCGGTGAGCAGCGTGCAGGTGTAGACGAGTGCCGCGCCGAGCGCCAGCAGGATACCGATCACATCGTGCGCGCCGTGGTGCGGGCCGGAGACGACGAGGATCACGCCCGTCGTCGCGACGACGAGCGCGAAGACGCGCCGCGCGTTCAGCCGCTCGCGCCCGATCAGCGTCGCGCCGACGGTGACCATCGCGGGGTACGCATAGAGGAGCAGAATCCCCAGCGCGGCATCAATGCGCGTCAGGGCGGTGCCGAAGAGCCATGTCTGCCCGGCCTGAAAGACCGCGCCGAGCAGCAGGCCGCGCGTGATCGTCGCGCGCGGCGGGATACCGCCGCCGATACGGGGGATGAGCATCCAGAAGAAGAGCGCCGCGATCAGGTAGCGCACCGTCAGCAACGTCTCGACATTCGCGCCCGCCGCGTACGCGAGTTTCGCGAACGGCGCGGTGACGCTGTACGCCGTCGCCGCCACGATGCAGAACAGGACACCCTCGCGCTCGCGCGTCATGCATGCTCCTCGGGAGATGTTGGTGGCGCGGGCTTTCCCGCCTGCGAGTTATGTCGTCCGGCCGTAATCGTCGGTGATGCGGATGACATCGTCGAGGTAGGGCGTGCTGACTTCGAGGAGGACGCTGTCCTCTTTCGCCTCGAAGCGGTGGATGGTCCCCGTCGGGATATGCACGAGCATCCCCGGCCGCCAGTCGAATTCCTCGTCGCCGAAGGTGAGAGTGACATGGCCGGAGAGCAGGTAGAGCGTCTCTTCCTTGATCTCATGCTTCTGGAGGCTGAGCCGCTTGCCCGCCGAGATTTCCAGCACCTTCCCGGCGTACGCGCCGGTGTGCGCGTACCAGATTTCCCGGCCCCACGGCTTGTCAACGATTTTCGGCTCCGCGAGCGGCCCCATGCTCCCTACTCCTTGCCACGGTGAGGATTCATTGTCTGCGTACGTAACCACACAATGCCGTGGATATGCAACCTTCCGGGCGGACAAACAGGATTTATTCATTGTCGGGGAATCCTCACCCCCAACCCCCTTCCCGCCGAGGGAAGGGGGAGTGAGCCTCCGCGAGAGCGGGGCATCTGGGGAAAGGCACGGCACTGCGAAGTGTCACCCCTTCCCTCCGAGGGAAGGGGCCGAGGGTTAGGATGCTCCGACAATGAAGAAACTCTGCCTGGCCGCGCGATTGGGGTTGACTGCCCCACCGTGCCGCGGTATTCTCCGTGTATCCTTGCACGAAGGTATGCACTTCATCCGTTCCACCGGGGCCCGCTCGCGAAAGGCTGTTCGCATGGCCCAACTAACACCGGCGCTCCCCGCCGCGCCCGCCGTCCCGCGCGCCCTCCCCCGCCAGTGGCTCACCCTCGCCACCGTCCTCGGCGGCGCGTTCATGGCCTTCTTCGATGTCTTCGTCGTCAATGTCGCCATCCCCACCGTGCAGCGCGACCTCCACGCCTCCTTCGCCCAGGTCCAGCTCGTCATCGCGGGCTACGCGCTCACCTACGCGCTCATGCTGATCACCGGCGGCCGCCTCGGCGATGTCTACGGCAGGAAGCGCCTCTTCCTCGTGGGCATCGCCGCCTTCACGCTCACCTCGGCGCTCTGTGGCCTCGCCCCCACCCCCGCCCTCCTCATCGCCGCGCGGGTCGCGCAGGGGCTGGCGGCGGCGTGCATGACGCCGCAGGTCCTCGCCATCATCCAGGTCACCTTCGCCCCCCAGGAGCGCAGTCGCGCGCTCGGCATCTACGGCGCGGTCTTCGGCTTCGCGGCGACGGCGGGGCAGGTCGTCGGCGGGCTGATCGTGCGCGCGAACCTTTTCGGCCTCTCCTGGCGGCCCGTCTTCCTCGTCAACGTCCCCATCGGCATCGCGACCTTCGCCGTCGCGACGGTGCTGCTCACCGAGTCCCGCTCGGCCACCGCGCCGCAGCTCGACCTCGGCGGCGTCTGCCTGCTGACCGTCGGCCTCTTTCTGCTCGTCTACCCGCTCGTCGCGGGGCGGGAAGCGGGCTGGCCCGCCTGGGCGTGGCTCGGCCTGCTTGCCTCCGCGCCCGTCCTCGTCGCGTTCGTCGCCTTCGAGCGGCGGGTGACGGCGCGGGGCGGATCGCCGCTGGTCGCGCTGCGGCTCTTCCGGCAGCGCGCCTTCGTCGCCGGGATGGTGATCTACCTGCTCGTCAACGGCGCGGGCAACGGCTTCGTCTTTGCCTTCGCCCTCCACCTCCAACTCGGCCTGCACGCCTCCCCCTTTAAGGCGGGATTGATCCTCGGCTCGGGCGCGGTCGGCTACTTCGTCGCCGCCACGCTCTCGGTCCGGCTCGCCCCGCGCTTCGGCGCCCGGCTGGTAATCTGGGGGTACGTGCTGATGATCGCCATGTGGAGCGGGGTGACGGCGATCATCGCGCTCCACCGGGAGAGCCTCCCCGGTCTGTTCTTCGCGCTGATCCAGTTCGGGGTGGGCCTCGGGCTCGGCCTGGCGAGCCCGCCGCTGATGGCGGCGGTGCCGGCCGGGGTGGACCGCAACGACGCCGGGTCCGCGTCCGGCGTGCTCGTCACCGCCCAGCAGATCGGCGGGGCGATAGGAGTGGCGATCATCGGGGTGACCCTCTTCGGCGTCCTGGCGGGGCACGCCGCCCGCGTGAGCGCGGACCTGGCGCCCGCGCTCGACCGGCAGCTCGCCATCGCCGGGTTACAAGCCGATGCCGTGGCGCCGACCGTCGCGGATTTCCGGGCCTGCGCGGACGAGCGCGCGCGCAGCCACGACCCGGCGATCCTCCCCGCGCGTTGCCGCCGCCCGACGCTGCAAGCGGCGGAGCCGCCGGTCGCCGCGGCGGTCGCGACGTACCTGCAGCGGGCGAACGCGCGCGACTATGCGAACGCGACCGTGATCAGCGATCTCGCCACCCTCGGCTTCCTGCTCGTCGCCCTCGGCACGGCGGCCACGCTGCCCGGTGCCCGCAGAGCGACGCGGGGCCAGGACGGGACGGTACATGAGGAGCGCACGCGCGCCGATGGGGTGGCGGTGCGCGGCGCGGGGGAGGTCGCATGAGCGCAGTGTCGGCGCAGGGGCGGAGGTGGCGCGTCTCCGCGGCAGCCAGAGCGCAGCGGATCGTGGCACCAGGGCTGTCAGACAAACGGTAGCAAGGAGTGGACGGAGGCCTGAGCACGATCGCTACGCGTCGTAGTCCGCAGGCTGCACAACGTGAAGGTAATGATAGAACGTCGCGGCACAGCCAGGTGTCGGGAGGATGTGATGGAGCAGCAACAGTATGACGTGGTGATCGTCGGCGGCGGGCCGGCCGGATGCGTCCTCGCCGCGCGCCTCAGTGAGGACCCTGCCTGCGCGGTCCTCCTCATCGAGGCCGGTCCCGATTATGGCCCCGACCCGCGCCGCTGGCCCACCGAGGTCCACGATCCCGGCATGATCTGGACGCAGTCTCATCCCTGGGGCTACATGCACCCGCGCGCCGCCCCCGGCGAGCCGTTCGCCCTGCCCCGCGCGCGCATCCTCGGCGGATCGTCCACCATCAACGGCTGCGTCTGGCTGCGCGGCTCGCGTACCGACTACGACGCCTGGGAAGCGGCGGGCAATCCCGGCTGGGGTTTTGACGACCTGCTACCCTTCTTCCGCCGTGCCGAGGCGGACCCCCTGGGCGACGGCTCCCCCCTGCACGGTACGACCGGGCCGGTCCCTGTTGCCCGCCGTGCGGACGAGGAGCATAGCCCGGTCCAGCGGGCGTTCGTGGCGGCGGCGCGGGAACTGGACCTCGCACCCATCGCTGACCTGAACGGCGGGGAAGGCCAAATTCCCAGCGTCGGGCCGACGCCCAAGAACATCGCGGCGGGGTCGCGGATGAACGCGGCCTTCACCTACCTGGCATCGGCGCGCGACCGGCCGAACCTCACCGTCGTCGCCGACACGCTCGTTGACCGGGTGATCGTCGAGAATCGCCGCGCGGTGGCGGTCCGCGCCGCTGACGATCGGACCTTCCGCGGGGAGGAGATTGTCCTCTGTGGTGGCGCCTATGGCTCGCCGGCGATCCTGCTCCGCTCCGGCATCGGCCCCGCCGCGCACCTGCGGGAGCAGGGCATCCCGGTCGTCCACGCGCTGTCGGGCGTGGGCGAGGGGTTGATGGATCACCCGCTCGTCAGCGCGCCGCTCTTCGTCTACGAGATCGCGCCACATGCCGTACCGGAGCGGCCCGCCTTCCTGGACCCGCTGATCAGGGCGCGCAGTCGCCAGACGCGGGAAGAGATTGATTTGCACCTGTACCCCTACGAGCTGTTCGACGCTGAGCGGGGCACGTGGCATCTCATATTGGTGCTCTCCCTGATGTACACGCGCTCGCGGGGGCGTGTGCGGCTGACCGCGCCCGATCCCGAGGCGACCCTCGCGATTGATCACAACTACTTCGCCGATCCGGCGGATCTCGAGGCGATGTGCGACGGTGCCGAGTTCGCCGCGCAACTCGTCGGCACGCCGCCGCTCTCCCGATTGCTCACCGCGGCGCCGAGCATTCAGCGCTGGGCCACCCGGGATGAGCTGCGGGCACTGCTTCGCCAAACGGCGCGGACGACCTACCACCCGTCGAGCAGCTGCCGGATGGGACCGGCGGACGATCCGCTAGCGGTTGTGGATAGCGCCGGGCGGGTCCACGGGGTGGGCAACCTGCGTGTGCTAGACGCGTCGATCTTCCCGACCGGCCCGCGCTGCAATCTCCACTTCCCGGTGGTCGCGGTGGCGGAGAAGCTGGCGGACGCGATTCGGCGGGAACGGAGCACGCAATATTTGGACGGTGCCGCCGATTGAGGTTGATGGTACGCGACGCGTTCTCGGCGCCCCACGAACGAGGAACGCGTGCGGAGGGAGCATGCGGGCATGACCCGGGATTGTGCCCTCTCCGATGGATCAGACCTGACTGAGCACCTGCGCGCCGCGCCGCGTCACCATCACGGTATGCTCGAACTGCGCCGCACAGCCGCCGTCCACCGTGCGCACCGTCCAGCCGTCCGGGTCAATGCGATAGTGCGGCGACCGCTCGGCGATCACCGGCTCGATGGTGATGACGAGGCCCTCCCGCAGGAGCGGGCCGATTCCGGCCTTGCCGACGAAGGGGACTTCGGGCGCTTCGTGCATCATGTGGCCGACGCCGTGGCCGGTGAAGCCGCGAAAGACGCCGAAACCGCGCGCTTCCGCGTACTGCTGCATCGCGTGGCTGATGTCCCCGACGCGATTGCCGGTGACGGCGGCGGCGATCCCGGCCTGCATCGCGCCGCGCGCCGTCTCGATCAGCCGTTGCCGCGCCGGGCTGACCGCGCCGATGGCGACGGTGATCGTCGCGTCGCCGCAGTAGCCGTCGAGCAGCATCCCCGCGTCAATGCTCAACACATCCCCCTCGCGCAGTTGATAATCGCTCGGCACGCCGTGCATCGCGGCGTCATTGACCGAGGTGTTGATCGCGCCGGGGAAGCCTTCCTCGGTGTGGAAGACCGGTTCCGCGCCGAGGTCGGCGATGTATGCCCGCGCGAAGTCGTCCAGGGCGCGCGTCGTGACGCCCGGCTTCGCCATCCGCGCGAGGTGTTTGAGCAGGCGGGCGGTGGCGCGGTTGGCGCGGCGCAGGCCGTTGATGTCGGTGCGGCTCTCGATGACCATGCTGCTTCGTCCTTTTGCGTGGCGCGTGTCGTCGTTCTCCCGACACGATAGCATGGCGCGCAAAAAAGTGCATCGGTGCGGTTGGGAGCGCCCCACCGACGCGAGGGAAGAGGAGTGGGAGGGCGGTTCGAGAGGCTGGGAGCGGCGGCGGGAGTGGCGCCGTCGCGTTGTGTGTGCCCTACCGGACTCCCAATACCCCGTGCATCCCCCGCAGAGGTAATAGCCGCATGAAGAGCGGAGAAGGATTTTGAGGAAAACTCGCCGATAGACGGCCCGAACTGTCGCGAAGTATGTTACCGTCGCACTTGCAGTTTGCTACAGGAGCTGCCAATAGCATCCCGTAATCCGAAACGATGGCGCATTGCTCCCTGCGGGAGGCATGTGCTATATTGACCCACCGGGGCGCAGTGAACCGATGCCCGCGATCCCGACGTGCGGAAGGAGAAATCGCTGGCGACCAGTGAGGCGGAGAGTTGGGAAGCGGGCGCCCTCGGCGGCGCGCCCGACCGTGGGCGCCCGATCCGTCCGGCGTGGATCGTGCGCCTGGTGAGGGGCTTTGCGGCGGGGCGCTGGTCGGAGGCGCTCGTCGTCGCCCTCCTCGCCCTCGCCCTCGCCCTACTGGTCGGCAAAGCGGCCGGGGTCGCGCGGTACGAAGCGGCCATCCTGCGCTACCCCTTCCAGGTGGACGACGCGGAG
>JAICIL010000059.1 GCA_025924435.1 Chloroflexia bacterium | reverse complement strand
CGGGCGCGGTGTTTCGTCGGTCATGCCGGGGTTCTCCTCGCAGGGGGACCGCTTCTCCGGTGCCGCTGCGTACTGCGTACTGCGTGACCACCCATGTGGACGCGGCAGGGCAAGTCTAGCACGCGCAATGCGGAAACATGGTAGCGGCGGAACTATCCAACCGCCTCCTGCACCCGCACCTGGCGCACGGCGAAACTGAGGAGGCGGTTGTCGCGGCCGCCGCTGTCGGCGATGGGGACGGGCGGTTGGGGCGAGGAGAGCGTCAGCAGGTGCATGCCGGGCGGCACGTCCAGGTCGAGTGTCACGTCCCGCGTGCCGTTCGGCGCGAGCGTGAACCCGTCAACGCGGTCGCCGTCCAGGCCGATGGCGACCGCGCGCTCGGCGGTGTAGTTGAAGGTCGTGAATTGCACGCGCGCCGTGCGCCGCTCCCCGCTCAGATTGAAGAGGAGGAGTTCGGCGGACTTGCCGTCGCGCGTGTCCGCCCAGCGGTAGGGGGCGCCGCCCGGCGCCTTCTCGGGCGGCCACCAGCCGTCCGACCCCGTGTCCATGAAGAGCGGCGCGGCGAGCGGCGGGCCGTCCGGCACGCGGTACGCCTCCATCTCCGCGTCGGTGTAGACGGGGTGCGCGTCGGGGCCGAGCGTCTGCCGGACGAGGTCGCGCGCGGCCTGCGTCGAGCCGGGGCTGAGTTGCCGCAGGGCATCGAGGTAGAGGACGATGTAGCGCACGCGGTAGTAGTTGAGCAGCGGCAGGCCGACCGTGCGGAATGCGGGCGTCGCAAGGAAGTCGGGCGCGTTCGTCGGGCGGTAGAGGTTGGTGTAGTTCGCCTTGTCGAGGTAGAAGAAATCGCGGAAGAGGGTGGCGCGCTTCGCGAAGAGGTCCGGGTTGTCCGCCTTGTGGTCGCGCGCGATGCTCGACCCGAACCGCTGCTTATTGTAGACGCTCTGGAAGGCGGCGTAGACCGCATCGGAGCGGCCGCGCTGCCCGACGAAGAGCGGCGTCTCCAGAATCGCGTACGAGTCCGGGTCCTTCGCCAGCACATCGCGGTAGAAGGGCGGCCAGTCGGCGGCGACGACGCCCGCGTCGCGCGTCTGCGCCAATGCGGGCAGCAGCGTGGGGACGAGCAGGAGCGCAACCGCCGCGCCGGAGACGATCCGCACAGCGCGGGGCGTCATCCGCGCGCCCGCGATGCGGCCGACGAGCCGCCGCAGGAGGGGGGCCAGCGTGCGCAGCGCGAAGGCGAGCAGGGCGCCGACCCCCAGCATGCCGAGCGCGGAGTAGTAGAGGAACGGCTTGCGGCTCGACGAGACGAGCGGCAGCCGCGTCGCGATGGCGAAGGGGAGCGGGATGCCCGTCGCGCGGTCGGGCGTCAGCAGCAGCCGCGGCCCGAGCGACAGCACAAAGCCGACCGCCGCGACGACCGCCCAGAGGACGACTGCCGGGCGATCGCCGCGGCGGTCGTCGCGCCGCCAGAAGAAGACGAGGCCGACGAGGGTGACGACGAGGACGAGGTAGCCGGGGTTCTCGAAGCCCGGGCGGACGAATTGATCGAGTGCCTTCGCGTGCGCGGTCGCCTGATCCAGCCCGAAATCGAGCCAGGGCGACCGCCGCGCCTCCCGGAGCATCGGCACGATCAGCGTCGGCAGGACGATCACCGCCCACGCGCCGACGACGACGCCGAGCCGCGGGAGCAGCGCGCCAATCTCCCGCCACCGCCGGTGCGTCAGCGCCGCGACGATGAACACGAGCGCCGTGAAGAGGACGGCGAAGAGCGTGTACTGCCAGTCCGTCAGCGAGAGCGCGAGCAAGGTCCCGACGGCGGCGACGGCGTAGCCGCCCCAGCGGGGCCGCATCGCGGCGCGCAGGAGGACGAAGCAGTAGAGCGGCAGGAGCGCCGTGCCCATCAGATAGTTCTCGGTCCCCTGGAGCGTGTCGAGGATCACCTGATCGTTCGCGTAGGTATATACCGCCGCCCCGGCGAACGCGGCGAGCGCGCCACCCGTGAGATCGCGGAGAAGCAGCCAGGTGAAGAAGGTTGCGAGGACGAGCGAGGCGAGCAATTTGAGATTGAGCGCGGCGATGCCCCCGACGAGCGGCGCGACCGGCAGCGCGAGGAGACCGGCGAGCGGGTTGAGCGTATGGAAGCGCAGGCTCGCCCCGGTCGGGTACTCGATCCAGTTCGAGAAGAAGGGGTTCCGGTGCAGATGCAGGAGCGCGGTGCGGAGCCAGTAGTCGTTCCAGAGGTTCTCGTACCCGTCGGACCGGCCGCCGACAATCCCCGCAGTCAGGTGCCGCAGCGTCGCGCGCATGAAGAGCGCGGCGAGCAGGAACGATCCGACGAACGCCCGGAGCGCGGGGGATGTGGCGATGGCGCGCGCATGCGCGCGGCGCGGCATGGTCGCTGTAATTGTTGGCGCTGCGCGTTCGACCTGCACGTTCCGTCCCATGATCGCTCTCACCCGACCGCCGTTATAGCACAGGCGCGCGGCGATTGTCGCACCGCAGGATCAGTGGGCGGGTCGCTCCACCGGGGACGTTCTCAGCCGATCACCGCCATGCGCTCCGTGGGGATGGCGACGGAGAGAAGGCGGAGCACAGCCAGTTTAGCGTGCGCAGCGACCTCCCGGATCGGCTTCACAAGCGCGTGATGCGATCAACACGGGAGATCGCCGTGCACTTCGCGCGCGGGGCTACGGCGTCAGGTCCATCGCCTCGGTGACACGGGTGAAGGGGATCGCCGCCGTTTCATTGACGGCCCGAACCGTCTCGCTGTCCGGCGCTTCGAAGAGGCACATGCAGTGTGCCTCGCTCGGCACAAAGACGCTGCGCAGGTAACGGACATCCCTGCCCTCGGCGGTGAACCGCTCCGTCGTGGCGATGGCGGCTTGCTGCGCCGCCCCCAGTTGCTCCATCGTCATCCCCGGAAGGTCGCGATCCACCATATACACCGGCATGCTGCCGCCTCCTACGCTGCTCGCGTCTCCGTTGTCGCCGATTGGTATTCCTTCATTGGATCGGGTCTACTCGCCCCCTTCCTGGTCGATCACCATCATCGCGCGCACCTGCTCGTCGCTGAGGGTGAGATTATGGGCCTCCCGCGCATGCGTCTGCACATCGTGGATCAGTTGCTGCTCGTCGCTGTTGCGGATTTCGACACCGCAGGTGCAGCGCACAATCTTCTTCATCTCTTTCTCCTCGCACGCTATCCGTTTCCGTCAGGTCGCATGCGTAGCATACATGCCGGGACTTGCGATACCCTTGCAGCATCCTTGCAGGCCGCGCGATGACCGCGCCAACACCGGAAACAGGCCCCTGATGAGCGATCACTCTCCCGCACGCATCTATCTCTGCGGCCAGCTCGCCATCGAGCAGGATGGGGCCGTGGTGTATGAAGCCGGTCTCCCGGCGCGGCAAGGGCGGCGGGCCTGGACGTATCTCGTGCTCAACCGGAAGCAGCCGGTCGGCCGCGAGGACCTGGCGGAGGCGGTCTGGGGCGATGAGATACCGGACGGCTGGGATACGACGATCAACGCGGTCGTCAGCCGCCTGCGGGGCATCCTCCGGCGCGTCTCGACGAGCGAGGGCGCAATGACCATCTACGGCGAGGTGGGCCGCTACCGATTGCTCCTGCCGCGCGACGCGGTCATTGACTGGGAGCGCGCCCGCAGCGCCATCCACGAGACGGACACGCTCATGCGCCGCCGGGAGTACGACGCGGCGCTGTCGGAAGCGCGCGTCGCGACGGAGATCGCGGGCCGCTCCTTCCTCGTCGGCGAGCAGGGGCCGTGGATCGAGGGGCAGCGGCGCGCGATGGCGGACGTGCATCTCCACGCCCGCGAATGCACCGTCGAAGCCGAACTGGGCCGCGGCAACCCCGACATCGCGGAGACCGAGGCGCGGGCGCTCATCCAGGCCGACCCGCTGCGCGAGTCGGGCTACCGGCTCCTCATGCGTGCGCTCGCGGCGCGCGGCAATCGGGCGGAGATTCTCCGCGTCATCACCGACTGCCGCAAGACGCTGCGGGAACAGGCGGGCATGATCCCATCCGATGCGACCGAACGGCTCTTCCGCACGCTCACGGGCCACTGAGCGGGTATCAGGCGATCACCGCCATCCGCTCCGTCGGGACGGCGTCGGAGAGGAGGCGGGGCGCGCCGTCGGTGACGACGATGGTGTCCTCGATGTGGAAGCCGCCGATCGCCGGGTCCGCATGCGTCGGCTCGATGCAGAGGACCATGCCGGGCGCGAGCGGCGTCCGGTTCGCGGGGTGGATGAGCGGTTCCTCGTGCAGGCCGATGCCGAGGCTGTGGCCGAAGTGCGGCTTGCGCGTCTCGATGCCGAGTATCTGCGCGTACGCCGCCTTGCCGACCGCGTAGACCTCGGCGGCGGTCGTGCCGGGGCGGCAGGCGGCGATCATTGTATACGCGACCAGTTCCCTGAACGTTGTTCGGGTCTGTCTCAAAATGGACCGTATCTGGGCTTGTGTCTGTGTCGTGCCGATAGGAGTCTCATCATCGCCTTTAGCGTCATCTCCGATACCGACAAAAAGTTGGGGGATGCGATATCGCACCCCCCTTCCTATCGCATCAGAGCCTACTGGACGCTATTACCCTACCGCCCACGGTCCTCGACCACCTTGCCGAAGATTGCTAGCGTCGGGGGCCACAGCCCCACGAAAATCGCCAGTCGTTCCCCCCGCGCCTTCTTCGTCTCATCGGTTGCCGGGATGAACCACATCACGAGCGAGAGCAGAACCGAGATAATTGACGCCGCATAGCAGGCATACGCAGCCTTGCTCACTACCTGCTGCTGTTGATTGGCGACGGCGTTGACTTTACCCTGAATACCTTCCATGAACAGGCCCCTTCTTTCACAATACCGGACGCGAGATACCTGCCACAATGGCAGACAGCGCACCATCGCAACTTTCATGCCAGCGATGATACAAGCCGCATCAACTAATGAGGTTTATACGACTTTGTGCCTCTGTGTCCTATTTGCGCCAGAACAAAAAGCCCGACGAATATATTGTTACAAGGCGTACCACCCGTTTGCTTTCCAGATGGTGTAGAAGTGGCATCGTCATCCCCTTTGCCATGAGGAACATCAACAAGCGAGAAGGACAGATATATCAGCAGACTTCGCCCTTATCATTCCATCGAACGGAGAACCGCATATTGTGACCACTATTATGTGCAGCCGGGGCGGGCGGTCGTGTATGCGCGGGAGATGGCGCGTTCCAGCGCGCGGGCGGCGGTTTGCAGGCGGTCCACCTCCCCCGGCGTCTTGACGGCGCGCACGGCGGCGAGCAGCGGCCCGGCATCCCCGAAGGTCGCATCGGGCAGCGCGGCGCGCAGTTCGTCCCAGTACTTTGCCATCAGGTGGTCCATCTCGACGCCGATCTGGCCACGCCCCAAACCGCGTTCCCGCGCGGCGGCGATCATCGCGACGGGGCTTTCCGCGAACTCGACATAGGGGCGCACATCGCCGATCCACGACTGCCGCCGCACCAGCGACTCCTCGATCCCGCAGACGACGAAGGCCGGTTCCCCGCCGCGCGGCCAGAGCGTCAGCGCGAGGCGCAGGGGAATCTCCCGCTGCGTGAGGATCAGCGCGCCCGTCGCGTAGAAGGTGTTTTCCTGCGACGAGACGATCACCGCGTCGAACGGCCCGGCGTCAATCGCGGCCCGCAGCCGGTCGCGATCCGCGAGCGGCGAGGGGCTTTCCGATGCGCGCGATGCCATACCATGCCTCCCGAATACTATGAACCGCCAAGACGCCGGGCTACGCAACCACAGAGACACAGAGGACACAGAGAGGGGACGGAGGCAGTATTTCCTCTCTTTCTTCTCCGGGTCTCCTCTGTGTCCTCTGTGTCTCTGTGGTTCAATTGTTTTCCCGTGCCACATTGAGGTCGTGCAGGATTTGCTGGCAATAGGTGAGGCTGCGCGCGTCGTTGTACAGCTGGTCGCCGAGCGGGACGCCCTCGATGGCGAGGTAGCCGTCGTAGCCCGCCCGCGCCATCGCCGTGATCGCGAAGCGGTAATCTATCTCCCCCTCCGGCAGCGGCACGCGCCGAAAGTAGGCCCGGTCATGTTCGGGGATATGGCTGCGGTGGAGCGACTTGCAGTGCCAGTACTTCGCGTGCGGCGCGAGGGCGACGATGCACGCTTCCAGGCTCTCCTCCGGCTCGTCGTACGTCCAGTAGAGGTTGCCGAGATCGGGGTTGATGCCGACATTCGGGCGGTCCACCAATTCGAGCAGGTGCAGGCAACTCCACGCATTGTCCGCGATCGAGCGCTGGTGCATCTCGATGGATATTTCGACGCCGAGGTCGGCGGCGAGGGCGGCGGCCTCCTGAAGATGGCGTGCGGTGATCGCGAAATCGGCCTCCGTCGCGGTGCGACTTGCCCCCTGCGAGACGCGCTCGCCGGTGCCCTGCGCGCCGATGCCGCGCGGGTCGGTCGGCGGCGTGATGACGGTCATGTTGATAAGGTTCGACCCGATCCACGCCGCCATGCGGATCGCGTCCGCCACCCGCTGCCGGTTCTGTGCCGCGACGCCCGGATGCGCGAACCCGCCGCCGCCCCGCACGGCGGCGCACGGCACACCCGCCGCTTCCAGGTCCTCGCGGAGCGCCCGGATCTCCGCCTCGCTCGTCCCGACGCCCTGGCCGAGGCCGATCTCAATCCCCGCGAAGCCGCGCTCGCGCACCGCGCGCAGATAGGCCCGCCGGACTTCCTGCGGCGGCACTTCCCAGCCGGTGCCGCCGTCGTACGGATAGAACGCCGCCCGTCGGGGCGCGTAACTGATCTTCATGGTTGCCCTCCCCGTCGCCAGAATTTAATTCCCGGCGCCAGTGTATCGCATGCGGCGAGGGCGGGAAGCATTTTCTCCCCTTCGCGAGGGAAGGGACCGGGGATTCGGGGATGCCCCCGCGGCAGATTATTCGTCCAGTTCCGGCGTCGGGACATGGTCGTGGACGCGGAGGATCGGGAAGAGCCACCACAGGAGCAGGATGGGGATGCTGACGAGCAGCGCGACGATCACGCCGAAGCCGGGGCCGGCGACGACATCCATGATGAAGTAGGTCGTCAGGATCGTACTGACCGAGAAGGGCACAAGCCCGACGATGACGAACCACGTCGCCAGCACTTTGTACGCCTGCTTCCTGTGGACCGGGCGGGCGATGCGATGATACGCGGCGGGCGCGATGAAGCAGATGAGCGCGATGAGCACGGTCACGACGATGACGAGATAGAAGTTGCGTTGCGCCGCCGTCAGTCTGTCGAAGCGGCTCTGGAACGGCAGCGTGATGAGGAACCCGGCGAAGACCTGCGTGCCGGGCAGCAGGATGCGCGTCTCCTCGAGGAGGTCGCTGAGGTCGTCCGGCGCATTCTTGCCGTCATGCGGAGGGTTCGGCTCCGGCTGCCCCGCCCTTTCCGCCCGTGGCGGGAACGTACGCACATTCATCCCGAATGGCCTCCTCTCCGCGCTGTCATGGTAGTGTTATGGCAACATGAATGCCAGAGCATTGTTCAGCGGGGAGGAGGGAACCCATGCCGCCACGAAACTCGGAGCAGCGGACATCCGATGTGCGGGAGAAATTGCGCGACGATGTTGATTGCTGGGTGGCCTCGGCGAGCGGCGTGGGCGATGCCTATCTCGTCCCCCTCTCCTTTCACTGGGATGGGGCGCGGCTCCTCCTCGCGACGCCGACGAACAGCCGCACCGCCCGCAATCTCCGGCGCGCGGGGGAAGCCCGCCTGGCATTGGGGCCGACGCGCGATGTCGTCATCATCGAGGGGTCCGTGACGTTTATTCCCCGCGATGCGATTGACGACGCACTGGCCACGGCCCATGCCCAAAAGACAGGGTTCGATCCCCGGCAAATCGCGGAAGAATACGTCTATCTCGCGGTGGCCCCGCGCACGATCCAGGCGTGGCGTGAGGCGGACGAACTCGCCGGGCGATTCGTGATGCGCGGCGGCCGCTGGCTGGTCGGCAATGGCGAGGAGCGATGAATCATCGTACGAGCGGAGAGGGGCAAACCCTATTGCCGCAGTTCCTGCCGGCCAAATCAAGGGCGGCCTGAAGGGTTTCATCCGTCAGATCGGCCCGCGCCGCTTCCTCACTCGTGTAGTAGATAGTCCCGCCGTCCTCCGTGGGGAGAGCAATCAACGGTTCGCCCGGGCCAGCCTTGAGTAACGTATGCCGATGTGCCGTTTCATGCGCCCGTGCCACCATATCCTCCATCTGCGAATTACGCATTGCACTGTCAGCGTATCACGAACCCAGCGGAAGAGACGCCCTGATCCGGTATGCGCGTTGTGCCGGTACAATACGCACCGACAGAGCGGATCGGCAGACGAGGAAGGAGCGCGGGTTGACTGGGCTACCAACATTCGGCGGGGCGTCGTTGCGGGGGTTGGCGCGGCTGCGGGACGCGAAACGGCGGCGGGCGTCGTCGTGGGACCGGACGGGCGGCAACCGGGACTTCATCGCCATCGCGCCGGGCGAGACGGCGACGCTGGCGGCGATCGCCGGCGCGGGCAGCATCACGCATCTCTGGTTCACGATCGCCTCGGACGATCCCTGCCATCTGCGCAACCTCGTCCTGCGGATGTACTGGGACGGCGAGGCGCACCCATCGGTGGAAACGCCGGTCGGCGATTTCTTCGGCATGGGCCACGCGATGACGCGCAACTTCGCCACGCCGATGCTGGCGATGAGTCCGCAGGACGGCAAGGGGCTGAACTGCTACTTCCCGATGCCCTTCGCCGATGGCGCGCGCATCACGATCACGAACGATGGTCCGGTCGTCTGCCGCTCCTTCTATTTCTACGTGGACTACGAGGAATACGCCACGCTGGAGGGCGGCCTGGGCCGCTTCCACGCGTGGTGGCGCCGCGAGAACCCGGCGCACGCCGAACCGCACAACGACGCGGACGGCAAGAACCTCACCGGCGCGGGCAACTATCTCATCATGGAGGCGACGGGCAAGGGGCACTATGTCGGCTGCCACCTCGATTACGACAATGTCCACGTCCACGATCCCGGTCAGAGCGGGGCCGGGCTGGCGGCGGACTGGTCGTGGTACGGCGAGGGCGACGACATGATCTTCATTGACGGCGACGAACTGCCGACCCTCACCGGCACCGGCACGGAGGATTACTACGGTTGCGCGTGGTGCCCGTCGGAGTTCTACGTCGCGCCGTACCACGGCATCCTGCTGCCCGGCGCGGCGAACTGGGGCGGGAAGATAACCGTCTACCGCTACCACATCGAGGACCCGGTGCTCTTCGATACGCGCATCCGCGTGACGATCGAGCACGGCCACGCCAACGACCGGGGGGACGACATCGCCAGCACCGCCTACTGGTACCAGACGGAGCCGCACGCCCCCTTCCCGCCCCTGCCGGGCAGCGCCGCCCGCGCCCCGCGCGAGACGCGCTACGAGCGGCGGTATCTGCCGTAGGAAGTCCGGGGGTCGGGGTTCGGAGTGGGCATTCCTCCTCGAACTGCGACCCCCGAACCCTGCATCTTACCGCGCGGGATTCGGGACGGCGGGCGGGCGATGGGGCGGCTCGCCCCGCTCCTCGATGGGGACTTCGACCTCGCCCGTCTCCTCCTCCTCCGCATCCTGGAGTTGTTGTGCGATCTCCGTCGCGACCATCGCGGACTCCACCGCCGTTGTTCCCTGTGTCTGGGCGGTGTACGTCGCCTCGGCGTCCGCTTCCTCGGCGCGCTCCTCCCGCTCGCCCGGCTGATCGCCCGGCAGTTCGATGCGGTAGTTCTCGATCAATACGCGGATACCCGCCGCCATCGGCAAAGCGAGCAGCGCGCCGATGATGCCGAGGAGTTGCTCGCCGACCAGGAGCGCGACGATCACCGCGAGCGGCGAGAGGCGCAGGCTCTGCCCGTAGACGCGCGGCAGCAACAAATGGCTCTCGAACTGGTGGTAGACCACCAGGGCGGCGAGCACAATCACCGCCTGGAGCGGGCCCACGGCGAGCGCGAGGATGACGGAGGGCACGACGGCCAGCACCGGGCCGACGAGCGGGATGAGGTCCGCGAACGCCGCGAGAACCGCCAGCGGCAGCGCGCTCGGCACGCCGAGGATGCGGAGGAGGGCGAAGGTGAAGACGCCGATGGAGAGGGAGGTGATCGCCTGCCCGCGCATATAGCCGCCGACGACCGTCTCCATGTCGAGCAGCACGCGCGCGGTGCGGACGTGATAGCGGCGGGGCAGCAGCGCGAAGGCGAAGCCCTGCACCCGCTCGTGATCCGCGATCAGGTAGAACGCGATCACCACCGTGGTGAAACCGAGGACGAACACCTGCGCGGCGGTACCGGCCGACTTGAGCAGATACGCGCCGATCGGGGCGAGGAAGTGGTTCGGCTGGGCGGTACGAATGTCGTTCGCGCGGCTCGCGAGGGGCGTACGCGCGAGGAAATCCGCCAGCCCCGCCTGGATTGTGGGGGCCTCGGTGGAGAGCGCGCCGAATTGATGGACCAGCGCGGGGATAATCAACGCCCCCAACCCGACGACCGAGCCGAGCAGGGCGAGGAGGATGAGCGCGAGGGCGAAGGGGCGCGGGAGGCGGTGGCGTTCGAGCCAGGCGACAACCGGGCTAAACGTCCCCGCCAGCACGAGCGCGATGACGAGGACGAGAATCGTCTGCCAGACCCGCGCCAGAAGCCAGATGCTCGCGATGATGGCGAGGACCGTGAAAAAGGAGCGCAACGAGATCTCGTGGCGCACCGTGCGCACGCGCGGCTCGTCGCGTCCGTCTCGATTGACCATTGTTCACACCGCTTCCGCATGTCGTGTATCGGCCATGCCGCATGCATACGGCGCGCCATCGTCCGCCGTATCGCCCCTACTTCCGGGCCGGCATCGGAAGAGGAGATAAGCAATGCGGATGCCACCAAACTCCGTGCCTTCCCGGAAGCGATCAGATTGCTTCCGATGCATCGGGTGCGGTGGAGAAGGCTACCATGAATCGCCTCCCGAAAAACACGGATAATACGCATCATTCGCGTATACTTGCCGTGCGGGCAGGCACAAGAGCATTGATGAGGAGGGAACCGATGGCGCTCTACATGATCCAGGCGAGTTACACGGCGGATGCGCTGGCGACACTGGCGAAGAACCCGCAGGACCGCACGCCCGGTGTCGCCGCCCTGGCGGAGAAACTCGGCGGGCGGCTGCTCCATCTCTTCTACGCCCTCGGCGAGTCGGACATCGTCGGCATCATCGAGTTGCCGGATGCCACCGCCGCCACCGCCGCCGCGCTGGCCATCGTCGCGCCGGGCCATCTGCGCAGTTACAAGACGACCCCGCTCCTCACCGTCCAGGAGGCGATGGAGGGGATGCGCAAGGCGGGCGAACTGACCTACCAAGCCCCGAAGGGTTAATGGACGGAGCGTTTCCGATACCGCGCGGTGGTGTTCGCTCCGCCCTGCCCGCGCCACCGCGCGATGGTTCAATTCTCTTCCCCCGCTGCTATACTCCGCGCATCGTGTCTCCGTTTTGTATGCGGGAGGAAGCAGCATGAGTGGATTGGTCTTTGCCGCCATCGCGCCGCACGGCAGCCTGGCGATCCCCGAAGCGTGTTCCGACAACGAACGCGGCCTCGCCACGGCGACGCAGGAGGCGATGGCCGAACTGGGCCGCCGCTTCGCCGCCGCCCGCCCGGACGCGACGATCATCGTCACGCCGCACAATGTCCACGTCGAGGGGGCGATGGCGGTCGTCGTCGCCGGGCAACTGGCCGGATCGCTCTCCGATTGGACCGAGGAGAAGATCGAACTGCGCTGCCCGACGGACCGCACGCTCGCCCGCGCCGCGATTGACGCCCTCAACGCGGCGGAGATCCCGGCGGTCGGCATCAGTTACGGCGGCAACGACGCGGCGGGCGCGACCGCGCCGATGGACTGGGGCGTGCTCATCCCCCTCTGGTTCATGGGTGGCCGGTCGGAGCCGCAGGTGCCGGTCGTCGCCATCAGCCCCGCGCGCGATCTGTCGCCAGCAGATCACGTCCGGGCCGGGCGGGCGCTCGCGGCGATGGCGGCGACCTCCGGCAAGCGGGTGGCGATGATCGCCAGTTCGGACCACGGCCACGCGCACCTGGCGGACGGCCCCTACGGTTTCGACCCCGCCGCCGCCGAGTACGACGGCCACGTCGCGGACCTCATCAAGGCGAACCACCTCACCGGCGTGCAGCGGATTGACCCCGCGCTCGTCGCCCGCGCAAAGGCGGACAGTTACTGGCAGATGCTCATGCTCTCCGGCGCGATCGGCGACGACTGGCGGGGCGAGTTCCTCTCCTACGAAGCGCCCACCTACTTCGGCATGCTCTGCGCGGCATACGCGCCGAGGACTGAGGACTGAGTGGGAATGGCCCGCTCAGTCCTCAGGTGCGCACGAGTCGGCGATAGCGCGCCTCGACGAGGGTGTACGCGCCGTAGGCGATGAGGCCGATTGCGACGATGCCGAGCAGCAGCGCGCCGTACGGACGTTGCGTAATTTCCGCCAGCGCGCCGCCGACCCCCTTCGCCTCCCCGGCATTGTGCCGGAGCGCCGCGATGATGAGGAAGATGCCGATGACGGCGTTCACGATGCCGAGGGCGGCGTAGCCGCCCCTGCCGAGCGGCACGACCCATCGCCGCTCGGCGGCATGCGCGCCGGAGAGATTCAGTTCATCGCGGAAGCGGGCCGTGATCGCCTCGAAGAAGAAGAATCCGGCGACGCCGAGCACGATCAGCCCGATGAGGACGACGAGGACGACACCGCCGGGATGCGCGAGCAGGCGGGCCGTCCAGTCCTGTGTCCTGGTGTCCGAACTCTTCCCGCCGTTGCTCCGGTGCAGCACCAAGCGCAGGGCGAGAACCCCCAGCGCGGCGTACGAGCAGCCGACGATGAAGAACGCGACGCGCGCGACAACGCCTTTCGCCTCCGTCCCCTTCCGCTCCGGGTCGAGCGCCGCCGCGACGAAGAGCCAGAGCGCGTACACGAACAGCCCGACGGCGATCACGCCGACGAGGAAGCGGCCAAACGGCTGCTGGTAGAGCGTATCAATCGCGCCGGTGTTGTCGGTCGTCTTGCCGCCGCTGGCGCCAAATGCCGCCTTCGCCGCGAGGACGCCGATCAACAGGTAAATGGCACCCTTCGTCGCGTAGCCGCAGCGGGCGAGGCGCTGGCTCCACGGATTTCTCGCGGCCTCATGCGCGTTCGCGCCCGCGTCCTGTGCCGCATGCTTCGCGGCGATCGGCATGTGCTTCATCGGGATTGCCCTTTCCGGCCGGTCGGCCTGCGGCATCACGCGGGAGATCGCGGCATTCCCCGATCGGCGACCCGGTTCCGGTAACGCACATGCCATACCACGGCGCGATCGCCGCGCCAGCAACCAGAACGGATGCGCGGTGACGATCAGGTCTCGATCAGTCCGTCCGGCGTCACACCCGTCACGTTCGTGATGCCGCTCGTCACGGCGATGATGACGCTCCAGTAGGCGGTCTCCCCGGCGGGGACGGTGAGGACGTTGTCGCGCGCCACGGCGGTGGAGAGGTGCTCGGAGATGCCCGTCGCCGGTTCGATGGCGACGTGCGTGTAGCCGCCCCACGCGCCCCGGTTCAGCCAGAGGCCGAGCATCGGCACCGTGAAGGCGAAGCCGACGACGAACCCCGCCAGCGTGTCGTGCAGCGCCGCCCAGCGCTCGCCCTCGATCAGCGGGCCGACATAGACCTTCGTCGCGGCGGGCGCGCCGTTCGCGTTCAGTTGCACCCCCGCGAGGTCCGCGCCGTCCGTCTTCGGCCATCTCGCGGGCGCATATTCGCGCAGCGGGCTGACCCCGGCGACCGAGCCGATCTCGACATCCGAAACCGACGGCGGCAGGATGATCCGCATCCCCGGCTGCCAGGTCATCAGCGGGTGCAGCGCCCAGAGGCAGGGCGCGGGCGCGTTGCCGGTATTCGTCAGGGCGTAATCGAGCGCGAGGGCCGTCTCGTTCGCGAAGGTGATCCGCCGCGTGAGGCGGAAGGGGGACTGCCGGAGCGTCACCGTCGTTTCGATGCGGTCCTTGCCCGTCGTCGCCTCCCACGGCGCCGCCCACGCTTCGCCGTGGTCGGGCAGGTCGCGCCCCGCATGGGTATCCGGCCAAATATTCGGCAGGCACTCGTCAATGCCGACCGCCGGGTGATCCGCGTAGGGCATCCCGTAGGTCGGCGGCGGCAGCGCGCGCAGGCCGGGCGGCGACCAGAGCGCTTCCCGCCCGCTCGGCCGGTGCAGGAGCGAGGCGATCCGCGCCCCCTGCTCCGGCAGCACGACGACACGCAGTAACTCATTCTCCAACACGATCCCCCGCGCCCGTGCCCATCGCTCCTCACGCACCCGTGTCGTCATTCTTCCTCCTGAAACCGATTAAACCGCAGGGACGCAGAGCGGGACAGAGAGGATTGGAAACACGAAGAATCCTTCTTTATATCGTCGTATTCTCCCGCTCTGCGTCCTCTGCATCTCTGCGGTTGGTCTGTTTTCGATCCTATCCGCTACTCTTGCTACTACGAAACGGTTAAGGGGAGGGTCATTGTCGGGGTGAGGGCGCGGCGGGGGGCCTCGACGCGGACGACGGAGGTGCCAACCGCGAAGAACTCGATGATGTGGCTGCCCCAGCCCCAACTCCTCTCCAGGATCCGCACGCCGACAATGCCCGCGCCGCCCGCTTGTTGTGCCTCCCCCTCCATCCGGCCCATCGCCAGCTCGCGCGCCTCGTACGTCGCCTGCGTGAAATTCTCCATCTCCGCGTTGCGGAACGCCTTCCCCCAGACCTGCCGGAACGTCTGATGCGCCACATGGTAGACGCACGTCCCCATCGCCAGCCGCACCGGGCGGTACCCCGCCTGCACGAGTTTCCAGAAGTCCTGCCCGGAGAGGTCGGAGGAGAAGGGCCGGCCGTGCTGCGGGCGCATGTGCGCCTGGCGGTCGCGCGTCCGTACCGCCGTGCCGACGGCGAGCACTTCGATGAGGTCCGGCCCCCATTCATACTGCGTAATTATCAGGCGCACGCCGACGATCCCGTCCGCCTGCAAGGCGTCCGCCTCCGCCTCCATCCGGCCAATCGCCAGCGACCGCGCGCCGTACATCGCCTGACTGAGGACGTTCAACTCCATGTTCTGGCCGTACTGCGAGACCTGCAATCCGACGTGATAGATCGAACTGCCGAGCACCAGTCCGAGCGGTTCGACGCCGATGTCCTCCAGACAGACGAGTTCGTCCACCGTCAGATCGCTCGTGAACAGCCCCGAGCGGAGCCGCTGCGTCGCCGAGGCGGGGATCATCGGGGCATTGCCGGGAGTCTGCGCCATGCGAGTGCTCCTTATCCGAACATCAGTTTTTCGAGCGCGGCGGCGGAGCGCCCCTGCGTCTCCGCGTACCGCGCGAGGTCCCCGATCAGCGCGTCCACCCATGCATGCGGCGCGAGCGTCTCCATATTGCCGACCGCCACGCCATGCACGACGGGCTGCCGCACGACGCCGTACGCCCCCTTGCGCGGCGACTCGAAGCGGTAGCGCGTCTCGCCGAGATGCAGATCAATCTCCTTGATCCGTCCGCCGAGGATGCGCCATTCCCGCACGACCTTCGTGGATTCCGGCACCGCCGCCCGAAACTTCGCCGCGATCAGTTCCAGCAGGTCCACGTTCTTCGCCTGCGCCCCGTGCAACTCCGCCGCCAACGCATCGAAATCCGCCATCAT
Organism: Chloroflexia bacterium; assembly: GCA_025924435.1. The sequence continues at coordinate 2,032 of JAICIL010000059.1, read as the reverse complement.
CCCTCCTTTCAGAAATCAATCCGGAGAAACCTTGAACCGCGAAGGCGCGAAGGACGCGAAGACGGAAGGAGAGAAGATGATTATCCGGGCATCGAACCATACAGGGTCTTCCCTCGTTGTATCTCTCGTTTTCCTTCGCGTCCTTCGCGCCTTCGCGGTTCAAAAGACCTCTTCAGGTGGCAGGTAATCCCTGCTCGATCAGGCGCAGGACGGCGTGCAGGAGGGCGTTCGCACCGCGTTCGAGCGAGGCGTCGTCGGTGAATTCGTCCGGCGCGTGGCTGATACCGTTGACGCTCGGCGCGAAGAGCATGCCGGTCGGGACGACGCGCGCGACGATCCCCGCGTCGTGGCCGGGGCCGCTGGGGAAGCGCAGCGGCGTCACGCCGATGTCGTCGCACGCCGCCGCGAGCGTCTCCATCATCGCCGGATGCATCGGCGTCGGCGGGTTGGTGAGCAGCGGCCGGGAGGATGCCGTGACCCGTTCCTCGGCGCAGAGCGCGTGTATACGTTGTGTATACGCTCGTTGTGCGGCTTGGAGAATGGTTGGGTCAATGTCCCGAAACTCGGCGGAAAAGGTCGCGGTGCCGGGGACGATATTCGGCACGTCCGGCGTCACGGAAAGCCGCCCGACGGTCGCGACGACCTCCGGCCCCGCCTCCCGCGCGACATCGCGCTGCGCCATGATTGCGCGGGCCATCGCCATCCCCGCGTCCCGCCGCATCGGGAAGGGCGTCGAACCGGCGTGGCTCGGGTGGCCCTCGATGTGCCACTCGTGCCGCTCGATGCCGCAGATGCCCGTGACGACCGCGAGTCCCCCGCCGGCCGCTTCCAGGCGCGGCCCCTGCTCGATGTGCATTTCGAGATACGCGCCGATGCCGGAGCGTTGGGCCGCGACGCTGTCGAGCGCATCAAGCCTGACGCCCGCCGCCGCGAGCGTCTCCCGCGCGCCCGGCCCGGCGATGGCAACGTAATCGTCCACGATCGGCGTGCCGACGAAGGCCATGCTGCCGAAAAAGCCGGTGCCGAAGTGCGCGCCCTCCTCGTCCGCCCAGGCGACGACGGCGAGCGGGAAGGGCGGGGTGATACGTGCTTCGCGGAGCGTGCGCAACACTTCCAGCGCGGCGAGCACGCCGAAGGCGCCGTCGAATTTGCCGCCGTTCGGCACGGCGTCAATGTGCGAGCCGAGCAGGAGCGCCGGGCCATCGCCCGCCTGCCAGCGGCCCCACATGTTCGTCGCCGCATCCTCCGTCGTCGCCAGCCCGGCCTCCGTAAACCGCCCGCGCAGCCACTCCAGCCCCGCGCGGTACGCCGGCGACCACGCGACGCGGAACAGCCCCGCCTCCGTCCGCCCGATCCGGTCGAGCGCATCGAGGTCCGCCAGCATCCGCCCCGCATTGACCGCCATCCCCCGTCCGTCCAACCCAAATCCTCCCTTGATGGAACCCGATTCAACCACAGAGACACAGAGAGCACAGAGGAAGAGAGAAGAGACGATGAAATAGGGTGCACATTCTCTGCTATTTCTCTGCTATCTGTTTCCCTCTTCGTGCCCTCTGTGTCTCTGTGGTTCAAACCCCGTTCCCTATCCCAATTCGCTGCGGGCGCGGCGCATGTATTGCAGGAGCGCCTCGTGCACGACGGGGACGGGGTCGCCGACGATGTCGTGATCGCCGACGGGGCGCGGGCTGGCGGGATACCACCACGCGTACGCCGAGCCGTCCGGCGTCTCGTGGAAGGTGAAGTAGGCGTGCGTGCCGACGCGGAGCGTCAGGGCGTTCGAGTCGTCCGTCTCCACGCGCGTCGAGTGCGGCGCGGCATGATTGAGCCAGGCGGCGCAACGCGCGAAATGCGCCATCAGCGCGGCACGCGCGGTCGCGAAGTCGTATGCTTCCAGCGGGTCTCTCAATCCGTTCTCCCTCGTCGGTCGTTCCGCGTCCCACCGATAGACGCAAAGATAGCACGACGCGATGGATGCCCGGTATCACGCAGAGACGCGGGCCGATCCCGGTAGCGCGGGGGGGGGGCGCCAGGG
>JAICIL010000058.1 GCA_025924435.1 Chloroflexia bacterium | reverse complement strand
TGACGCCGCCCTCGCCGAAGCCGCCTACGGCGACCAGCCCCATGTCCCGCTCTGATCGGGCAGCGACCTCACCCCCCGACGAGGCCGCCCGCCGGATGTGCGACAATAGTGGGCAGTGGGTAGTGAGCGGTAGCGGTTGAAAGGGGAAGCGCTCACCGCCCTTTCTGATTACTGCCCACCGCCCACTGCCCACCATCACGAGAGGAACCGCCGCATGCAGATCGAAGTCTTTCCGACCGGGCCACTGCCCACCAACGCCTACCTCGTCGCGGACGAGGAGACGAACGAGGCGTGGATCATTGACGCGCCGCCCGATTCCGCCGATGTTGTGCTAGCCGAGGCGAAGAAGCGGGGCTACACCGTCTCCCTCATCATCGACACGCACGGCCACTGGGACCACATCGCGGACAACGCCGCGATGCAGGCGGGGACGAACGCGCCCCTCCTCATCCACGAGGCGGACGAGCCGATGATCCGCGACCCCCGGATGATGGGCGATTTCGCGCCGGACATCACGCCGACCAAGGCCGACCGCTATCTGAACGACGGCGACATGCTCCATCTGGGCCGGTATATCTTCACCGTCTGGCACACGCCGGGCCACTCGCCGGGCGGTGTCGTGCTCTATGAGCCGACGACGAACACGCTGATCGGCGGCGACACGCTCTTCCCGAACGGCCACGGCCGCATTGATATCCCCGGTGCGGACCAGGCGGCGATGCACCGCTCCCTCGCCCGCCTCGCCACCCTGCCGCCCGAGACGACCGTCTACCCCGGCCACGGCGACCCGACGACCATCGGCGCGGAACGGCGCTGGCTCTCGCAAATGGCGAAGCGCGCATCCGATTCGTAGGGGCGATTGTTCCTCGGCGTGATCGCCCTCCCTGCCGCGCCATGATTTTCTCGCGGGTGGCGACGGCGGTGATGTCCAAAGAGGGCGGTTCACGAACCGCCCCTACGTCCGCCATCGCATCCCGGCGGCACCGGATGTGCATAACCGCCCTGCATCGGCGGGCAATACGGATGTGCCCGCATCGTTGAGATGCAGGGAGCCATGCGGCAGGAAGCAACCCGCGGTGTCCGCGCCCCGCTCGTTACTCGCGACGTGTTATTCGCGACTCGCGAGGCGGTGCTCTGCGTCGCCGGGTATGTCGCCTACAGCCTGCTGCGGGGCGTCGTGGCGGGCGATCCGGGGGTCGCGGCGTCGCACGCGCGGCAGATCATCCATCTGGAACGGGCGTTGCACGCCTTCCAGGAACCGGCGTGGCAGCACTGGGCGCTCGGCGTGCCGGGGATGGCGCGGCTCTGGAACGGCGTCTACCTCTGGATGCACACGCCGCTCGTCATCTTCACCCTTGTCTATCTCTACGCGCGGCATCGCCCGACGTATGCGGTGATCCGCAACGTCTTCTTCGTCTCCGCCGCCATCGGGCTGCTCTGCTACGCCCTCTATCCGACCGCCCCGCCTCGCTTGATGCCCGGATACGGCTTCACGGACACCATCGCGCGCCATGCTCGCGATGCGCCCGATGTGCGGCCCGGCGCGTTCGTCAACGCCTACGCCGCCGTGCCGAGTCTCCATGTCGGCTGGGCCACCATGATCGCCCTCGCATTCTGGTGGACGGCCCGCCACTGGATCGTGCGCGTCCTCGCCGTCATCGAGGCGGTCGGCATGCTCGCCGCCGTCGTCTTCACCGCCAACCACTATTTCTTCGATGCCGCCGCCGGGATCGCCGTCGTCCTCGCCTCCCTCGCCATCGTCCGCGCGGCGCAAACGCGAACAGAATCGAGGACTGGGGACTGATACCGACTCCCGTTGAGCGGTTCCCGGATCGCAGGCTGGGAAGCCCGCGCTACCACCAGAATCAATGGGAGGGGTTCAGCAGGAATCGGTATTAGTCCTTCCCGACGACGACGCGCTGATACCGCTTCTTCCCGGCGCGCAGGAGGAGGCCATCCGCCGGGATGTCCGCCGCGATGAGTATGCGGTCCATGTCGTCCACGCGCTCGCCGCCGATGGACGCGCCGCCCTGCGCCGCCAGCCGCCGCGCGTCGCCCCGGCCCGTCGCCAGCCCCGCCCGCGTGAAGAGATCGGCCACCGTGAGGCCCGCCGCGAACGCCGCCACCGGGATGGCCGTCGTCGGGGCGTGCGCCACCGCGCCCGCGCCGGAGAAGAGGGCGCGGGAGGTTGCCTCGGCCTCGCGCGCCGCCGCCTCGCCGTGCGTCAGTTTCGTCGCCTCGAAGGCGAGCCTCTCCTTCGCCGCGCGCAGTTCCGCGCCCTCATGGCTGGTGAGCCGCCGGATTTCGTCCATCGGCAGGAAGGTGAAGAAGGCGAGGAACCGCTCGACCAGCGGGTCCTCCACGTTGATCCAGAACTGGTAGTAGTCGTACGGACTCATGTACGCCGGGTTGAGCGAGAGGGCATTGCCGGTGGACTTGCCCATCTTCTGCCCGGCGGCGTCGGTGATCAGCGGCGTCGTCAGCACGAACGCCTCGCCACCGTCCGCCTTGCGGATGAGGTCCATCCCGCCGAGGCAATTGCTCCACTGGTCGCCACCGCCGATCTGCAAAATGCAGCCGTCTTCCCGGTACATGTGGAGGAAGTCGTACGACTGCAAAAGCAGGTAATTGAACTCCAGGAAGGAGAGTCCGGTTTCCAGCCGCGTCTTGTACGTCTCCATCGCCAGCATCTGGTTGACGGAGAAATGCCGCCCGATGTCCCGCAGGAAATCAATGTAGTTGAGTTTCGTCAGCCACGCCGCGTTGTCGAGCATGATCGCCTTGCCGGCGGAGAAATCGAGGTAGTGGCTCAACTGCTCCTTGATCTTCGCGGCGTTGGCGGCGATCGTCTCCTTGGTCATGATCGCCCGACCGGTCGCCCGCCCGGTCGGGTCGCCGACCATCGTCGTGCCGCCGCCGACGAGCGCGATCGGGCGATGGCCGTGCCGCTGGAAGTGCGCGAGGGCCATCACCTGCACGAGATGGCCGATGTGCAGGCTGTCGGAGGTCGGGTCGAAGCCGCAGTAGAGGGTGATCGGCCGCTGGGTCGCCCGCCGCAGCCCCTCCAAATCCGACACCTGATTGATAAACCCCCGCTCGGAGAGCGTATCCAGCACATTCGTCGCTATCGCCATCATGCAATGCCTCCCTGGGGAACCTCACCCCCTGCCCCTCTCCGTCAAGCGGAGAGGGGTGCCTCGCCCGAAATATCGTGGTATTCGCCAAACATCGCAATCTTCGAAGGTCGCTCCTCTCTCCATCGTGTGGAGAGAGGCCGGGGGTGAGGTTAAACAAAAACGCCGCCCCCGAGAAGGGCGACGGATCGTCGCGGTACCACCTTCATGCGCGGGCGCGTCGCCACGCCCACCTCAGCGCCTGCCAACACAGGCGCGGCCCGGTACCGGGGGCAGCCGACCGACGGTTCTCCGAGAGAACGATGGCCCTTTGTGCAGGCTGGAAAGCCTACTACCACCGACTTTTCTCGGACCGGAGGGGTATTTCGCGTTCTGCCCCGTCCGCAGGCTCACACCACCGCCTGCTCGCTGTCGGGACGGGAGGGCAGCGCTACTGGCGTCCCCGGCGTCGTTGTGCCCATTATGCGGCAGACCGACGCGCGGTGCAAGAGCAGCGGACGGAGGCGCATGCCTTTGCGTTCAGGTGGTGGTGGGCTTTAGCCTGCTACAGAAAAGTTGTTAAGTAGGCTAAAGCCTGCCACCACTGCATCTATCGCGCGATTATTGCCGGAAAAACCGCAACCGGCGGGGATAGTCGTTCGTTCTTTAGAGGAATTGCCGCGCCTTTGGCGCATCCCTGCGCGATAAACGCGCGATCCTGTATGGAGACATGTCTCTCTCATCCCGAACCGCTGCCCGCCGGGGCGGCATCGAAGGAGTACACGCATGCACGGGTCCCGGGGGCTTCGCTCGTTCCTTCGCCTGCTCGTCGCTCTCATCGCCATCGCCGCATTCGTCCCCACCACGCATATGGTCAGCGCCGCACCATCGCCGCTCTACGCCCGCCCGACGGGGCACACGATCCCCGCCGCCTTCCGGCCGTTGTGGGAGCAGACCGGCGGCGCGGATGGCCTCGGCTGGCCGCTGAACGAAGCGACGACCACGGACGGCGTCACCGAGCAGTGGTATGCGGCGGGCCGCATCTTCCAGCGGGCCGCGGGCGCGCCGGAACTCGCCGCCGTCGGCCGGGAGACGGCGCAATTCCATTCGCTGCTCGGCGCGGACGCCTTCAAGTCGCGCGCCAGGACGCCCGGCCCCGCGCCCGCCGATTCCGCGTATGTCGCGACGACGGGCCACTGGGTCGCCAACGGCTTTTACACGCTCTGGGCGAAGAAAAAGGCGCTCCTGGGCGATCCGATCTCGGAGGAACTGACCGAGGACGGCGCGACGGCGCAGTACTTCCAGTACGGGCGCCTCGAACTCGACCCCACCGCCAACAACGTCGCCCGGATCACCGAACTCGGCATCCTCGGCCACGGCCCGGCCGATCCGAGCGCCACCGCGCCGGACGGCGCGGACCAGATCGGCGATGCGCCGATTCGGGACATTCAGGGCGTCCAGCCGCATCAGGGCCACTGGGTGCTCGTCAATCTCGCGCAGCAGCACCTCTGGGCCTTCGACGGCACGGCCCTCGTGCAGGACCTCGACGTCTCCACCGGCGTCGCCGCCCATCCGACACCGCCCGGCTCGTACTGGGTCCAGCAGCGCTTCTTCTCGCAGGAGATGATCGGCCCCGGCTACGACCTGCCGAATGTGCCGTACGTCCAGTATTTCGGCAACGACCAACTCTCGTGGCAGGAGGGCTACTCGCTGCACGGCACCTACTGGCACCACAACTGGGGGCATGTGATGTCGCACGGCTGCGTCAACCTGCCGACCGATTTCGCCGGCTGGCTCTGGGATTGGGCCGCCGTCGGCACGCCCGTGGAGATCATCGCCGGGTGACGGAGACAGAGGAGACGCCGAAACGCCATCTCCGCTGGGATACGTGCTACAACGCGCGGGATCTCGGCGGCTACGCGACCGATGACGGCGGGACGACCCGCTGGGGCGCGCTGATTCGCTCGGATTCCGTCGGACGGCTGAACGCGCAAGGCCGCGCCGCGCTCGAAGCGTACGGCGTCCGCACGATCATTGATCTGCGCGTCCCCGTCGAGGTGCGCGACGAACCAAGCCCGTTTACCGAGCACGCCGACATCACCACGCACTATCTCCCGCTCGACCCCAACGACCGGGCGATCAGCAAGGCCGTCGCCGCACACAAGGAGGCGGGACTCTCCTACACGGCGGCGATCAATGCCGCCTATCTCGAAACGAGCCAGCCTCAGATCGCCGCGATTCTGCGGGCCGTCGCGGACGCGCCGGACGGCGGGATCGTCGTCCACTGCCACGCGGGGCGGGACCGCACGGGCCTGATTGTCGCCCTGCTCCTCGGCGCCGCCGGCGTTTCCGCCGCGACAATCAGCGCGGACTATGCCCTCAGTTTCTCGGCGCTCTCGGAGACGATGGACGCCACCCTCGCCCACTTCGACAGCGCATACGGCGGCATCGCGGCATATCTGCGCGCCATCGGCGTGACCGACGACGAGATCGCCCGCATCCGCCACCGTCTCCGCACCGATGAGCCGCCCACATGACGATCGGATAGATGCCTGTTCCTGCAAGGGAAGAAGCGGGATTAGAAAAACAACGCCCCGACTCCCGCCTCCGCCGCGCCGCCGATGAGCGACGCGACAAGGTTGACGGCATCGTTCGTCATCCACGTCGCGCCATGCATAATCGCCCCGTCCGGCTTCTCCATGATCGCGCCCGGCGCGGCACGATATTGCGCCTGCACCGTCGCGCCGAGCAGGCTATCCGCGAGGCCGCCGACAAGACCTGCCGCCAGCCCGACGAGCGCGATTCACCACACGGCGATCCCACCCCGGAAGGTCGCCGCCAGCCCCCACGCGACGAGGCCCATCGCGAGGCCGCCCACCAGCGTCGCGCCCATGCCGAGCGGCGTGATCCCGCCCGACGTCCCGGCGGGCACGGCACGCCCGGTCGTCACGAGGCGCGGCGGGCGGCGGGAAAGAACGCCGATTTCCGTCGCCCACGTATCCCCCGCGACCGTCGCCATCACGCCGACGAAGGCGGTGAAGAGCCAGCCGGTCGGGTGGAGATTGAAGCAGACCGCGAGCAGCGCGCCCGTGCCGCCGTTCGCGAGCGCCTGCCCGAAATCGCGCCGTCCGCCCTTCGCGTACCACGCGGCGACCTGTTCCTTCTCTCGCTCTCTGTAGCGCGAGAGGAGCGTGCTGCTGACGAAGAAGGCGATCAATGTCAGCCCCCAGGTCGGCCCGCCGAAGCCGAAATGGAGCGCCCCTGTCAGCATCGCCCCCGCCACGCCGCCGCGGGAGAGCGACCCGCGCCGGTATGCGAACAGCGCAATCGCCGCACTGAGCACGACCCCGATTGGCACGAAAACGAGCGGGTTGACGGTCGTCACGGGCCGATCCCTCCTGTCGGTGCGGGAGCGTACCATAGAGCGTAGAAAAGATATCGGCATTGCGCGGGCGGGGCGCTTCTGGATGAATGATGACCTATGGCATCTGCCCCAATGCCATGCGCACATCCTCCTCGCTGTAGCCGGGGAGGCGCAGGCCCGCGATCAGCCGCTGCTGCAACTCGTGCCAGCGGAAGAGGCGCGAGCGATGGTCGGGGAAGGTCGCCGCCCAGTCAATCAGCATCGCCGTGCGGACTTCCTGCCGATCAAGGCGCACGTTGCCGATCAGCACGATCCCGCTATGGGCGGTGCTGATGCGGTGCAACCGACGGTAATCGAGCGAGTCGTAACTGACGAGTAGCGCGTCAATGTGCGTCGCATACGCAAGCTGCTCAGCATCGGTTTTGCCAGCCATTCGGGCATCGCGGGCGGTCGTGACCGAGAAACCCCGCTGGCGGAGACGGACGGCGAGATACCAGTTGACACACTCATCGAAATAGATGTCCGGTCGTGGCATCACCGGCGATCGGCGGTCAGTGCGTCTTCATTTTCCTTGATCGCGTGGTCTATCTCTTCCCGATGGGTTTCGTAGTAGGCGAGCGCCTCTTCAATTGCCGCGGGCGTGATCGTGGGATGCGCGCCGTAGAGTTCCGCCTTGTCCCGCGCATAGCGCGCGGTCTGCACGATCACGCGCACGGAAATCCGGCTTCCCGCCACGCGCGGCTCCCCCCCGAGCATATCTGGGCTGCGGACGATATGGGGATACGGCACTACTTTTGGCGCTGCCATGGGGCCACCTCCGCTCGGCCATCCGTGATTGAGATGGTAGAAAGAGTGTATCAGGCAGGGGAAATATTCGGGCGGTTATGCGCGGCGCAACATGCGAGCCTGCCACCAGATGGCGGGGAGGCGGGCGATCTTGTCCCACGTCGTCAGGGCGGCGCGGTGGGTGTAGACGCGGTAATCAATCGCCTCGATGCGGCCGAGGATGTCGCCGTAGAGGATCGCCGCCGCCTGCACCGGCACCTGCCCGCTGCGGTGGAGGCGCGCGATACCGGGGGCGCTCGCGCGGTAGAGGGCGCGGGCGCGGGCGATCTGGAAGGCCATCAGGCGGCGGAAGGCATCGTCCACGACACCGGCGGCGATCTTCTCCTCGCTGTAGCCGAAGGCGGCGAGTTCATCTTGCGGCAGGTAAATGCGGCCCATCGCGGCGTCCGCGCCGATATCGCGCAGGATGTTTGTCAGTTGCATGGCGATGCCGAGATTCGCCGCGTAGTCCAGCGTCTCCGCCGCGCCGTCGTAGCCGAGCACCGGCGTGCAGAGGAGGCCGATCGTGCTGGCGACGCAGTAGCAATAGTGCCCCAGTTCCTCCCACGTCGCGTAGCGCGAGCGGGTGAGGTCCATGCGCATGCCGTCGAGCAGATCCCACAAAGGCTGGATGGGGACATCGAACCGCGCGCGGGCATCGGCGAAGGCGCGGATGATCGGCAGGGCGGTGTCCATCGCGCGCAGCCGCTCCTCCCACCAGTCAATACGGGCGAGCAGATCGGCCGGGGCGGCGGTGGCCGGGGCGCGATCCACGAGATCGTCGGAGTAGCGGCAGACGGCGTAGATCGCCCAGATCACCCGCCGTTTCTCCGGCGGCAGGAAGCGGATCGAGAAGGAGAAGGCGTGCGCGTGGTGGTGCATCATGAGCCGGCACGCCTCGTACGCGTCCGCGAGCGTCGGCACCGCCGCATCCGCCCGCGCGGCGGCGGCGGGGGCAGGCAGCACATCCCCCTCGAACGGATCGAGCGAGCGCGGCCAGGTCATGGGCGGGCCCCAAGTGGGCGGTGGGCGGTGGGCAATGGGCAGCGACAGATCGCGAGTACATTCCGACCCGGATACGCTCGCCGTGAGATGTGTAATGAGTGCCGAGTATCCATTACTGCCCACTGCCCACTGCTCACTGCCCACTTGGTAGTTTCTACTCGGAAACGCGCGGATCGGATCACTCCCACACCACGACCACCTGCACGGCGTCGGGATCGCCGAGGGCGACCGCGTATGCCTGCGCGATGCGGCCCGGCGGGAAGCGGTGCGTCACCAGCCCCCCCACGGATACATCCCCATCCCGGCGCGATTGAGATGATGGAGCGCCGCGCGGACCGGCGCGATGAAGAGCGCCCGCTCCGGCGCCAGTCCACCCCGGTGGACGGTCGCGTCCACCAGCGCGAGGATCCACCACACATCGCCGGGAATCGTCTCCCCGTAGAAGGCGCGGCGTACGCGCGCGGTTGTACCCACCCCCTAACCCCCTCCCGACGCGGGAGGGGGAACTGGCCCGCAATCGCCATACCGAGGGCTCTCCTCCCGCGTCGGGAGGGGCCGGGGGTGGGTTCGTCCCTTAATCCGCCACGGCGGTGTCGCGTGCGGGCACATCATCGGTCGCGTGCCGCGCCGTGCTATCGGCCGGGGTGAGGGTGACTTGCGCGATACGGAGGCGATCCATCCGGTCCACGCGGATATGGAGATGGTCCGTCTCGATGCTCTCGCCCGCCTTCGGGATGCGCCCCATGCGGTCCAATACGTACCCGGCAATCGTCTCGTAGCCGTCGTCCACGTCGCCGAGCGGCACCATCGCGCGGACTTCCGCGATTGGCGTGCGGCCATCGAGCGTGATGCTGCCGTCCGCATTCCGTTGCAGTTGCGGGGCGGCGCGGTCGAACTCGTCCTCGATGTCCCCAACCAACTCCTCGATCAGGTCTTCCATCGTCACGAGGCCCGCCGTGCCGCCGAAATCGTCCACGAGGATCGCCATGTGGGTGTGGCGGCGGCGCATTTCGAGCATCAAATCGTCAATGTGCACCGACTCCGGCACGGCGAGCACGGGGCGCATGATCTCGCGGATCGGCACCTCGCCCCGACCGGAGCCGACCGCCGCGATGATGTCCTTGACGTGCACCATGCCGTGGATGGTGTCGAGGTTGTCCTCATAGACGGGGAAGCGCGTATACGTGCTCGTGGCGACCTGCGGCGCGACATCGGCGATGCGCGTGTGCTGCTCGATCCCGACGACCTGCGTGCGCGGCACCATCACCTGCTGCGCCTCCTTGTCCGCGAAGGAGAAGACGCGGTCAATCAACTCGCGCTCGCCCGTTTCGAGCGTCCCCGCCTGCTCGCTCTCACGCACGAGGATGCGCAATTCCTCCTCGGTGTACGTCCCGTGCTCGCTCGAATCGCCGAAGCCGAGCCGCGTGAGCAGGAAACTCGCGCTGTTGTTCAGGACGGCGATCAGGGGGCGAAAGACGACGAGAAAGACGCGGATCGGGCCGATGACGAGCAGCGCCATCCGCTCCGGGTTCTGGATGGCGATGCGCTTCGGTAGCAACTCGCTCATCAACACCGTGACGTAGGTGACGAGCAGGAACGAGACGACAATCGCGATGACATTCGCGGAGATCACCGGCAGATCGGCCGGCAGCCACGCGAAGGCGGGTTCGATCAGTTTCGCGACGACCGGCTCGCCGAGGTAGCCGAGCGCCAGCCCGGCGATCGTGATGCCAATCTGCGTCGCGGAGATGTACGGGTTGAGGTTGGCGAGCGCGCTTTTCACCCAGCGCGCGCGGGTGTTCCCCTCCGATGCCAATTGTTCGATCCGGCTGCGGCGGGAGGCGACGAGGCCGTACTCGGTCGCGACGAAATAGGCGTTGAGGAAGACGATCAGGGCGAGCATCGCCAGCCCGGCGATCGTCCTCCAAACTTCAGCGCTCATTGAACGGGGGACCCCTCCATGACGGCCCGGCGACAGAAGCGAGAGCGCACATGCGGCTCAGGACACGCCGGGACCGAACCATTCCATTGGCAAAAGTATAGCATGCGCCCTGCCACCGGGGAGGTTCGGCGTTCGATGTTCGTGGTTCAGAAACCCGCTACGAATCCCGAACTCCGGACCCAAAAAGTGCCGGTGCCGCGGGGACGGCACCGGCGGGGATTGGGGAAATGGGGAAGGAGAGAACAAAAGAAGGTCGGTTCATCATCTTATACGAAAACGGCGCGCGGTTGGATCACCGCGCGCCAGAAATGCACCCATGTACTATTCATCAGGCGGCCCGTTGGTCGCCCCCGCCCGTCGCCAGGCGGTCGAGGCCGAGCGTGGCGGTGATCCGGCGGAACTCCTCACGGGCGCGGAAGAGCATGGACTTCACCGCCATGCGCGAGATGCCGAAGACCGCGCCGATCTCCTCGCAGGACATCCCCTCGCACTCGCGCAGGACGAGCGCCTGCCGGTTCCGCTGGGACATCCGCGCGAGGACCGCGATCACGTCGCTGTTGCCCTCCCGATCGAGCACCATCTGCTCCGGGTCGGCCCCGCCGATGTGATTGGTCAGCGCCTCCCCGCGCGCGCCGTCCCAGACGGTCCAGCGGGCGCGGCGACGGCGGCGCATCTCATCGAGGCAGCAGTTGCGCGCCACGCGGTAGAGCCATGCCGGGAAATTGACATCTTCGGGGATGCGCGGCAGGGCGCGATAGACCTTGATGAAGGTCTCCTGCAGGAGGTCCGCGGCGTCGTCCGCGTTCCCGGACATCAGATGGTAGATGTACCCGTACAGTGGCCGCTCGTACTGCCGGAGCAGCGACTCGAAGGCCGCCGCGTCGCCCATCCGGGCCTGCTCGATCCGCTGTGCGTCGTTGGAAATCAGCGCGTGTGTCGTCATCGGTCTCTCGCCCCTCTCTCGTCCTACCCCACCGCCATCGCGCCCGATTCGTTGCTCTCTCCACTCTAGGGGCTGATCGGGGGCGGTACATCCGTAAGGTTACGGATGTATCGGGCGCGAATTTTCGGGCGCGTACGTATCCGTACTCCGTATCGGCGTTCCTAACCCGAACCCCCTCCCGCGTCAGGAGGGGACTTTCCGGCTCCCCTTCCCTCGTAGGGAAGGGGTTGGGGGTTAGGAAAACCGGGCTATGCGAGGGGATGCGGCGTGCGATTGAGGGAGGCGATGGGGAACGCGGCGAGGCGCGGGCTGCCCAGCCGCTCCTGCCCGACGCCGAAGTGGATCGGCAGGAGGCCCGCGACGAGCGCGCGGACGACGGCCATCCCCGCCGCGCGGACATCCGGCGTCGTGATCTCCGCGATCACCGCCTCGTGCCCCGCCCGCGCCAGCATGGCGACGACGGCGGCGAGCGCGGTTTCCGCGTCGTCGCCCGCGTTGCCGACCGATGCGGGCGGCGGGCCGGATTGGGGGCCGAGGAAGGCGAAGGCGTCGCTCCGGTCGCGCAGCGCGTACCACAAGGCGTGGTCCGAGGGCGTGCGAACCGTCTCCGGCGGGCCTGACGCCGCCAGTTCATCCCAGCGCGCATGCCGCCCCTGCACAACTTCCAGGACCGCCCGCGCGACGGCGCGGCGCGGGTCGGGGTCGCAGCCGAGGCCGATCAGGTCAATCGGCGGCCTGCCCCGCTCGTCGTGCGCCCGCGCGAGGGCGACGGGCACGCCGGTCGCGGTCGTCAGATCGTGCGCCGTTAGCGTCACGCCCCGCGCGGCGTACCGGCGGGCGATGCCCGCCACGGCGTCACCGGCGGCGGTAAGATCGAGGCGCGGCGCGGCGCGGCGCGTCAGCCAGGCGACGAGGAAGGCGTCCCGCTCGATCACCTCGCAGAGCGCGCGTAGCGACGCCTCCGCCACCGTCCGGCCCGCCGCCAGCCCGTTGGAAGTCTGCTGGCAGATGCCATCCAGCGACAGGAGATAGACGAGCGACGCCGGGACGAGCGCCGGGCGGTCATGCGTCAGTGATCGCGCCTCGGCCCAATGGAGCGGCGTAGCGGCGGTGACGGGCACATAGGGCACCGCGCCGTCCGCGTACTGCGCCGGGTGATAGAGGCCGAACGCTTCCGGGCCGAGGGCGGGTCGGTCGAGCGCGGCGCGCGGCGCGACCCGGAACGTCCCCGGTGGCGGCGGCAGCGTGGCGCAATACCGCTCCAATGCCTCCCCGACGGCGGCCCGGCGGGCGTCCTCCGCCGTCCACCCCTTGCCGGTCGTCGTCCGCTCGCCGGGCGGGAGCGCGGCCCAATCCTCCCGGAATTGCGCGTTCGAGAGGAGCGCCAGCGCGACGTGCGGCGGCGGCGGCTCGCCGGGCGGGGGCGGCACCGGCAGCACCGCGCGCACGATGCCCGTCTCGTCGTCCACGAAGGGAGTGAGGGGGCCCAACCCCCCGGCCCCCTTCCCCTGTGGGGAAGGGGGAGCGTAATGCGACCACGGCAGGCCGCCGCAGACGGGGCAGCGCGGATGGCGCAGCACCGGGTGCCACGTCCATGCGCCGGACGCCACATCGAGCAGGCCGAGCCGCCCGCGCGCGCGGGATGGCTCACCGATGAAAGTTTGGAGCACTTCGAGGGCGGCGAGGGTGGGAACCTCACCCCCCGGCCCCCTCTCCTTTGCCTGGGGGCAAAGGAGAGGGGGAGAAAACCGTACGCCATCTTCCTTTGCTCCCCCTTCCCGTTTCGGGAGGGGGGTTGGGGGGGTAGGACCGTTCGCCGCCTCCCGCAGTTCGGTGCAGAGCAGGCAGGCCGTCGCGCCGGGGATGACGGTGGGGCCGAAGCGGACGACGTCGGAGGCCGCGCGGATCGGCAGCCAGGGGATGCCCCGCGCGCGGGCGATGCGATTGATCGGGTGGAGCGACCCGGCCGTACCGCCCTCGGCCACGCCGATGATGAACGCGCTCCCGACGAGCGCATCCGGCGCGGAGGCGGCATCGAGGGCGATCACCGGGCGCGTAGGTACGGCGGCATGCACCGCCTCCGCGATCGCCGCCGCCAGCGGCCCCGCGCCGACCACATGGAGTGCCCGCTCCGTCGCGCTCCCTATCCTTCGATCTTGGCGACGATGCGCCGCAGTTGCTCCTCGATGCGATCCAGCCGCGCATGCACCGACTCACCACCGCCCGGTTCCGTCGGCGGCTCAATCGGTTCCGGCGACCAGCACTCGTCGAAGACCTGCGTCTTGACGATGTAAGCGCGCGCTATCTGACCGCCCTGATTATTCCGCGCCCGCGCTTCGAGCGCCGCAATTTGCGCCTTCAATGCGGCCAGTTCCCGGTCATCCGCCATTTCCGCTTCTCCTTCCCATCACCCAATTTCCTTGTTGCAGTCACGTCTCTGCTATCATACACGATGAACCGGGCCCGGTCGCACGCGTGCGCTTCCCGTCAAGCATCGCTGAATCGCGCACCGCGCCGCGATTCACGGTTCATTGCTCACTGCCCACTATGACGGCGGGATTGCCACAATGGTTACGGCACGGACCAACGCACCCGATGGAATCGCCCCGCTCGTTGACCGCGACGACGAGCGCGCCTTGCTGCGCGACCTCGCCGCGCGTGCCGACGCGGGCGATGGGCAATTCGTCCTCCTCGGCGGCGAGGCGGGCATCGGCAAGACGACCCTCGCCCTCGCCACCCCCTCCCTCGCGCCCCACGGCGCGCGGATGCTGATCGGGCGCAGTTACGACCTGATGGAGACACCGCCCTACGGCCCGTGGCGGGACTGCTTCCGCCGCTGGCCGGAGGGGGCGGGCATCCCCCCCGCGCCGTTCCAGACGCAGCGCGAGGAGCCGCCGACGCAGGAGGCGCTCTTCGCGCAGGTTGAGGCCGCGGTGGCGGCGCTCGCGCGGTCCCGGCTGCTCATCCTCATCCTCGACGATCTCCAGTGGGCCGATCCGGCTTCGCTCGACCTGATGCGCCACCTCGCGCACGATCTGGCGGGCCGGCGCATCCTGATGATCGGCACCTATCGCAACGACGAACTGACGGACGCGCATCCCCTGAAGGCCCTCCTGCCGCGCCTGCTGCGCGAAGCGCCGACGACGCGCCTTCTGTTGCCCCGGCTGCTCCCCGCGAACGTGGCGGAGATGGTGACGGCGCATTTCGGCACGGGGCGGCAGATGGACGCGCTCTCCCGCTCCGTCTACCGGACGACCGACGGCAATCCGCTCTTCGTGCGGGAGATGTGCCGCGCGCTCATCTCCGCGCGCGCCGTGCGCCGGACGGAGAGCGGCTGGGCGGTCGTCTCCACCACCCTCCCCTCGCCGCCCGAGACGCTCCAGGAGCTGGTGGCGGCGCGCATCGCCCGCCTCGATGCCGCCACGCGGCGGATGCTCGAAGTGGCGGCAATCATCGGCCAGACCTTCGATTTCCCGCTCCTGCGCCGGGTGCTCGACCGACCGGAGGAGGAGGTGCTGGGCGGGTTGGAGCAGGCGGCGGGCGTCAACATGATCGCGGAGGACGACCCGGCGCGCGAGCAGTACCACTTCACGCATCCGATCATCCACGAGGTGCTCTACCATGCGGTGCTCGCCACCCGGCGGCGGCAGTGGCATCGCCGCATCGGGGAAGCGATCGAAGCCGAAGTCGGGACGCACAACGCGGCGATGTACGACCGGCTCGCCCACCATTTCGGGCAGGCGCACGACGGCGCGCGGGCGGTCCGCTACCTCGTCCTCGCCGGCGATGCGGCGATGCGCGTCTTCGCGCGGGCGACCGCGATCACCTATTACGAGGCCGCGCTCGCCTCCTTCGGCCCCGAGCAACCCGAAGAGCGCGACCGCCTGCTCCTGAAACTGTCCGGCGCGCTCGCCTATGCCGACCCGCTGCGCAGGCAGCAGTACGCCGAAGAGGCGCTCCGCGGCTTCCTCGCGCGCGGCGATCATTTTAGCGCCGGGCAGATACGGTGGCGGCTGGCGAGTTCGCATTGGCGTTTCGGACGGTATCAGGAGGCCGAGAGGGAGTGTCGCCTTGCGATAGAAACAATGCGACAGGTCGCCAACGGCGATGCGAGCATCACCTGTGGCCCGATTCTCTTAAGTATCCTGCGGGATCAGGGGAAATATCGGGAGGCATTGCGCGAAGGGCAGGATTTCCTCGCCATCGCCGAGCAGGGGCCGGATCGCGATGCCTATGTGGACCTCCTCTTCCTGGTCGGCAATGCGCACGCGGCGCTGGGCGCCGCCGAAGAGGCATATGCGTTGATGCGGCAGGGCTTGGAGGGTCAGCGTGCGCTCGATAACCCGTACTCCGAGAGCAGCATGCTCGTCTTCCTTTTCTTCACAGTCGGCATCCCTTTTTTCGCGGATCGTGCGGAACTGCTCGCGGACCTCGTGCAGCGGCACGGCGAGACCGCCGAGCGTGGCCGCATACAAGTGGGGGTCACGCTCGCGGCGGGTTGGTTTCTTCCCGCGTACTGGGCATTTCTGCACGGCGATTGGATACGCGCGCGGCAGGATCTCCAGACCCCGCCGAATCCCCTGCCCGCATCTCTCCAGACACGGATGGAATGGGTGCTGTGCGCCGCGCGGTTCGCCCTCGCGGAGGGGCGGGCGGCGGACGGCATCGCGCTGATCCGGCGGCAACTCCCGCCGCCGGGTGCGGACTGGGCGCTGCCGCATCACCTGCACATCCGCGCCCTCAACCTCCTCGCGCGGTTGCTCCTGCTGGATCGTCAACCGGCTGCGGCGAAGCAGGCGCTGGACGAGGGCGCGGCGCTACTCGCCCGGAGCGCCTACGTCCCCGCCGTCGCGGAACACCACCTCGCGTGGGCCGCGTATTACCGCGCACGCGGGCAATCGCCCCGCGCGCTGACGAGCGCGACGACCGCGCGCGAGCAGGCAGAGGCGCACCACGACCTTTTCGCCCTCGCCGCCGCCCACCGCATGACCGGCGAACTGGCGATGGAGCGCGGCGCGTGGCAAGAGGCGGAGATGGCCCTTCGGCGGGCGGAGGAGATTGCGGCCCGCATCCCCGCCGCCCACGAGCGCGCCGCGATCGCGCTCGCACTCGCCACCTTCCACGTCACCCGCACGGACAGGCCGGATCGCGCGGAGGCCGGGCGCGCGCTGGCGGCGGCGGAAGCGATCATCGCCCCGCTCGACGCGCCCTTCCTGACCGCCCAACTGGACACGCTGCGGGCGCGGCTGCACGCCGTCAACCCCGCGCAGGCGTACGGCATCACGGCGCGCGAGGCGGACGTCCTGCGGCATCTCGTCGAGGGTGCGAGCAATCAAGAGATCGCGGACCTCCTCTCGATCAGCCGCCGCACGGTGGACCAGCACGTCAGCAGCCTCCTGGGCAAACTCGGCGTCACCAACCGCGTCGCCGCCACCTCCCTCGCCCTCGAACGCGGCCTCGTCGGGGAGGATTGAACCGCCAAGACGCCAAGGACGCCAAGGGAAAAGAGAAAGAAGAAAGTTTGAATTTTTCATCTTTTCTCTCCATATTTCTTGGCGTCCTTCGCGCCTTCGCAGTTCAAAATCCCTCACCTTGATACGGGGAATATCAAGGTTTCTGCGGGTGTTAGCAATCATAGAACGAGAGTGCTAACGCTCTCCAGGAGGGATATTTCATCATGGCACAACCACGATTCACCGAGAAGGCGGGCGAAGCGCTCGCCGCGAGCCAGCAATATGTGCTCGAGAATGGCTATAGCCGGTACGAACCGGAGCATCTGCTCGTCGCCCTGCTCGCGCAGGAGGGCGGCATCGTGCCGTTGCTCTTGACCAAACTGGGCGTTGACCCGATCGAGCCGCGCGCGATGGCGGAGCAGTTCGGCAGCCGCGTACCGCGCGGCATTAATGGCGCGAACCAGCAAGTTACGCCGTCGGAGCGGATGCAGGTCGTCTTCCGGCAGGCGGTCGAGGCGGCGAACGAACTGGGCGACAGTTACCTGAGCACCGAACACCTCTTCCTCGCCATGCTGACCCCGCGCCTCGGCGGCGCGCCGGAGCAGCTGGTGACGACGTTCGGCCTGACGCGGGAGCGCGTTTTGGAGGCGCTCAAGGAGGTGCGCGGCGGCCAGCATGTGGACAGCCCGAACCCCGAAGGCAAGTACCAGTCGCTCGAAAAGTACGGGCGCGACCTGACCGCCCTGGCGCGCGAAGGCAAACTCGACCCGGTCATCGGGCGGGACGAGGAAATTCGCCGCGTCATGCAGGTGCTCTCGCGCCGCACGAAGAACAATCCGGTGCTGATCGGCGAGCCGGGCGTCGGCAAGACCGCCGTCGCCGAGGGGCTGGCGCAGCGCATCGTGCAGGGCGACGTGCCGAGCACGCTGAAGGAGAAGCAGATCGTCGCCCTCGACATGGGCGCATTGGTCGCGGGGGCGAAGTATCGCGGCGAGTTCGAGGAGCGGCTCAAGAAGATCATCGAGGAGCTCCGGAACACCAACGACGCCGTGCTGTTCATCGACGAGCTGCACACGCTCGTCGGCGCCGGCGCGGCCGAAGGCGCCATCGACGCCTCGAACATGATCAAGCCGGCGCTCTCTCGCGGCGAACTCCAAACGATCGGCGCGACGACGCTTGATGAATACCGCAAGTACATCGAGCACGACGCCGCTCTCGAACGCCGCTTCCAGCCGATCATCGTCGATCCGCCCAGCGTCGAGGAGACGATCCAGATTCTCTCCGGCCTGCGCGACAAGTACGAGGCGCACCACAAGGTGAAATACGACGACACCGCCCTGCGCGCCGCCGCCGAGTTCTCCGACC
>JAICIL010000057.1 GCA_025924435.1 Chloroflexia bacterium | reverse complement strand
GGGGAGCGGCATGTTAAGGATATGGGCGTTCGCCCCCCGCCGAACCATCCCGACAAACGGCGCGGCCGCCGCGACTCCCGCCGCCCGGCCGCCGCACGCCCTCTCGTTGCGCGCGAACTTCTCATGGACCTTCGTCGGCAATGTCGTGTACGCGGCGTGCCAGTGGGCGATGCTCGTCGTCCTCGCGAAACTCGGCTCGCCGGAGGTCGTCGGGCAGTTCGCGCTCGGCCTCGCGATCACCGCGCCGGTGATTATGCTGACGAACTTGCAACTGCGCGGCATCCAGGCGACGGATGCGCGCCGCGAGTATCGGTTCGGGGAGTACCTCGGCCTCCGCCTCGCCACGACGCCGCTCGCGCTCCTCGTGATCGCGGGGATCACGCTCGCCTCCGGCGATGGGCGGCAGACTGCACTTGTCATCCTGTTCGTCGGCCTCGCCAAGGGCTTCGAGTCGGTCAGCGATGTCTTCTACGGCCTCCTCCAGCAGCACGAGCGGATGGACCGCATCGCCATCTCGATGATGGTCAAGGGGCCGCTCTCGCTCGTCGCGCTCGGCGTCGCGGTTCTCTTCACCGGCAACATCGTCTGGGGCGCGCTCGCGCTCGCCGCCGGCTGGGCCTTCCGGCTGGCCACATACGACATCCCGAGCGGCGCGGCGGTCCTCCGCGCGGCGCACGACGGGGGCGAATCCGCATCCATCCGCCCGCGCTGGGACCGGCCGCGGATGGTGCGACTGGCGTGGCTCGCCCTGCCGCTCGGTTCCGTGATGATGCTCGGCTCGCTGATGGTGAACATCCCGCGCTACTTCATCGAGCGGTTCGAGGGGACGCACGCACTCGGCATCTTCGCGGCAATGGCCTACATCGTCGTCGCGGGGACGACGGTCGTGGACGCCCTCGGCCAGGCGGTCAGCCCCCGGCTGGCGCAACAATACGCGGCGGGCGAGGGGGGCGCATTCCGCGCGCTGATCGCGAAGGTGCTCGGCATCAGCGCGCTGCTCGCCGCCGCCGGTCTGCTGCTCGGCCTTGTCGTCGGGCGGCAGGTGCTGACGCTGCTCTACCGCCCGGAGTACGCGGCCCATCTCGATGTCTTCATCTGGATCATCGCCGCCGCCGGGATCGGCTACCTCGCCGCCGTCTGCGGCTACGCGATGACAGCGGCGCGGCAGTTCGCGATCCAGGTGCCGATCTACGCCATCTCGATCGCCGTCGTCGCCGTCGCGTGCGCCCTGCTCGTGCCCGGCCACGGCCTGCTCGGCGCGGCGTGGGCGACCTGCCTGATGTTCGCCGTGCAACTGCCGCTCAAAGCCGCCGCCGTCCTGTATGGGCTGCATCGCCTCACCCCCCGGCCCCCTTCCCTCGACGCGAAAGGGGAGCAGGACGCCCCCTCCCTCGGAGAGAGGGGGTCGGGGGTAGGATAAACTGCCCCCATCACGCGTTGAATGCGGGTCACGTTTAATGTGCGGACGGGATAGGGGCGGGGAAAGGTCGTTTCGATGATGCTGGCAAAGGAAAAACCGATACGCATCCTCCATGTGCTCGGCATGATGGAGCGGGGGGGCGCGGAGACGTGGCTGATGCACATCCTGCGGGTGATAGACCGCGACCGCTATCGGATGGATTTTCTCGTCCATGTCGCGGAGCCGCAGGACTACGACGACGAGATTCGCGCGCTCGGCAGCAATCTCATCCTCTGCCCGCACACGAGGCAGCCGCTCCGGTACGCGCGGGATTTCCTCCGTATCCTCAAGGAAGACGGCCCGTACGATGTCGTCCACAGCCATGTGCATCGGTACAGCGGCCTCGTGCTGCGGCTGGCGAAGCGGGCGGGCGTGCCGGTGCGCGTCGCGCACAGCCACCTCGACGCCTCCGCCTCCGAGGCGCGGGCGAGCCTGCCGCGCAAGGCGTACCGCACACTGATGCGCCGTTGGATTGACGCCTGCGCGACGGACGGCCTCGCCGCGAGCCGTCGGGCGGCGGACGATCTTTTCGGCCCGAATTGGGAGGCCGACCCGCGCTACCGGACACTGTTCTGCGGCGTGGACTTCAGCCCGTTCGCGGAATGCGTTTGCGCCGCCGCAGTGCGCGCGGAATTCCCTCTCCCGCCGGATGCCTTCGTGATCGGGCATGTCGGGCGGTTCACC
This sequence comes from Chloroflexia bacterium, assembly GCA_025924435.1. The sequence continues at coordinate 15,902 of JAICIL010000057.1, read as the reverse complement.
GACCAGAAGAATCACGCCTTCTTGCTCGATATTGCCGGTGAAGTCGTGCGACGCGATCCGACCGTCCGCTTTCTGCTCGTCGGCGAAGGGGAGTTGCGCCCGGAGATGATGGCGCGCGCCGCCGGGAAGGGCCTCCGGGACTATATCACCTTCGCCGGCTCGCGCGCCGATGTGCCCCGCCTGATGCGGGGCGCGATGGACGCCTTCGTCTTCCCGTCCCGCTACGAGGGGCTTGGCCTCGCGCTCGTCGAGGCGCAGGCGGCGGGGTTGCCTTGCGTCTTCTCCGACGCCGTACCGCGCGAGGCGGACATCATGCCGCCGCTCGTGCATCGGCTCTCCCTGGACGCCCCGGCCGGCGAGTGGGCGGACGCTCTGCTCGCCGCGCGCGATGCGCCGCCGCTCGCGCGGCCGGAGACACTCGCCATCGCCCGGGCGACGCCGTTCGATGTGCGAAGATCATGGGACGCTTTGGAGCATGTCTATGCCCGCCGTTAGACAGAGCGACAACGAGTCGGCAACTCCCACCGATCTCCCTGAAGGGAGATCTCCGCATGACCGCGCCGCCGTGACGATGGTCGTCGCGCAGCTCTTCTTCCTGCTCGGCGTGCTGATCGCCTACATTTGGGGTCGTCCGCTCCTCGGCTGGACGGACGCATCGTGGCTGCATCCGGCGTCCATTCTCCTGCTCATCTCCTTCGCGTGGTCGCTCTGGTCGTGGAAGCGACTGACCGGCAGCACCTTCGATCCGTACGGCCTCTTCCTGATCGCCGCCTTCCTCTTCAATGCGGGATCGGCGTTCCTCTACGCCTTCGGCCTGAACAACGGCGGCATCATGCTCCTCGATTTCTCGTTTACGCCCGCCGTGACGCTCCAAACGCTCCTGCTCGTTTTTCTCGCGCTGGGGACGTTCCACCTCGGCGCGCTGCTCGTCGCGGGCGGGCGGGCGGGCGCCCTTTTCCCCGGCCCCATCGCCCGCGCGACGGAATCGCCCTCCGCCGAGGAAATCCGCTTCGTCGGCTGGGCATTGATACTCATTTCCGCCGTGCCGATGGCGCTGCAACTCAAGCAGGCGGCGAGCGTCGTGCTCGCCTCGGGCTACTTCGCGCTCTACCAGCAGGATTACGCGACCGGCCTGCAAGCGAGCGCGCAGTTCCTCGCCAGTTTCCTCGTGCCGGGCGCGCTCGTGCTCCTCGCCGGGAGCGGGATGTCCCGCGCGGGTCGGCGCACGTCGCTGGGTGTGATCGCCCTCTACGCGCTCGTGCAACTCTTCCTCGGCTCGCGCTACCATGCGATCGGCCCGGTGATCGCGTACGCCTGGCTCTGGCACCGGGTGATCCACCCGATCCCGCGCTGGCTGCTCTGGGCTGCCGCGCTCTTCGTCTTCGTCTTCGTCTTCCCGCTGGTCGCCGCGACGCGGGATACGAGCGGCGCGGATCGCCTCTCCGCGCGCGCGCTCCTCCATGCCTTTTCCGGCGTCAACAATCCGTTCGTCGCCGTCCTCACCGAGACGGGCGGCACGATGGTGACGATCTCCCACACGCTGACCTTCGTGCCGAGCGTGCGCGGCTACGACTTCGGCGCGCAATACTTCTTCGCCGCGACGACGCTCATCCCGAACCTCTTCTGGACGATCCACCCCGCCATCGCGCATGGCCTCGCGTCGGACTGGCTCGTCTGGCTGGTGGACCCGAGTTTCGCGTCGCAGGGCGGCGGCTTCGGGTACTCATTCATCGCGGAGGCATACCTCGACTGGGGCTGGATCGGCGCGCCGCTCTTCCTCGGCCTCGTCGGCTATTGCTTCGCCCGGCTGATCTTCTGGGGGTGCCGCACGGGGGCGCCCGCCAAACTCGCGGTCGTCGCCAGCTTCCTCTCGTTCGTGATCTTCTGGGCGCGCGGCGAATCCATTGATGTCGTGCGGCCGCTCGTCTGGTACTCGCTCGTGCCCTATCTGATGATCCTGTTCGTCGCGTACATGGACCGCCGGGATCTCGGGCCGATGCATCTCTGGCGCCGCGTGCGCCACCAACCGGAGCATGCCGCATGAACCTCGTTGTCTCGATCGAGCATCGCTTCGACCGGACGCCGGACGGCGCGATCTGGACGCAGACGATGTTCGCCCGCCCCTTCTGGTCCCGCTATCTGGCCGTCTTCGATACGGTCCGCGTCGTCGCGCGGCTGCGGGATGTGGCCGCCGCGCCGGAGGGATGGCAGCGCGCGGACGGCGACGCCGTCTCGTTCGCCGCGCTGCCGTTCTACATCGGCCCGTGGCAATACCTCCGGCGGCGGCGGCGGCTGACCGAGGCGGCGGTGGCGGCGGTGGGGCCGGCGGACGCGGTGATCTTCCGCGCGCCGTCCGCGATCGCGGCGCAGATCGAACCGGCCCTCCGGCGCGCGGGCCACCCGTACGGCGTCGAAGCCCTCGGCGACCCCTACGACGTCTTCGCGCCCGGCGCGGTGCGGCATCCCTTGCGCCCCTTCTTCCGCTGGTGGTTCCCGAAGCGGATGCGGCGGCTCTGCGCGGGCGCGGCGGCGATCGGGTACGTCACCGAACATGCGCTGCAACGCCGCTACCCGCCCGCGCCGGGATCGTTCACGACCTACTACTCGGATGTCGAACTCTCCGAGGGATCGTTCGTCGCGGCCCCGCGCGCCCCGCGTCGCGCGGGGCCGTTCACGCTCGTCACCGTCGGCTCGCTGGCGCAGATGTACAAAGCGCCGGACGTGCAGATTGACGCCGTCGCCCAACTGGTGCGGGAGGGTCTCGATCTCCGGCTCGTCCTCGTCGGCGACGGCAAGCACCGGCCCGAGTTGGAGGAGCGCGCCGCCGCGCTCGGCATGGCGGGGCGCGTCATCTTCCGGGGGCAGGTGACCGCCGGGGCCGCCGTGCGCGCGGCACTCGACGCGGCGGACCTCTTCTGCATGCCCTCCCGCACCGAGGGGATGCCGCGCGCGATGATCGAGGCGATGGCGCGCGGCCTGCCCTGCATCGGCTCGACGGTGGGCGGCATCCCCGAACTCCTGCCGGGCGAGGATATGGCGCCGCCCGGCGATGCCGCCGCGCTGGCGGCGACGATCCGCGCCGTCGTCACCGACCCGGCGCGGATGGCCCGAATGTCCGCCCGCAATCTCGCGCGCGCCCGCGACTACGGGGAGGATGAACTGCGCGCCCGCCGCACCGCCTTCTATCGCGCCCTCCGCGAGCGCACCGAGGCATGGGCGGGATGTGAAGACGTGAGGCAGGAACGTTCGGTGGCGGAGTCCATATCGGCGGGAATAGGATGAAGGGAGGGCCGCAGGCTGGAAAGCCCGCGCCGCCGGTAGCACAGGCTTTCCAGCCTGTGCGTTGAAAACCTTGAAAATGGTAGGAGAGGAACCGAACGACGATGGGGAGTGGCAGGGACGGCGCGCTGAAAGTCCTCTATCTGGCGAAAACATCGGTCGGGGCGCCGTGGGCGGTGCGGCAGACGCGCGACCATGTCCGGCTCGGCGTCGAGGCGCACGTCGCCGCGCCAGCCGGGGGGCCGCGCATCGCGGAGTACGAGGCGGCGGGCGTCACCGTCCACCCGTTGGAGACGGATTTCCCGATCGCGAAACCGTGGCTCGCCCCGGCGCGCTTCGCGCGGTTGCGCGCCCTCGTCGCGGAATTGCGGCCGGACATCATCCACAGTTACCACGTCGGCACGGCGCTGACGGCGCGGCTGGCGCTCGGCAGGCGGCATCCGATCCCGCGCGTCTTCCAGGTGCCGGGGCCGCTCCATCTGGAGCACGCCTTCTTCCGCCGCGCCGAGATCGCCACGGCGGGGCCGCGCGACTACTGGATCGGCACCTGCCGCTCGATTAGCGACATCTACCGCCGCTCCGGCATCGCCGCCGACCGCCTCTTCGTCTCGGATTACGGCGTGGACCTGGAGGATCACGTCTCCCACCCGAAGGGGAAGATTCGCGGCGAGTGCGGCATCCCCGAAGGTGTGCCGCTCGTCGGCATGGTCGGCATCATGTACGCGCCGAAGCGGTACCTCTTGCAGCGGCGCGGCCTGAAGGGGCACGAGGACCTGATTGACGCCCTCGCCATCGTCCTGAAGGAAAAACCGGGCGTGATGGGCGTCTTCGTCGGCGGCGGCTGGGATGGCGCGCGCGCCTACGAGGGGCGCGTGCGCGCCTACGGCCGGGCGCTGTGCGGCGACCGCGTGATCTTTCTCGGCATGCGCGCCGATGTGCCGGCACTGCTGCCCGATTTCGACATCGCCGTGCAGCCGTCGCACACCGAGGGGGTGGCGGGGACGGCGGTGGAGGCGCAACTGCTCGGCATCCCGGTGATCGCGACGAATGTCGGCGGCCAGCCGGATTTGATCGTGGATGGCGAGACGGGTTGGCTCGTGCCGCCGAAGGATCCGCCCGCGATGGCGGCGGCGATCCTCGACGCGCTCAACCACCCCGAGCGGACGCGCGCGATGGCCGCGAAGGGGCGAGATCGCGCCGAGACGCTCTTCAACGGCAAGACGAACAATGCGGACGTGCTGGAGATGTACCGGACGATCCTGGAGCGGGAAGGGGGGATGCGCGGTGTACCGTCGCTTCGGTCAACGCCTGCTTGATCTCATCCTGACCGCATGCGCGCTGCCGGTCTGCGGGCCGCTTATGCTGATCGTCGCGCTGCTCGTGCGGCGGAAGATCGGCGCGCCCGTCTTCTTCCGCCAGCGGCGGCTCGGCAAGGATGGTACGCCGTTCGCGGTCATCAAATTTCGCACGATGACCGACGCGCGAGACGCGGACGGCAACCTGCTGCCGGATGACGCGCGCATGACGCGATTCGGCGCTTTCCTGCGCCGCAGCAGCCTCGACGAGTTGCCGGAACTGCTCAACGTGCTCCGGGGCGAGATGAGCCTCGTCGGCCCGCGCCCGCTCTTCGTTCACTACGCGGAGCGGTACACGCCCGAGCAGATGCGCCGCCATGCCGTCCGCCCCGGCCTGACCGGCTGGGCACAGGTGAACGGGCGCAACGCGATCGCGTGGGAGCGGAAATTCGCCCACGACCTCTGGTATGTGGAGCATCAATCGCTGCCGCTCGACCTGAAAATCCTCCGCCTCACCGTCGCGCGGGTCCTGCGGCGCTCCGGCATCAACGAGGCGGGCCACGCGACGACGAGCGAGTACATGGGCGCGGCGCAACCCCCCGATGGCGGCATAGTGGCATGAACGGTGTGCTGATCCTCGGCGCGGGTGGGCACGCGAAGGTCGTCGCGGACATCCTCCGCTGCCGGGGGACGACGGTGCTGGGATTTCTCGATGACGACCCCGCGACTTGGGGGACGGCGCGCCTCGAGTTGCCCGTGCTCGGCGGCATCGCGACCTACCGCGAGCGCATGCCGGGCGGCTTGATCCTCGGCATCGGCGACATCGCCGCGCGCGTCGCGCTGGTCGAACGGCTCGGCACGGACGCGCGGACCCTCTGGTGCAACGCCATCCACCCGCACGCAACCGTCGCGCGATCGGTGCGACTGGGGCGCGGCGTCGCGGTCGTCGCGCGTGCGGTCGTCAACCCCGACGCGATCCTCGGCGATCACAGCATCGTGAACACCGGCGCGACGGTGGATCACGACTGCGCGATCGGGGAGCACGCGCATATCGGACCGGGCGCGCACCTCGGCGGCGGCGTCCACATTGGTCGGGGCGCCTTCATCGGCATCGGCGCGAGCGTCACGCCGGGCCTGACGATTGGCGACGGCGCGGTCGTCGGGGCCGGGGCGGTCGTCGTCGCCGATGTCCCCCCGCATGCCACGGTGAAGGGCGTCCCCGCGCGCCAATAAGCGATGGTTTCAAAACCACCAACAAGTTCTTAATCGGCGCGCGCGCGGGGATCGAGGACGTCCCGGATGCCGTCGCCGAGGATGTTGAAGGAGAAGACGGCGAGCATGATGGCGATGCCGGGAAAGATGCTCATCCAGGGGGCGGTTTCGAGGAAGGTGCGCCCGTCGGCCAGCATCGTGCCCCACGATGGGTTGGGCGGCTGGGTGCCGAGGCCGAGGAAGGAGAGATACGCCTCCGTCAGGATGGCGGCGGAGAAGGTGATCGTCGCCTGGACGATGAGCGGCGAGAGGATGTTCGGGAAGACATGCCGGCGCACAATCCGGGGCGTGGAGGCGCCGAGGACGCGCGCCGCCTCCACGTATTCCTTGCCGCGCTCCACGAGCACAGAGCCGCGCACGACACGCCCGAAAAGCGGTGCGTAGACCACGGCGATGGCGACGACGGCATTGCGCACACTCGGCCCGAGCAGCGCGGCGATGGCGATGGCGAGCAGCAGGGCGGGGAAACTGAAGAGGATATCCATCAGTCGGCCCGTGGCGCTGTCCACCCAGCCGCCGAAATACCCGCCCAGCAGGCCGAGCGTCACCCCGATGGCGGCGGCGAGCGATGTGCTGGTGAGCGCGACGAGCAGGCTCGTGCGGCTGGCGTAGACGACGCGGCTGAAGATGTCGCGGCCGAAGCGATCCGTCCCGAAGTAGTAGTACGCGGACGGGCGCTGCAGGGCGGCGCGGACGTTGTTGGCGACCGGGTCGTAGGGCGCGATGAACCGCGCGAAGAGCGCGACGAGCACGATCAACACGCTCATGATGAGGCCGGCCATGACAAGGCGGTTCCGCGTCAGCGTGCGGAGGCCGCGCCGCCACTCGCTCCGTCGTTCGGTGCCCCGCAGGGGAACCGCAACCACCGTCGCCATCGCTTAGCGATACCTGATGCGCGGGTCGAGATAGCCGTAGAGCATATCCACCACGAGGTTGGTTCCCATGAAGATGACCGCGATCACCAATACCGCCCCCTGCACGACGGGATAATCCCGCTGATAGACCGCGTCGAGCACCAGCCGGCCGATCCCCGGCAGGCTGAAGACCTGTTCGGTCACGACCGCGCCGCCGAGCAGATAACCGACCTGCGCGCCGACGATGGTGATGATCGGGATGAGCGCATTGCGGAAGGCATGGCGGACAATCACCACCCGGTTCGTCAGCCCTTTCGCCCGTGCGGTGCGCACATAGTCATGTCGCAGCACATCCAGGAGGGAGGCGCGCGTGATCCGCATCACCTGGGCGGCGACGACCGTGCCGAGGACGGCGGCGGGAATCGCAAACTGCTCGATATTGCCGACGGGATCGCGCGTAACCGGCACGTAATCCACGGGGGGCACCCAATGGAGCCAGAGGGAGAGGGCGAGGATAATCATCGCCGCCTGCCAGAAAATGGGGAGTGACAGGCTGAAGAGGCTCGCGACGCGGATCACATGATCGAGCGGGCTGTTCTCCCGCACGGCGGAGAGCAGCCCGAAGGGGATACCAATCAGGAGGGCAACCGCCAGGGCGAGCGCCGCCAGTTCCGCCGTGACGCCGAGCCGGCTGGCGATGAGCCTGCTGACGGGGACGCCGGAACGCCACGACGCGCCGAGGTCGCCGTGCAAAGCGCCACGGAGCCAGTTGATATATTGAACAGGCAGCGGCTTGTCCAGCCCGAAGAGGGCGCGAGCCGCCACCCTCGCTTCGGGCGCGATAGCGCCACTATCGGAGCCGAACAACTGATCCACCACGGTACCGGGGACCAGTTGGAGCATGAGGAAGACCAGGATCGTCACGCCGAGCAGCGTCGGCAAGAGCGAGAGGGTCCGCTTGGCCATGTACGTTCGCATGTCTCTTTCTTCGCCCCCGCCTCGGTGGAGCGGGCCAAAACCTTACGATTCGAGCCAGGTAGCCACCAGACCGTTCGTGAACCCGGAGGGGTTCGACACGTAGCCTTTGACGCTCTTTTTCATCACCTCGATGAGGTCCGACGAGACGGTCCAGAGTTGTGGCGACTTGTCAATCAGCACCTGCTGCGCCTGCTTGTAAATCGCGACGCGCTTCTGCGGATCGAGCGCGGTTTTCCCCTGCACGAGTAGGTCGTCCACCTCGGCGTCGTTCCAATTGTTGTTGTTGGCGCCCTTGGAACTGAGGCGGGGATAGAGAACCGCGTCCGGATCCGCGTTGCCGGATGTCAGGTTCGTCGTCATGATGAACTCATGATTCTGGAATCCCTTGATCCACGTCCCGTATTCGATCTGCTTGATCTCCACGTCAATCCCGATCTTCTTCAAGTCTCCCGCCACCACCTGCGCGGTATTGATCAACTGCGGGAAGCCGGCGGGCGACTGGAGTTCCGTCTTGAACCCGTTGGGGAGGCCCGCCTTGGCGAGCAGGTCCTTCGCCTTGCCGAGGTCCGGCTTGTACTGCGGCAGGCTCTCGGCGTCGAGCGCGTAATCCACCAGCGCCGGCGGGATCGGCGCCGTCAATTTCCCGTAGCCGCCGTGGGCCGCCTGGAGCACCTCGTGGCGGTCGAGCGCCCAGGACATCGCCTGGCGGACCTCTAATTTGCCGAACGGCTCGCTCTGGTTATTGATATTGACGTAGTCGAAACCTTGCCGCAACGAGCGGAGCGCCGTGAGGTTCGCCGCATCCTTGACCAGGTCGTAGTTCTTGTTGTCATTCAGGACGGCGAGATGGACGTTGCCGCTGCGCAGTTGCGAGATGATGGACGACTCTTCGGGAATCAACTGGAAGGTGATGCCGTCCAGATACGGCTGGTCCTTGAGATAATAGTTCGGATGGCGCTTCAACTTGACCGCTTGGCCCTGCTGCAACTCGTCCAGCATGAACGGCCCGCTGCCGCCGTCGCTCTTCGTGAGCGCGCCGCCCGCCTTTTCCACCTCCTCCTTCGCCACGATGCCCGCAAATCCCGACGCGAGGCTCGCAAGCAGGGAAGCATCGGCGGTTTTCAGATTGAGTTTCACGGTATACGGGTCCGGCGTCTCGATCGTGTCAATGCTGAGGATGAAACCCCGGCCGTATGCGGCGGTGGCGGGATCGAGGATACGCTCGAGCGAGTACTTGATGTCCGCGGCGACGAGTTCGCGGCCATTGTGGAATTTGACGCCCTTGCGCAGGGAGAAGGTGTACGTCTTGCCGTCGGGCGAGATCTCCCACTTCTCCGCGAGGTCCGGCTGGATGTGGAGATTCTTATCCGTCTGGACGACGTAACTGTACATCAATTGCGTCGTCCACGCCCGGCCGGCGGAGGCATCCTTGTGCGGCTCAAGGCTCGTCGTATCGGTCGTGCGGCCGACGATGAGGATGCCGCCGCGCTTCGGCGTGCCTGACGCCTGCGCCACGGACGAGCCGGTGGCAACCGTTGCTGGCGCGGATGCTGCCGTCGGCTGTGCGACGGCCGAACCGGTACCCACCGTCGGCGCTTGCGTCCCGGCCCCGGTGCCGGTCGTCGGCTTCGGCGCCTCGGTGGGCGGGTTCGGCGGCGCGCCACCCCCACCGCATGCGGCGAGGAGCGCGGCGAGCGCGGCGGCACTCGCGCCGCTGGTATATCGAAGGAGTTGCCGCCGCGTGACCCGTGCTGCCTGCCTGCCGCGCTCTTCGTCCATCACCACGCACCTCCTGGGCCTCATATGAACGACCGGCGTGGAGAATCACGCCGAAGGAAACGCCTGTGTAGCGGGGCTGGGCGGGTGGCTCGTTCTCATGACAACCCCCGTTGGGCAGCGCGCAATGCGCACAACTCCACCAGATTATGAAAAGGATGATTCGCCAGCGACGATAGCAGCCGCGCCGAATTTCGTCAAGCAACGTGCACTGCGATTGCTCATCGCCGGTCGTCGGCGTCATCCCCGGCACAAGGGGTGCTCAACCACCCGATCGTTGGCGGAGTGGCCGACGATCACGAGCAATCATGGCGGTACGCCGTCCGCCCCGGCATTGTCGTCCGCGATGCCGCCGCGCGAAGTGTCCGTTCGGTGCGGCACTGGACAATATTTGGACGGAGATGTATGCTGATCACGGTGAATCGTGCGACAATGGCGAGGAGCGGTGGTGGCGTGCAGTCGATACTGGGAATGCCGACGATGGCGAAACTGGCCATGCCGGCGACCGTTGCCGATCTCACGCCCGGCGAATGCGCCTTCGTCGCCCCCTCCGCGCTGATCGTCACGGCCGATCGGTCCCTCCATATCCAGACGGATGCTCCCATCCGTCATACGCCGGACGACACGGCGACGATGCAGGTGACGCGCACCGCCGATGGCTACATCGCGGACGTGACGTACTGCCACTTCCGGTGGGCGCCGACCGATTGGGCGGATTCGCTGCCGCATGCTCCGGTTGTTCATGTCATCTTCGGGGATGAATTCCTGCAATAAACCGCTTCACGATCAGTGGGGGCGATAGGGCAACGGGGCGACGAGGCAGCCCCATCTCGTGCCCGCGCCCTCTTAAAGATACTGATATGCAAGATGATTGCCCGACTCTCTGGTTGGCCGCGGGTTTTGTGGTACACTGTGACGAAGAGGCGGCCAGCGACTGCTGTTCGTGGATGGCCGCCCCCGCTATCGCCCCCTGAAGGCCATCTCGAGATCGGTACCGGACCGGAGCGTCGTCCACCGGGCGTTGCGATCCCCTGAAACGGAGGAACGAGCATGGCTCAGCCGCATGCACCGGCGGAGCGGGAAGTGACCTGCGTGAAGAAGCACCCGCAACAAGACCGCCACAAGGGGATCACGCACCTCGGGGGCAAGGGCTGGCAGATGACGCGCTGGCAGGTGACCGCCGCCATCAACTCGGGCGGAGAGACGTTCTACACGCAGGTGGGCGGCAAGCGCGCGAGCGTCCGGGTGACGGAGGATCGCGAGGGCGCGTATTTGCGGACGGTCGCGGACGACCAATGGACGGACGATCTGCTCGCACTCCCGGAATGCGCGGGAAAATAAACAGCAGCAGGTACGCGGTTCGTGAGAAATATCGTGGCGGCGAACGAAAGCCCGCCGCCACCAGGAAAATCGCGCCAACCGCGCGACTCCTACAACAGGAGAAAGGGTGTGGGAATGACGATACGAAGCGGCCATGCGCCGGTGTACGTGCGCGCGATGCTCTGCGAGGCCATTGAATATGGCGCCCAGCATACCGGCTGGTGGGAGTGGTTCACTACGGACGCTACCAAGCAATATCCGTGGGAGCAGCAGGAGACGAAGCGCTGGATCGAACTCGACGCACGAGGACGGGCGCGCTGGTTCACGACCCAACTCTGGAATTGCGGCGATATCGTCCCCGCCAATTATCTGGCGATGCTGAAGCAACCGCCGGGCCTGACCTATGCACAGGTCGTCTCCTGGCTGCGCCGCGACATCGCCGAGCGGGCAACGGCGTCGGCGTCCGGCGAGCGCGGGTAGCATTGTCGAGCGACAGCCGCTGACTGCTGCGGGGTGACGCACGCGAATAAAGGAGGGCCGATCATGGACGGACACCTGACGACGATCGAAGAAACGCGCCTCGTGCACGGGCGAGAACTGACGGCGTTCACCCGCATGGCCGGGCGGACGGCGTACCTGCTCCACTCCCAGGGGGTGACGTACCGCCTCACCCCCGACAGCAAGGCGACATACCTGCTGCGCCGCCAGTCGGACGGCTATTCCGGCGTCTTCGCCACGCTCGAAGAGGCGGTCGCCGCGATTGATGCGCTCGAGCGGGAAGAAGACTGAGCAGGCGGCGGGCGCTCCCGTTTGTGTTTCCCGCCAGAGTACGCAATGATGCGCCGTGCGAGCCGCCCGGATCGGGCAATCGCACGGAAGGATATGGTCATGCGCGCGCTCGGCCCTCGGTCGGGGTCCGCCTCTCAGGCAATAACCGTTGCGATGCGGGCGGTGGGCGCGGGTTTCGGCCTGCCGGGCCTGGCGCGGGTTGAAGCCCGTCGCTGCCCGCGCTCACGTTGCGCCGGCTCCCCGCCGCGATCGGGGATCGCGACGACCGGGCGGGCCGGTGCGGCGGTGGCGCGCGCATGAGCCTTGCCCTGAGCGCGGCGGTCTTCCTGCTCACGCTGGCGCTGATTTTCCTGCGCCCGTGGGGGATGAACGAAGCGGCCGGGGCGTGCATCGGGGCCGTGGCGATGCTCGCGCTGCGCCTCGCGACGCCGGGGGATTTCGCGCATATCCTCGCGGAGACCGCGAATGTCCTCCTCTTCCTGCTTGGCATGATGCTCGTCACGGGGGTCGTCGAGCACGCGGGCGTCTTCGACGCGCTCGCGGTGCGGGCCGCCCGCCTGTCGCGCGGGGACGGCCGCCTGCTCCTCCTCAACGTCTTCCTGCTCGGCGCGCTCGTGACCGCCTTCCTCTCGCTGGACGTGACGATCATCGTCGTGACGCCGATTGTCTACGCGCTGACGGAGCGGCTGGGGATCGAGCCGCTCCCGTATCTCTTCGCCTGCGCCTTCGTCGCCAACACCGCGTCGCTCTTCCTGCCGATCTCCAACCTGACGAATATCCTGATCTACGACCTCCTGCACCTCTCCTTCGTCCGGTTCGCGGCGGTGATGTTCCTGCCGAATCTCGCCGCGCTCGCCGTCAATGTCGGCATCTTCTTCGCGCTCTTCCGCCGCCAACTCCCCCGCCGGTTCGCGACGACCGCACTGACCGACCGCGAGCCGCCCCCCGGATTCGCGGTTGCCGCTGTGGGCCTCGCGGTCGTACTGGCGGGCCTGCTCGCCTTCGGCCTGCTCGCGCTGCCGCTCGCCATCCCCGCCTGCGCCGGGGCGGTCGTCCTGGCGACACTCGCGGCGACGAAGCGCGCCGTGACGGGCCGCGATCTCGCGGGGAGCGTCAGTTGGTCGCTCTTCCCCTTCGTGATCGCGATGTTCACGGTGATGCGCGGGCTGGAACGCGCGTGGCTCCCGCGCTTGCCCACGATCCCGAGCGGGCGGGGCCTCGGCACGCTGCTCGTGATCGCCTTCGGCGCGGGCATCGGCGCGAATATCGTGAATAATGTGCCGATGGTCGCGGCGATGATTACCCTGCTGCGCGCGGTCGCCACGCCGGTACCCGCGCACCTCGCCTTCGCGACCCTGATCGGGACGAACATCGGGCCGAGCGTCCTCACCTTCGGCTCGCTGGCGACGATGCTCTGGCTGGCGCTGGTGCGCCGGCGCGGCGTCGAGGTGAGCGCGCGGGCGTATCTGCGCGTCGGCCTCCTCACCACCCCGCCGATGCTGCTCGCCGCGACGGTGACGCTCTGGCTGGTGCTGCGCGGCCTGTAGCACACTCTTACCGTTGGATCGTCCGGCCGTCCCCGGCACATTGACATAATAATCCTCTCGAACCGAATATTGGGGATTCCACTGACTTTCGGCCACATCCGCTGTGCGGCGCCAATCGAAAACCTCGGTGGTGATAAATCGGCGTATCGGCGTCTCCTATGGGATACGGGCGCGGGCGTCACCTAGGTTGCCACCGGCGCCGCTGGCACCCCCGCCCTGCGCGGGGGCGGCGGGGACACCGGGCTGCGGCAGCGCGTCATTGACAGCGTGGCGAATACCACCACGACGTACAGCTACGACATGGTGAACCGGCTGATCGGCGCGCACGGCGTGACGACGGGGACGGCAACGAGACGGGATCGGACGCGGGTGAGAAGCCGCACATACAACAGCCGCAACCAGACGGTGGCGATCGTGGGGCTGAACGGCATCCCGACGGGGATGGGCTATCCCGACGGGGGTCAATCCGAGCGGCGACGGCGGGCGGGAGCGCGTATGTCAATGACAGCCTCGGCGTGGGCAGCGAGATGAAGAACGGGCAGACGGTCTACTACACCCGGACGCCCTCGGGCCACTTGGTCAGCCAGCGGACGGCGGCGGGCAGCTACTACTACCTGTTCGACGGGCTGGGGAGTGTCGTCGGCATGGTGGACCCGTTCGGGAACCTGGCGGCGCGCTACGGCTACGACCCCTACGGGCAGAGTGTGACGAAGACGGGGCCGGACAATAATCCGGGCTATCTGACGGTGGCGGACGGCAACCCGTGGCGGTACACGGGGGCGTACCTGGACGGGACGGGCCTCTATAAGATGGGGGAGCGGTACTACGACCCGGCACGGGGACGGTTCACCCAACTCGATCCGCTCGGCAACGGGTATGTGTATGCGAGCGACGATCCCGTCAACCTCAGCGATCCGTCCGGCCTCTGCGATCCGGAAGACTGCGGTGGCACAGATCCGGTCGATCCGTTCAAGGAGCCAACCAACCCGCGTGGCGTAAACTATGAAGACCCTGCGGGTGGCTGGGGAAGAATTGACTTCGACGACAGCCATATATTCGATCAGCCTGAGCATCTGTTCCCATCTGATATAGATGAGGAAGCCGTCAAACAAAGGATTGCCGACGATATCTACGCCAAGTTCGAGATTGGCGAGATAGTATCCGGACAGAATCCGCCACAGATGACTGATTTCTTCTATGATGGCCGTTACGTAGACGTAGGGTATAACGTCTACTACAGAGAGGACGTGGGAGAGTTCAATGTCGATTCCGCTATTTTCGGGGGACCGATGCGAGGGCGCCCATAAAATCTACGAGGGATCGAAAACGTGATGAGAGTGAGGAGATCCATCGAGATGGATGAACCAAACAGCAATCCTCCCAACGAACCAAGAAGGCGGAGCAAGTGGAAGACATTCAGTCCGCCCCGTCCCCTAACTAGTCGTGAGCGAGAAGTGCTCAAATTTCTTGTCTCACAGAGTTTTAGGGGGCACGAGGAACTAATCTCGCAAGTTCCAGCGACGCGCGTTGCAGCGCAAGAACCCGACGGTGCAACAATTTCTCTCGTTGTTGACCGCTCTATCGGCTCCCCCGCACGCGTTAATTTCCGAATCCCCGTACAGGCAGTAGGGGAAACCCGTGATGGAGAACCATGCGAGATCTTACTTTTTGTAGATGATGGCTATCTAAGTGCCATGGAAATAATTCTCCATTCGATACCAGCATCAAAGGAGGCGCTAGAGTTTCCACCCCCAGCTAATCTGAAGATCGATTATCTTGTCTAAATTCCTCCACTTTCCATATCGGCGACATGGTGCGGAATGTCTATGAGGCGCGCCACCTGCTGGACACGCTGACCGAGCCGAGCGGGGCGGTGACGAGTTTCGGCTACGACGCGAACGGCGACCACACCCTGACGACCTACCCCGGCGGGACGACGCTGGCGCTCTCCTACGACGCCGCCGAGCGGCTGGGGACGATCCAGGGGGCGCAGGCGAGCGGCACCTGGCTGACGCGCTCCACCTACTCCTACCTGAACGGCACCACCGACATCGGGCTGCGGCAAAGCGTGATGGACAGCGTGGCGAACACGACGACCACCTACACCTACGATGGGGTGAACCGGCTGGTGGGGGCGCACGGCGTGACGATGGGGACGGCGACCCAGACGGCGGACTATCAGTACGGCTACGACGCGACGGGCAACCGGACCAGCAGCACCATCGGCGGGGCGGGTGCGACGGCGAGTTTCAACGAGGCGGACGAGCAGGTCAGTTGGAACACCGGACAAACGCGCACCTACACCTACGACGCCGATGGGAACGAGACGGGGAGCAGCGCGAACGAGAGCCGCACCTACAACTCGCGCAACCAGACGATCAGCATCACGGGGCTGAACGGCATCCCGACGGGGATGGGCTATCTGGACGGGGGGCAGGGGGAGCGCACCGACGCGGGGGGCAGCCACTACGTCAGCGACAGCCTCGGCGTGGGCAGCGAGACGAAGGGTGGGGCGACGGTCTACTACACGCGCACGCCGAGCGGGCACCTGGTCAGCCAGCGGACGGCGGCGGGGAGTTACTACTACCTGTTTGATGGCTTGGGCAGCGTGGTGGGGCTGGTGGACCCGTTCGGGAACGTGGCGGCGCGGTACGGCTACGACCCCTACGGGCAGGCGGTAGTCAAGGATGGCGGCGGCTTTATTGCAGCCAGCCGCGCGCGCGGAGGATTTCGCTGCCGAGGAGACCGAGTGCGACCTCCCCGTCCTGCCCTTGCTTCTCCGGGTGGCGCTC
>JAICIL010000056.1 GCA_025924435.1 Chloroflexia bacterium | reverse complement strand
GGAGTTGTAGTAGAAATCTCCCGGCCGCCCCGCGCCCTCGTCCTGGAAGCGGATCGTGTTCCGCGCGATCGTGATGTTCCCCGCCAGCCCCTTCGCCTCGGCGGAAAAGAGGACGTAGATGCCCGCCGTGTCCACCGCGCCATATTTCGTCTGGGCGATGCTGATTGTGTTGTTCGCGACGGTGACGTTCTTCAGGTTGTTCGGCAGGGTCGGCCAGAGCATGATGCCGAGCAGGGCGTCGGTGCAGGTGTTGTCGTGGCAGTTCACATCGCCGGGGCTGCCGCCCGCGTAGTACGAGCCGACGATGTTGAGGATCGTCTGGTAGCCGGTGGCGGTGTTGCCGAAGACCTCCGCCGGGCCGCCGTGCGCCTCCATGCAGGCGCGCGCCCCCCGATCCGGCATCGGCACGCCCGCGAAGGTGTTGCCGGAGAAGACGTAGTGCGCCCCCTCGACGTAGACCGCCGAGTTGTCGTAGTCCGGGTTGCCGTCCCGCATCACGAACTGGAAAGACGAGTCCGTCACCGCGCAGGTGTCAACGCTCTGCCCGACGAACGCGACCGCCCAGACGCCGGAATAGGGCGCGAAGCGGCAGCGGCGGACGGCGAGGTTTCTGCCGGACGTGATGTGGACGAAGGTTTGGTATGTCTGTTCTTTTTTCTCGTTGATCAGCGATTCCGGGTTGTTGCGGATATTCGAATCGAAGGCGAGGTCCTCGACGGCGAAGTTCTCCACACTCCCGGTCAGGTCGCGCGGCGAGAGCAGGCGCTGCCAGTCGCCCAGATGATCCTTGATCTTCAGGACGGACGCCGCGCCCGCACCGGCGAGGCGCAGGTTGCTCTTGATCGCGATGCCGGTCGTCCGCCCCGGCGCGACGATGTACGTCCCCGGCGGGAACAGCACCGTGCCGCCGGAGGCGGGGACGGCGTCAATCGCCGCCTGGATCGCGGCGGTGTCGTCCGTCCGGCCGTCGCCCGTCGCGCCGTACTGCTTGACGTTGACGGTGCGTTGCGGCGGGAATGTCGTGCCGTTCGCTGCGGACGGAGCCGGGGCGGTTGTCGCGGCGGGGGCGGGCGGGGTCGTGGCCGTGGGCGGGGGCGAAGGAGGCGTCGGCGTCGGTAGAGAGGGCGTCGGCACGGTCATGGCGGTCGGTTCCGGCTTCGATCCGCCGCAGGCGGCGAGCGCGGCGGATGCCACCGCTGCTGCGGAGAGCGTCAGGAACCGCCGCCGGGGGAGCGCGGGCGTAGCCGGTGATGTCGTGCGCGTCATGCGGGCGTTTCCCTCTCCCCTGTCGCGGTGCGCGGGCCGCCCCCACGCCCCAATCATAGCGAATTAACGGCGCGATGTGCGTCGTCGCTACGGCCATCATAGCGGCATCCCCGATGATGGGCGGATGCCCACGCATGCCCCACGATGACATTCCTGTCAGATATGTGGAGGGTTCGGAAGATTGGAACCGCGCGGCATGCCGCGTCGTTTGCACTCTCGATTGCGGCGTATTGACGCGTCCGACACCGGCATGCGGGAAAAAGAGATACGGGAGAAACGGCAATGCGAATCGGCTTTCTTGCGACGGATGACCTGCCGCGCGGCCGGGGCGCCGATCTGGCGCTCCGGGCGGCGGACCTGGCGAATCAGGCGGCGCTGCGCAATGAGCGGCTCTTCCGCCGCGCGGCGAAGACGCCGCTGGGGGTGATGGACGCCCTCAGCCCGCTCGCCGCCCTCCGCGCCGCCGAGCAGGCGCGCCGTCGCGTCCCGGCGTACCGGGCGCTGCTCGCCCGCTCCGGCTGGCGCGACGACCCGTCGCTCCCCCCCGCCGCGCGGCTGTGCCGCCTGCCGACGATGGACAAGGCGTCGTACATCACGGCATTCAGCACCGAGGAGCGCTGCCTGGACGGCCGGCTCCGCATGACGGGCACGACGATTGACGAGTCCTCCGGGTCGTCCGGCACGCCCTTCAACTGGGTGCGCAGCGCCGAGGAGTTGCGCGATGTCCACCGCAAGTTCAGCCAGTTTGGCCGGTATTTCTTCGGCAAAGACGTCATCACGATCAACGGCTTCTCGATGGGCGCGTGGGCGACGGGCGTCAACGCGGGCGAGGCGATGCGCCGCAACGGGATCGTCAAGTCCACCGGCCCCGACCTCGAAAAAATCCTCCGCACGCTCGAATTCTTCGGCCCAAGCTATCCGTACGTGATCACCGGCTACCCGCCCTTCCTCAAGCATCTCGTGGACGAGAGCGAGCGGCGCGGGTTCGACTGGCGGCGCTATCGCGTCCACGGCGTCGCGGGCGGCGAGGGGATGAGCGAGGGCTTGCGCGCCTATCTGGAGCGCCGCTTCATCGCCGTCTACTCCGGCTACGGCGCGTCGGACATTGACATCGGCGTGGCGGGCGAAATGCCGATCACCGTCTGGATTCGCAAGCGGGTGGCGGAGAATCCGGCGCTCCAGCGCGCGCTCTTCGGCGGCGATCCGCGCCTGCCGATGCTCTTCCAGTACAGTCCGCTCGACTACTACATCGAGACGAACGACGAGGGCGAGTTGATTATCACCGTCAACCGCCTGAAAGTCCTCTCGCCGCGCATCCGCTACAACCTCCACGACGCGGGCGGCGTTGTCCCCTTCGCCCGCATGCTCGCCGTGCTGCGGGGCTTCGGCCTCGACCCGCTGGCGGCGTGCGACCGCCCGGAGCAGCCCGTCTTCCCTATCCCATTCCTCTATCTCTTCGGGCGCAGCGACAGCACCATCTCCTACATGGGGGCGAACATCTACCCGGAGGACATCGAACAGGGGCTGTTCGCGGCGGGCGAGGACGCGCGGCGGCTCGGCGCATTCTGCCTCGAATTGCTCGATCTCGGCGGCGGCGAGCAGCGCGCCTGCGTCCACGTCGAGGCGCTGGACGGCGTCACCGACGATGATGCCTTGGCCGACCGGCTGCGCGAGCGCGTGCTGAACCGGCTGCTGGCGACGAACCTCGATTTCCGCGCCTCCGTCGAGGAGGACCCGAGCGCGCGGGAGATCATCGTCCGCCTCCACGCGCCGGGGCGGGGGCCGTTCGCGATGAACACCGGCCGGATCAAGCGGCGCTATATCGTCCCATCGTCGGGCGCGACAACGCCCGAGTTGGTCGCGGGGCGCGCCTGACATGGGAACAGTGCAGGTTCGCCCCGTGCGCACAAAGGCGGATGTGGCGGCGTGGATTCAATTCCCGCGCCGCCACATCTACACGCCGGACAGCCCGTGGGTGCCGCCGCTCGACGGTGACCTGCGCCGCATGCTCGACGCGGGCGCCAACCCCTTCTTCCGCCATGGCGAGGCGACGCCCTTCCTCGCGGTGGATGAGCGGGTCGAGCCGGTCGGGCGGATTCTCGCCCACGTCTCTCACCGCCACAATGTGCGGCACGGCGAGCGGGCCTCGTTCTTCGGATACTTCGAGTGCCGGGACGATGTGGAGGCGGCGCGCGCATTGGTTGACGCCGCGCGGGAGTTCGGCGTGCAACACGGCTGCACGGTCCTGCGCGGCCCGTTCAACATGACGGCGATGCAGGAGATGGGCATCCTCATCGAAGGGTTCGAGAACCCGCCCGTCGTGGACGAGACCTACACCGCGCCCTGGTATCCCGCGCTCCTGGAATCCGCCGGGCTGACCCCGACCTTCCCGGTGACGACCTACCGCGTGGACGACCTCGCGGAGACCGACCCGGACGCGCTCCTTGCCGCGCGGCATCGCGCGCTCCTCGCGGACGGGCGACTGCGGATCCGGCCCGCGAATATGAAAGCGTACGACCGCGAAATCGAGACGCTGCGGGAACTCCTGAATGACAGTTTCGCCGACAACCCCTATTTCGTGCCGATCACCGGCGACGAATTCCGCTTCCAGATCGGCCCCATGCGGCGCGTGATGGACCCGGCGATCAGCCTCGTCGCGGAACTGGACGGCGTGCCCGTCGCCTTCTGCGTCGCGCTGCCCGATTTCAACCCGCTCCTGAAGCGGATGCGCGGCAGCATGGGGCCGCGCCAGATAATGACCTTCCTCGCCGGCAAGGCGCTGGTGCGGGATGCGGTCGTCATCATCATCGGCGTGCAGCGGCCGTTGCAGGGGCGGGGGATCATGCGCGCCGTGCAGGCGGAACTCGTGCGCGCCCTGCGTCGCCGCCGCTATCGCACACTGACGATCACCTGGATCGCCGACGTGAATGAGAAATCTCGCGCCACCGCCCGCGCCCTCGGCGGCCGCCCGTGGCATCGCCTGACGCTCTATGAAGGCCCGATCGGCGCGGCGGAAAGAGCATCTCCCGCATGGCTGGAAGGGGCGCGCACCGCGCCCTCCGCGCACAACACGCAGCCGTGGCGGTTCGCCCCGCTCGACGATGGCTGGGTCGCCGTCCGCTGGGACCCGGCCCGCGCGCTGCCCGCCGGCGACCCGACGCGCCGCGATCTGTACCTCGGCCTCGGCGCTGCGGTGGAGAGCGCCCGGCTGCGGGCTGCGGGCAGCGGTAGTTCATTGGCGTTTGTGGCGGAGGCGCCCCCCTCCGCCGCGGCGGGAGAGGGGCCGGGGGAGGGGGGCCATCCCGAATCCGCCATCATCGGCCATCTCATCCCTTCAACCGATCCGATCACCGAGGCCGATCTCGCCCTCGCGCGGTCGCTGGCGATCCGGCACACGGCGCGCACGCCGCACCTGCGGCAGCCCGTACCACCGCCGGTCATCGCGGCGATGCGGAACGAGGCGGAGCGGTGGGGATGCGCGCTCCATCTCGTGACGGACGCGCGCGCGATCCGCCGCCTCGCGTCCTTATCCCGCCACGCGACCGCCGCGCAGTTCGCGGACGGCGCGGTGCAGGCGGAACTCTGGCGATGGCTCCGCCTCGATCCCGCCGACCCGGCCTACGAGCGCGACGGCCTGACCGCCGGGTGCCTGAACCTGCGCGGCGCGGCGCTCGCCGCCGCCCGCCTGACGATGCCGCCCGCCCGGATGCGCCGCCTCGCCCGCCTGCGGCTCCATCACTTGCTCGCCCTCGACACGCAACAGGTCGTCCGGCAGTCCGCCGCGCTTTGCCTGCTCACCGCGCCATCCGACGAGCGCGACGCGCCGGTCCAAACAGGCCGCGCCCTGCTCCGGCTCTGGCTGATCGCGGCGGGCGCGGGGCTGACGACGCACCCGGTCAGCGCGCTCCTCGACTGCGCGGCGACGGTTGGCCCGGCGGTCGCCGCCTTCGGCGCGGGAGGTGAGATGCCCGCCGCGCTTTTCCGGCTCGGCTTCACGCCGCCCGTGCCCCGCGCGCCGCGCCTGCCGATCGGCGAATTGCTGATTCCTTAATCGGGCGAATGGCGATGACGCAGGATGGAAAGCCTGCGCTACCGAGTTCATACAGATGAGGTGAACGATGCGCACGACTGATTTCTCCCGCGCGCCGCTGATCGGCCAGGCGACCGCCGAGTTCGTCGGCGCGACGCGGTTCCGCGGGCCGCGCTCGATGATCCAACTGGCGCGGCGATGGTACCCGATGCTGGCGAAACTCAAGCGGTCGCCGGGCTACCGGGGGCATCGCGTCTGGTATCGCTTCCCCTTTACCCTGGGCACAATCGCCTTTTTTGCCGACAAGGACGCGCTCCTGGCGTTCGCGCGCAGCCCGGAGCACCACGCGATCATGCGCTGGGTGATGGAGCCGGGCAACGCGCGCGGCGGCTTCATCCGCCTCTACGAGGCGCTGCCCTTCGGCTACAGCAGCGGCTGCTGGCGCGCCGAACCGCCCCACATCATGCGGCACATTGACGCCTTCACCCCGCTCACCGGCGAGACCGAGGGGCCGCCCGTCTAATCCCCGGATGAAGAAAACGACGAACCACAGAGGCACAGAGGGCATGGAGTGGAGAAGAGGGAGAGAAGGATTTGAACCTACCTTTCATGGCCTGCCGGCCATTGTTCGGACCAGGGCGTATTCGTTGTCGCCATCCGGGAAATCCTCACCCCCAGCCCCCTTCCCTCGCAGGGAAGGGGGAGCGAGCCTCCGGGAGATCGGGACGTTCGGGGTCGGGCACGGCAATTTGCATGAATCACCCCCTCCCTCGGAGGGAAGGGGCCGGGGGTGAGGATTCTCCGACAATCAATACGCCCTGTTGTGCGGACGCGTACCCACCGCGGTGCAACCTATGGCATGATACGGGAAATCGAATCCCCGCTTCCCCCCCGAAACGGGGGAAGCGGGGTGATGCGAAACCGTCGGGGCGCACCGCGTGCGCCCATTCCCCCTTCCCGTTTCGGGAGGGGGCGAGGGGGTAGGCAACCATGGCAGCGAACAACAAACTCCGGGTGCTCGTCTGGTCGGAGGGGACTGCGCCGAAATTCGCGTACCCGCACGACATCAACGACGCCGTGGCGACCGCGCTCAAGGCCGATCCGAACCTGGAGGTGCGCACGGCGACCTTCACGGATGACGAGCAGGGATTGAGCGAGGCGTCGCTGGCGAACACCGATGTGCTGATCTGGTGGGGGCATCTGCTCCACCGCAATGTGCAGGATGTCAATGTCGAGCGGGTGATGAAGCATGTGCGGGAGCGGGGGATGGGTTTCGTGCCGCTCCATTCGTCGCACATGTCCAAGCCCTTCACCCAGTTGATCGGCGCGACGGGATACATCGGCGGCTGGAAGCACGACGCGGGGCCGGAGAATATCGAAGTCGTCATGCCGGAGCATCCCGTCGCGCGGGGCGTCTCGGACATGGTGATCGAGGACGAGGAGATGTACGACGAGCCGTTCGAGATCGGCACGCCGGACGCCGTCGTCTTCCACTCCACCTTCCCGGACGGCAAGCAGATCCGCTCCGGCCTCGCCTACCAGATCGGCAACGGGCGCGTTTTCTACTACCGCCCCGGCCACGAGGAGAACCCGACCTTCTACCGCCCCGACGTGCAGCGCGTCATCCGCAACGCCGTCTACTGGGCAGGGAAAAGGGCTGAGGATTGAGGATTGAGGACTGAGGAGGGGAAGAGACGATGCAACGTGGCGAAACAATGGCGAGAATGTGGAAGGGAACCGGCGATGACGACTGAGCCAAACTCCCTCAGTCCTCCCCCCGTCCTCAATCCTCCTGTTCGGCTTGGTTTGATCGGCTGCGGGCGGATCAGCCATCAGCACATGCGGGCGCTCCGGGCGATCCCGGCGGTGGTCGTCGCGGGGGTGGCGGACGTGAGCGAGGAGAACATCGCCGCGCTCACGGCGGAATTTCCCGAACTGAAGGACGTCGAGGCATACCACGACTACCGCGAGATGCTGAAGACGAACCTCGATGGCGTGATTATCATGACGCCGCACGGGCTGCATTACCAGCACATCAAAGAGTCGCTGGAGGCGGGCAAGCACGTTCTGAGCGAGAAGCCGTTCGTGACGCAGCCCGATCAGGCGCGGGAGTTGATCGCCCTCGCCGCGGAGCGGCAGCGCCTCCTGATGGTTTCGTATCAGCATCCGCGCCTCTGGCCGTACCGCTATGCCCACCGGCAGATCGCGGACGGCAACCTCGGCGATATCCTCTTCTACTCCGGCCAGATCACGCAGCAGTGGGGCGCATTTGGCGGCTGGCGTCTCTCCGCGACGCTCAGTGAGGGCGGCATGCTCGTGGATACCGGCAGCCATTTCGTAGACATCATGCTCTACCTCACTGGCATGAAGCCGGAGACGGTCGCCGCCTTCAACGACAACGACGGCGAGCAGATAGACATCATCAACGGTGCGGTGATCCGCTTCAACGGCGGGCGTGTGGCGACGCTGGCGGCGGTCGGGCGCGGGCCGACGCTCTGGAACATCACGATCGTCGGCACGAAGGGCACTATCGAGATCTGGGATCGGGACAATATCCGCCACATCGGCGCGGACAACTACGTCGGCTGGATCGGCACACCCCGGCACAATCTCGTCCCGCCCGAGGGGGAGCGGCCGGAATCCACGACCCCGCAGGCCGAGTTCGTCGCCGCGATTGAGCGGAACGACCTCGGCGCGTCGGACGCCGCGCGCGGCCTCGCCGTCGCCGAACTGACGCAGGCGATCTACGCCAGCGCGCGCGAAGGCGGCGCGCCGATTGCAGTAACGAGGAACGAGTAACGAGTCGCGAGTGGTAGCGCGGGCTTTCCAGCCTGCGCGACCGATGATGGCGGATGCGGTTGGAAGGTGGGGGCGGATGGCAAAGAAGAAGCGCGGCGGCCCGGCTCACCCCGCCGTCCGCGCTGCCCCGGCAACTGCTCGATGATCTCGATGAAGTCGAAGCGTTGCTGGAGGACGGGGAAGAAGAGGAAGCGCGCCTGCTCCTCGATGATCTTGACCGCCGCTATCCGCGCAATGAGCATGTTCTGTCGCTCCTCGTCAGGCTCGCCCACGATCAGCAGGACATGGAAACCTATCAGTACGCAGTCGAGCAATTGTTGCGGATCACGCCGAACGACGCCACGCTCGCCTTAGGGCTGCTTGCCGCCTATATCAGCAACGGTCGCCCCGCATTGGCGATCCGGACCGCACGCTCGTTTCTCGATCAATGGCCCGATCACTCGCAGGCCGCCGATGTGCGGAAAGTGGTGTCCGGTGTCGAATCGTTCCTGCCGATGCTCGCGAAACCGGCTTCGACGGCCCGGACGCGCTCGAACTTGCCGCCCAGCACGAGGAGTCCAATCGCTCCTCAATCAGGGGCGCTGGACGCAGGCGCGGTCGCTCGCCGAGCAGGTGCTGCGGCGCAAGCCCGATCTGATCCCCGTCCTGAACAATCTCAGCCTCGTCTCCTTCATGGAGGGGCGGTGGGATGAGGCAATCGCCACCGCCGAGCGGGTGCTGGCGCTCGACGACGATAACTATCACGCACTCTCCAACCTCGTGCACTACTTTTGTGTCGGTGGTCGCGCCGATGATGCCCAACGGATGGCCCGACGGCTCAAAGCGGTCGTCTCGGACGCGACGGACGTCTGGACGAAGATCGCCGAGGCGCGCAGTTATCTGGGCGATGATGGGGGTTGTCCTCGAGGCGCTGCGGAGCGCGGAGGGGACCGATGCGCGCGAGGAGAAGGCGACGATGGGGACGCTCTATCATCTCGCCGCCGTCGCCGCCCTGCGCCTCGGGCGCGAGACGGAGGCGCGCAGGTATTGGCGGCAGGCGCTCCGGGATGCGCCGTGGTTGGATGTCGCGCAAGCCAATCTGGATGATCTCCAGATGCCGGTTGGCGAGCGTCATACGCCGTGGCCCTTCGTTCTCGAACAATGGATACCGCGCGCGACGCTCGACGCATATCTCAAACAGGTCGAGCCTGCCATGCGTCGTGGTGAAGAAGCAGCCAGGGCGGCGCAGCGGCGCTTCCTCCAGCGGTATCCCGAGGTTGTGCCGCTCATCCCGCTGCTGCTCGACCGGGGTGACCCGGATGGGCGCGCGTTCGCATTGCAAGTCGCCGTGCCGTCCGATCTCCCCAATCCGGTCGTGGCGATCTGGGAGGAGCGGCTGGAGCAAGCGGGCCGGTCACTGTGGCAGTTCGGCAGCCGACGTTGAAAAGATGAAAGCCCGCGCGAGCGGACATTATGCCCGCACGGCGGTGACGATGGCGAAGACGACGAACGCCGCGAGTGCGAGCACGACGACGATTAGCATGAAATCGAAGGCACGCCAGAGGGGACGACGCGAACGCATCGAGTCATCCTCCTATTCCGCGCCGCCGGATGGCGCGGGTATCGGCCCAACCGTACGCAACTTCGGTCAATGACGCACCGCCCAACGTGATCGTTTTTTCCCGCACCGGCACGCCGCCGAGCGTGGCATAGAACCGGCAGGCCGGATTCGCCGCGAGCACCCAGACGAGCATCGCGTCGTGGCCCATCGCCGCCAGCCGTTCCGCGACCGCCCGCGCGAGGCGCCGCCCGATCCCCTTGCCCTGCTGCCCGGCGAGCAGATAGATCGCGTACAACTCGCCGGTATAGCGCGGATCGCCTTCCCGCTCCGGCCCGCCCGCCGCGAAGCCGACGACCGCCCCCGCGTCGTCTTCCGCGACGTAGACGAATTCCGGGCTGTCCGTCGTACGGAGTGTCTCGGCCCAGAACCGCTCCCGCCGCCCCATCGAGAGCGTTTCTAGCACGTCATCCGGCACGATGCCGCGATACGTCGTCCGCCAACTCTCCACATGGATGCGCGCGATCGCGGGCGCATCGGCGGCGGTCGCTTCACGGATCACACCTAACCCCCTGACCCCTTCCCTCGAAGGGAAGGGGAGCCGGATAGTGGTCGCGATGCACTGCGACCACCCCTGCAAGGACATTCGCTGCTATCCATTACGCCATCGCCTGGAATCTCCCCCTCTCCATTGCTGACAAGCAATGGAGAGGGGGCCGGGGGGTGAGGTTCCCTACCGCTTGTCAATCGGCACGTAGTGGCGGTCGTACTGGCCGGTATATTCCGCGCGCGGGCGGATCAGCCGGTTATCGGCGTACTGCTCCAGGATATGCGCCGCCCAGCCGGACATCCGGGAGATGGCGAAGACGGGCGTGAAGAGGTCGTCCGGGATGCCGAGGGCGCGGTAGACGGTGCCGGAGTAGAAGTCCACATTGGAGTGGATGTTCTTCTCCTTGAGCATCGTGTCCTCCATCGCGCGCAGCGTGAGGAACATGTTCTGGTTGCCCGACTCCTCGCAGACCTGCCGCGCCATCTCGCGCAGGTGCGTCGCGCGCGGGTCCTCCGCCTTGTAGACGCGGTGGCCGAAGCCGGAGATTTTCTTGTGCGCCGCGATCTGCTCGTGGACGTATTCCACCGCGCGCTCCGGGCTGCCGACGTGATCGAGCATCTTCACCACTTCCTCGTTCGCGCCGCCATGCAGCGGCCCGGCGAGCGAGGCGACCGCCGATGTCGTCGCGCCGTAGAAGTCCGCGAGCGTCGCCGCCACAACGCGCGCGGCGAAGGTCGAGGCGTTCAGTTCGTGGTCGGCGTGGAGGATAAAGGCGATGTCGAGCGCCTTTTCTTCGGTGTCGGTCGGCGGGCTGTCGTGGAGCATCGTCAGGAAGTTGCGGGCGGTCGAGGTGTCGGCGGTCGGCGCGACGGGTCCGTTGCCCTTCCGGATGCGGTCGTAGGCGGCGATGATCGTCGGAATTTTCGCGGTGAGGCGGATCGCCTTGCGCCGGTTCGATGCCATGCTTTTGTCTTCCGCCTCGGGATCGTACATGCCGAGCGCGGAGACCGCCGTGCGCAGGACGTGCATCGGGCGCGCGTCTATCGGGAAGGAGTGCAGCAGGTCCATCACCGGGCCGGGCAGGGGCCGCTCGGCCACCAGTTGGCCCGTCAGTTCGTCGAGTTCCGCCCGTGTCGGCAGTTCGCCCGACCAGAGCAGCGAGATCACCTCCTCGAAGGAGGCGTGATCGGCGAGATCGTGGATGTCATAGCCGAAATAGCTCAGAACACCGCGCGCTCCGTCCACCGCGCAAATCGCGGAGTCGCAGGCGACGACGCCTTCCAGCCCCGCTGGGTGTGCCCCTTTTCCCGTGCCGGTCGCAGACATGGAGTCTTCCTTTCGTTGATACCACGGATGCGTCTACTGCCGTTCCCACCGCTCGCGAGCGATACCCGCTTCGCGAAGAATAAGCATCAGGAGTCCCGTTCCAATCTCCCCGCGATGGGGATTTGGGATGCGAACGCGATGCCCGTCCGATCGTTCCATATATTGATGCTTGCCACCTTCATGCGGTCCGGTGAAGTCGAGACTACGCATCGCGCGGATCAAGTCCGTTCGCTTGATCGGGCCAATCGGTGGCACTATGCCACGTTCGCGACAGCGGCGCCTGTCGCGCGCTTCACATTCAGATCAATGCCATCGAGTACCGGCAGGTGGTCGTGGTTCGCGATGCCCAAGAGCAGCCAGCCTTCGAGGACTTCGGCCAACTCCTCTCGGCATGCCTCAACGGTCTCCGCGTTCGCCCATACGCCGGGGAACTCAGGAATCGTGCCGAAGATGGTGCCGTCTTCGGGGATTGTCTCGAAGCGGGCATGACCGAGCGCCGCCTCGATATACTCGACCATCAGCAGTGCCACCGTCTCTCCCTCCCGCATTGTGGTACCGCACAAACGACGATGTATCCATGATACCATGCGGAAAACAATCGGCGTGAGAGGAAAGGGGCCTGTGTGATGGAACGAGTCGCGGTGATGCACTGCCCCGCCACGGCGAGCGACGACGACGTGCAAACGACGCTCTTTCGTGCGGCGGACTTGGTCGGCGAGGGCGTGCGGCGGGGGCTGTCCAACAAGAAAACGATCCTCATCAAGGCGAACATGGGCACGGACGACCTGCGCACCTATCTCGGGCGGCATGTCGCGCTCTCCGATGTCGGCGTGATCCGCGCGACGGTCGCCCTGATCCGGCAGTTCCACGACGGCGACCTGCTGATCGGCGACGCGACGACGGGATACAGCGCCTACCGGCTCTGGGACGAACTCGGCTACGCGGCGGCGCTCGCGCCCTACGATGTGCGGCCCGTGGACCTCAAGGACGGCCCGTACGTCGAGTTGCCGGTGCCGACGGGCGGCGTCCTGCATACGCACTACTGGATGGCGGAGGCGTACGCGCGGGCGGACGCCATCGTCTCGTGCGCGAAACTGAAGGCGCACGTCTCGACGGGCAGCACGGGGACGCTGAAAAATCTCTTCGGCCTCCTGCCGACGCGCCAGTACGGATCGCCGCGCCGCTACCTCCACGCGCCGATCCGCCTGCCGCGCGCCATCGTGGACTGCGGCCTGCTCAATCCGCCCGTCCTCTGCGTCATTGACGGCCTCGTCGGCCAGGTGGATCGCGAGTGGCACGGTGCGCCGATCCGGATGGACACGATCATCCTCGGCACGAACACCGTCGCCACCGACGCGACGGCGATGCGCGTGCAGGGCATGGACCCGACGGCGGATTATGGCGACTGGCCCTTCTACTTCGACTCGAACCCGCTCAATCTCGCCCGCGCGGCGGGGCTGGGGCCGAACGAGGCGGGGGCAATTGCCGTCGTCGGGGACGGGATCGAACGTGTACAGAAACTGTACACCGTGGATCGCGCGCGGTCGGAGGGGATGGACCGCATCCGCCGCGAGGTCGCGCAGCAGGCGCTCGTCTATGAGTCGCGGCGCGATGATCTGGTGGCGGAGTACGGCGGGCGGTTCGTCGCGCTCTCCGGCGGCGCGGTGATCGCGTCGCACCCGACGATGGACTCTTTCGGGCCGCGCGGCGGCGACGCCGAACGGACGGGCCACACCGGCGGCATCTTCCTCAAGCAGGTCGCGCCATTGGCGGAAGAGCGCGAGCATCTCGCGCTCTACGCCCCCATCGCCCACGGCCCCGCCTTCCTCCCGTAGCGAGTGGGCAGCGTCCTCAGTCCTCGGCACTTCAGATGTGGTGGCCGAGGGAGCGCTCGCTGGGCAGGAAGAGTTCGTTGTAGAGGTCAATCGCGCCCCGGTCGGTGAGCGAGGCGAGATAGTAGGCGACGACGCGCTCGTGCGAGAGGTCCGGGCCGGTCGCGATCATCGCCCGCCACCGCTGCGGCAGGAGGCGGCGGTGCTGGCTGAGGGCGACGAAGAGTTGCTCCACGATGTACCGCGCCTTGTACGCCTGCCGCGCGATCACCGGCCCGCGATAGACATTCTCCAAGAGGAACGCGATCAACTGCTGGACATCGCGCTCCGACTCCGCGCCGAAGCCGATGATCGGGGCGCGGGCGTCGCGGGCGTCGTCGAGCGTTTCGATCCCCCATTCCGCGACGCGGCCGAGCGAGGTCCGCCGCACGTCGCCGATCAGCGCGTTAATCATGTGCCGCCGGATGCGCCGCACGAAGAGCGCCTCGCGCCCCTGAATATCCGGCACCTCGCGCCGCGCCGTCTCCGCGCTCGTCAGCCAGACGCGGCAGTCGTTCGCCTCCGCCCACGCCTGGAGATGCGCGAGCGCGAGCATGCGCGATTCGATCGCGTCCTGCACGTCGTGCGTCGCGTAGGCGATCACGTCCGCGAGGTTGCAGACCTGCGCTTCGAGCGAGGGCTGGGCGGTGCGGACGTACTCGCCCGATGTGACGGGGAGGTCGAAGGGCGTCTGGTGGCGGGCGATCCCCTCGCGGCAGGCCCAGGTCAGGTCGAGGCCGGGATAGTCGGCGTAATTGACCTCGATCTCCTCGACGACGACGAGCGAATGGAAGTTGGAATCCCAGCCGCCCTGATCGGCGAGCAGGGCATTGAGGGCCGTCTCGCCCGTGTGGCCGAACGGCGTGTGGCCGAGGTCGTGCCCGAGGCAGATTGCCTCCGTGAGCGGTTCCGAGAGGTCCAGCAGCGTCGCGATGGCGCGACCAATCTGCGCCGTCTCCAGCGTGTGCGTCAGGCGCGTGCGGAAGAAGTCCCCCTCCGAAACGACCATCACCTGCGTCTTGTGTTGCAGGCGGCGGAAGGCGTCCGCGTGGATGATCCGGTCGCGGTCGTGCGCGAAGGCGGGGCGCGGGTCGTCGCTCGCGCGGGGCGGCGCATACCGCCGGTCGGTGTACGGCGCGGTTTCGGGCGTGCGGAGATAGGAAAGGACTGAGGACTGAGGATTGAGGACTGAGTTTTCCATCCCGCCACCCGCTTTCCGTCGCTGCCCGTGCCTTTCTGTCATAATGAAGTGTACCACGCAACATTGACGGGCCGGGGAAGCGATGCAATCACCACTCAGTCCTCAGCCCTCGGTCCTTCGTCAGTCCTTTCGAGGCCGTGCAACTTGTCCGGATTGAGGACGACGCGGATCGCGCGAATCCGCTCATCCGCCGTTTCGAGCGCATAGACCCCGAACGGGCGTCCGTCCAACTCGCCGACGAGCGACGGTTGTCCGTTGATCGTGGCGACGCGGAAGGCGAAGGTCGGGGGAGCTTTCGCGGCGATGCCGATGAAGAACCGCCCGACGCGATCGGCGCCGGAGAGCGGGCGGCGGATGGCGGCCGCTTTGCCGCCGCCATCCGAATAGACGGTCACATCGTCCGCCAGCAGCGCGAGCAACGCCGTCAAATCCCCGCTGGTGCAGGCCCGCATGAACTGCTCGGTCAGCCGCTCCTGCTCCTCCCGGTGGGAGACGAAGCGCGGACGCCGCGCGCCGAGGTGGCGCCGGGCGCGCAGCGCGATCTGGCGGCAGTTCGCGCTCGTTTTGCCCACGATCCGCGCGATCTCGTCGAACGGATAGGCGAAAACATCGTGCAGGAGAAACACGGCCCGCTCGATCGGCGTCAGCCGTTCCAGGAGCGTCATGAATGCCAGGGAGAGCGATTCGGCGAGCGCGACCGGATCGGCGTCCACCGCGCGCTCGTCCGCGACGAGCGGTTCGGGGAGCCACTGGCCGATATACTCCTCGCGGCGCACGCGCGCGGAACGCAGCGCGTCAATGGCGAGATGCGTCACCACGGTCGTCAGATAGGACTTGGGCGAGGCGACCGCGGCGGGGTCGCGCTGCTGCCAGCGGAGGAATGCCTCCTGCACGACATCCTCCGCATCCATCGCGCTGCCGAGCATCCGGTACGCAATGGAGAAGAGCAGCGGGCGGTACGCAGCGAAGACTTCCCCTTCATCGCCGGGCCGGTGTCCGGAGCCACCGTCATGCGTCGTACGTGCGTGGGAGACTTGGTGTTGCATCTCTCTCGCTTCCCCGCCGAGTCACTCATCTCGGCGTCGGTCGGGATTGTCGAGCGCCCATGGGCGCTCCGAGCGTTCCGCTTTCGCGCCCCGTATCGGCGATCCGTGCCCATCCGACGCGCGCGTTCGGCACCGATGGCGACCAGTCGGTAATCGCCCTGAAACGGCGATTCGAGACGCGCTGGCTGCGGCTCAGCAGGTCCGCCGCGACCCCGGCGAGCAGCCGGATGAGCACGCCGGGCAGGCGATGCAACCGGGGCCGTCCGACGCTCCGCGCCATCGCGGCGAAGAGTTCGCCGCGCGTGAGCGGGTCGTCGTCCACGACATCGTAGACCCCGGAGGGCGCGTGTGCCAGCGCCGCGACCAGGGCGGCGGCGGCATCCTGCACCCAGATCATCGGCAGGTAGGCGTCGTCCGGGCCGGGGAAGGCCGCGATCCCCCGGCGCGCGTAGCGGAGCAGTTCCACCGCCGCCGGTGATTCCGGCCCGTAGAGCGTCCCCAGGCGCAGGGCGATCCCCCGGCGGTCATCCCCCGCGAACCGCGCGACCGCCGCTTCCGCGTCGAGCGTGGATTGCAGCAGCGTATGGGGTTCCGCCGGGGTCGTCTCGGCATCAATCCAGCGGTCGCCGCTGCCCGGATAGACGTACGCGATGCTCGGGTAGACGACTGCGCCGACGCCGGTCGCGCGGGCTGCCTCGACGAGATTGTCGGTCCCCTCGCGCCGGATGCGATCGTTCTCGCGCCATGCCGACCGGCGCCCGGCCTTGCTCGTCGGGGGAATCCGCGTGGCGAGATGGAGGACGGCATCATGTCCCGTCATTGCCTCCCGGAGCGCGTCGGTATCGAAGAGGTCGGCCCGCACCGGTGTCGCGCCGAGGCGACGGAGCACAGCGTCATTCTCTGGCGAGCGCGCAAGCCCGTCCACCCGATGCCCTGCGGCGACGAGCAGCGGCACGGTCGCGCGCCCAAGCACGCCGGTTGCCCCGGTCACAAAGATGTTCATCGTCCTGTCCCTCCTGATATTCGTGTTCTTTCGCGACCCCTTCTTACGGGGCGGGCGTCGCGACCATCCCGACCGCTCGCGCCGCATCATGGCGACGCCGCGGCTTCCTGGCGAGCGTTTCGTTCTTGATGATCTTGTTTTGCAGCGTCAGGATGCCGTAGGCCAGCGCCTCCGGCGTCGGCGGGCACCCCGGCACATAGACATCCACCGGCACGACCGCGTCCACCCCCTGCACGACGGCGTACGTGTCGAACGGCCCGCCGACGTTGGCGCACGACCCCATCGAGAGTACCCACTTCGGGTCGGGCATCTGGTCGTAGAGCGTGCGCAACACCGGGGCCATCTTCTTGGTCAGCGTGCCCGCGACGATCATCAGGTCGGCCTGCCGGGGGGAGGAGCGATAGAGCATGCCGAAGCGCTCCGAGATGTCGAAGCGGGGCATCGAGGCGGAGATCATCTCGATGCCGCAGCAAGCGAGGCCGAACTGCATCGGCCAGAGCGACGAGCGGCGCGCCCAGTTGACCATGAAGTCGAGGCTGGTGATGATGGCGTTCTTATCGTAGGTGTTCTCGATGCCCATGGCGCTCTGCCCCTCTCAACAGTCGTGCATCGTTCCCATCGCGGATGCACGGCGCGTTCCGCCGGTCGGGATCATTGCCCGGCCACTGCGGGTTCGTAGCCACCGGGAACCGCCCGGAAACCGATGGCGAGGCGATTCCAGCCGTTGATCGCGACGACCGCCATCGTCAGGTTCACGAGTTCTTCTTCCGTGAACGAGCGGCGGACTTGTTCGTATATTTCGTCCGGCACGTGCCCTTCCGCGACGAGCGTCACCGCCTCCGTCCAGAGCAGGGCGGCGCGCTCCCGCTCGCTGTAGAACGGCGTCTCCCGCCACGCCACGAGCGCGTAGAGCCGCTGCTCGCTCTCGCCGCGCGCCCGCGCATCTTTGGTGTGCATGTCTATGCAATAGGCGCAGCCATTGATCTGCGATGCACGCAGTTTGACCAGTTCGAGCAGGGACGGCTCAAGCCCGCTGTGCCGCACATGGTTCTCAAGGCCATACATCGCCTTGATTGCCCCCGGATCAACATCGGCATACCCGATTCGTGGTTCCATGTGACACCCCTTTTGTATATGCCAACCGCAGTGGGATTTTCCCCGTGCGGTTGCCTCGTCTCATGAGCCTACGCGTGCAGGCTCCGGAAAGGAGACGAAACAGTGCGCCACAATGTGACATCTGGGGTTGCCGGGGCGCGAGGATGAGTGGGCTGTCGCGGGCAACATTGCTCGCTCAGTCCTCAGTCCTCAGTCCTCGTACCTTTTTGGCGCGCAGGCCGTGGATATAGCAGGCATGATGCCAGAGTTCGGAGCGGGGGATGCCGGTCGCGGCGACATCCCAGTGGGCGAGGACGCAGCCATTGACGACGCGGATGCCCGCCGC
>JAICIL010000055.1 GCA_025924435.1 Chloroflexia bacterium | reverse complement strand
GTCTTCGCGGGGCAGACGCCCGGCTACGTCTACGCCCGCTACGGCAACCCGACGATCACCGCCCTCGAAGAGGCGATCCGCGACCTCGAAGGGGGCGATGTGGCAGTCGTCACCTCCTCCGGGATGGCGGCCGTCCACCTCGCGCTGCTCGCGGCGGGCGTCGGCATGGGCGAGCGGATCGTCGCGGCGCGCGACCTCTACGGCGCGACCTTCACGCTCCTGATGAACGTCCTCAGCACGCTCGGCATCGAGGCGACCTTCGTGGACACGACCGATACCGAGGCGACCCGCGCGGCGATCAGCGAGACGAAGCCGCGCGCCGTGCTGATCGAGGCGATCTCCAACCCGCTCCTGCGCGTCACCGATGTGCCCGCCGTCGCCGAAGCGGCGCACGCGGTCGGCGCGCGGGTCGTGCTGGACGGCACCTTCACGCCGCCGCCGATGCTCTTCGGCTTCGCCAACGGCGCGGATTTCATCGTCCACAGCATGACCAAGTACCTCAACGGCCACGCGGACGCGCTCGCGGGCGTCGTGATCGGCACGGGCGACGAGGCGCACGCGCTCATCCCGCTCGTGCGCACCCTCGGCCCGAATCTGGCGGCGAACGAGGCGTACATGGTGTTGCGCGGCCTGAAGACGCTGACGCTGCGACTCCGGCGGCAGGTGCTCAACGCCAAACTGATCGCCCGTGCCCTCGAGCGCGATCCGCGCATCGCCCGCGTCGTCCACCCGGGTTTACCCTCCCACCCCCAATATGAGACGGCGCGGCGGCTCTTCAAGCCGGGATGGGCGGGCGGCATGGTGGCGTTTGAACTGGCGAACGCCGCACAGAAAGATGTGATGCGCTTCATGGACGCCCTCGCGCTCTGCGTCCCGGCGACCAGCCTCGGCGATGTCTACACGCTGATTACCTGCCCGGCGATGACCTCGCACCGCGAAGTCGCGCCCCGCCAGCGGGAGCGCATGGGCATCACGCCCGGACTCTTGCGCCTCTCGGCGGGCATCGAGCACCCGCGCGATATCATCGGCGATCTCACACAGGCGCTGGACGCGGCGGACATCCCGCTCGGCACGCCGATCATGGGCATGAACCCGATGCTCGCGTGACGAAGGAACGAGTCGTGAGTAACGAGTAGCAAGAGACCGACCTTCTCGCTACTCGCGACTCGTTACTGTGGGACAGGAAAGGGACTGAATGCGACGGTATTTCTGGCTTCTCGCTGG
The DNA here is from genome assembly GCA_025924435.1 of Chloroflexia bacterium. The sequence goes on along the minus strand of JAICIL010000055.1, from coordinate 16,882 downwards.
GCTTCTCCTCACCGCGTGCGGCGGCGGCGGCCTCACCTTCCCCACCGCGCCGCCCCCCACCGTCGCCCCGCCCACCGCGACCGCGATCCCGCCAACCGCCATCCGCATACCCGCCACCGCGCCGCGCCTCGTCAATACGCCCGCTCCCACGGTGGCCGCCGCCAGCATCGCGCTGCCGACGACGCCACCGGCGACCGTGACACCGATGCCGACAACGCCGCAATCTGGTCAGGCGGGCGGCCTGCCGCCGATCGTCACCCTCCCGCCGGGCACCCTCGTCCCCCCGGCGGTGACGACCGCGTCCGCCGGCACCGGCCCGGTCGCGGGAACGGGCGCCACCTGCCCCGCCGCCTACCCGGTCAAGGGCAACGACGCGACGAAGATCTATCACGTGCCGGGGCAGCGCGACTACGCGGCGACGAACGCGCGCAACTGCTTCGCCACCGAGCAGGCGGCGCAGGCCGCCGGGTACCGGAAGAGCCAGGTCTGAGCGGCTTGGCGTATAATGGGCGCGAGCGCGGCTTTCCGGTGTCAGGCGCGAGAGGCGCGTCCCGATGACGTACGAAGGATTGTCGAACGAAGTCCGCCGACTACCCCCGCATCAGCGGCCACGGCTCATCACGGATGTGCAGCACTCCGTGACGACCTTTGCGCCGGATGCGCCATCGGATGCATGGAACGACGATCGGGCGGCGCACCCTGAAGGACGCGCCGCCCGATTCCTCGCCACATCGCATCCTCGGCACTCTTCGGGCAAGGCCTATGTTCCAATGACGACGGAGGAAGTTCGCGAGGAGGTCACCGACCATCTGTTCCGAAATATGCGTGAGAGGACACGAGCCTTGACATTTCAGGATATTGTCGCCGAAATCCCGCGCCTCTCGCATGACGAGCGATTGGCCTTGCTCGAAGCGTTGCGCCAGTCGTTGCGCGAGGAGTCCGCGCGCGCGGACTCCGGCTCGCTCCTGCGTCTGCGGGGCGTCCTCAAGCCGGATGCGCCATTGCCGGACACATATGACTACAAGGAGGCGTACGCAAACTCCCTGATCGAGAAATATCGCTGATGCGCGCCTTGCTCGATACCGATGTTATCCTCGACTTCTTCCTCGAGCGGGAGCAATCCATTGAGGATGCCACTGCACTCCTTGAAGCCAATCAGCGGGGCGATTTTGACGGCTATATTTCGGCGAGTACGCCGCTCAATGTGTTTTACCACGCGCGGAAGTTTAAAGGGATCGCGGTCGCACGCCAGGTGGTGACAATACTGCTCGCCTCATTGCCGGTTTGTCCGATTGATCGGGCGGTCGCGCAAGCCGCGCTGTCGCTCCCGTTTTCAGACTACGAAGACGCCGTCCAGCATGCGAGCGCAACCGCGAGCGGCATGGATGCCATCATCACCCGCAATCTCGAAGACTACCGACGCGCGACATTGCCCATCTTCTCGCCCGCCGCTTTCCTCGCGCAATTGTCGAACGAGTAGAAACGGCTCGGTTCCGTCTATGACGTCGCCGACGATGCACGATCCTCGGTGGGCGGGGCGGCGGGAATGACCATCACCCCCTCGTCCGGCACGCCGACCGTCCGCGCGCATCCCTGCCGCCAGAGATGCGCGGTGTAGGCGCAGACGACCGCGTCGAGTTGGTGCTCGGAGGCGTCGGGATGGTCGAGGCCGGGGACGAGCGGCTGGAGCGCGTCGTGGATGCACCGCCTGCCGGGCCGCGTGCGCTTCCCCTTCGTCGGCAAGCCGAGCAGCCGCAACGTCGCGTAGGGATAGACTTCAAGCGGCTCCCGGCCGCCCTGGCGGAGCGCCTCCGCTAACCGGGCGCCGCGCCGTGCCAGGACGTTGATCAGCCCCGTCGCGAGGATCGGCACGCCCATGTGCAGCAGGTCGCGCTCCAATTGCCTGCTCCGCGTCCCCGGATCGTGGCGGCACGGGCAGTCGTCCTCGAGGCAGCAGCGACCGCGCGGCCGCGTCAGCGGCGCGTTGATCGCCACCGTCGCGTCCGGCCCCGCCTGCGCGACGAACGCCAGGATTTCCTCGTCCGTACCCGCCGACGCGAGCAGGACGAGCCGCCCGCCGTGCAGCAGCGCGATCCCCGTCTCGCGCCGTTCGACACCCGCCAGATCAATACCGATGCAGACATCTATTGACTCAGAAAAGTTCCGACCGTGCATAATAGGCGCAGTATACCAGAACTTATGTTCTGTGAAGGGGCGGAGGTATCGCGGCTCGATTCGTGCGTCGCTACGCATTCTCCAAAGGCCGCTCCATGCGGTACAGTGTTCGCCATACCAGGCGGCGATACCTATGTGGAGAGATACAACGATGAACGAAGTGATCTTCCTTGTCGAAGAAGCCCCGGAGGGCGGATGGACCGCCGGTGCGCTCGGTCATTCGATCTTCACGGAGGCGGACGACTGGCCCGGTCTGCACGAGAATGTGCGCGATGCCGTGCGCTGCCATTTCGCGGAAGGGCAGGAACCGCGCGTCATCCGATTGCATTTCGTGCGCGAGGAAGTGCTCGCGTTGTGAAACTTCCCCGCGATCTCTCAGGAGATGCACGTGCCCGGCTGCCGAAGTCCTTTGGCTATGAGACGGTCCGGCAAACCGGGAGCCATATGCGGCTGACGACCCGCGAATATGGTGACCATCACATCACGATTCCACGCCACGACGCGCTGCGTATCGGCATACGTGCCGGGTATCCTGGCCGATGTCGCCGAACATGCGGGCATACGCCGCGATGACGTTGCTATCCGCCTCCTTTGGATAGCCCACCGACCCCGTGTATCATCCGGAGAACAAGAAGGGCATCCACAGAGGATGCCCCGATAATCCCCTAGCGAAGGTTTACGCGCTACGCACTACTTCTTGGTGCGCTGCGCGAGGAGGTTGAGGGCGCTCCCGGCCTTGAACCAGGCGATCTGTTCCTCATTCATCGTGTGCTTCAGTTCGGCGAAGTCGCTCGTGCCGTCGCTGTGCCGCACGCGCATCATCACTGGCGCATTGGGGGCGAGGTCGCCGATTTCGGAGAGATCAATGCGGTCGTCCTCGCGGATCTTGTCGTAATCATCCGGGTTCTCGAAGGTGAGCGGCAGGACGCCCTGCTTCTTCAGGTTCGACTCGTGGATGCGCGCGAAACTCTTGACGACAATCGCCGCCGCGCCGAGGTAGCGCGGCTCCATCGCGGCGTGCTCCCGGCTGGACCCCTCGCCGTAGTTCTCGTCGCCGACGACGACCCACGGCATCCCCGCCTCCTTGTAGGCGCGCGCGACCTGCGGGATCGGCACATTCTCCTCGCCGGTCAGGTCGTTGCGGGTCGTGCCCGCCTCGCCGGTGTAGGCGTTGATCGCGCCGATGAACATGTTGTCGCTGATGTTGTTGAGGTGCCCCCGGAAGCGGAGCCACGGCCCGGCGGGCGAGATGTGGTCCGTCGTGCATTTCCCCTTCACCTTGACCAGCACCGGCGCATTGAGGTAATCGTGGCCGTCCCACGCGGGGAAGGGCTGGAGCAGTTGCAGCCGCTTGCTGTCCGGATTCACCTTGATCTCGATGTCGCCGCCATCGGCGGCGGGCGGCACGAAGCCCGTCGTGTCCGTCACGAACCCCTCGGCGGGGAGGTCGGGCGCTTTGGCGGGCGGCTCCAATTTCCATGTGCCGCCGTCCGGCGCGTCGAGCGTGTCCGTCAGCGGGTTGAAGGAGAGGCGACCGGCGAGGCCATACGCGATGACGATCTCCGGGCTGGCGATGAAGGAGAGGGTGTCCGGGTTGCCGTCGTTGCGGCGCGGGAAGTTGCGGTTGAAGGAGTTGATGATCGAGTTGCGCGCCTTCGGTCGTTCGGTATTCGCCTGCGCGCCGGTGACGAGCGGCAGGGTGGCGAGGTCGTCCCGCTGCCACTGGCCGATGCAGGGGCCGCAGGCATTGGCGAGCACCTTGCCGCCGATCTTTTCCAGCGTGTCGAGTTGCCCGTCCCGCGCGAGGGTGGCGCGCACCTGCTCGGAGCCGGGGGTAATCATGAAGTTCGTCCGCATCGTCGCGCCGTGGTCAATCGCCTGCTGCGCGACGGCGGCGGCGCGCGAGATGTCCTCGTACGAGGAGTTCGTGCAGGAGCCGACTAATGCGGCGGAGAGTTTGTCCGGGTAGCCCTCGCTCTCGACCGCCGCCGCGATCTCGGTGAGCGAGCGAGCCAAATCCGGCGTGTGCGGGCCGACGATCATCGGCTCCAACGTGCTGAGGTCAATCTCGATCACGCGGTCGAAATACTTCTCCGGCTCCGCCTCGACTTCCGGGTCGGCGACGAGCATCTCGCGGTTCGCCTTCGCCAGATCGGCGAGGGCGGCGCGCCCCGTGCCGCGCAGATACAAATCCATCCGCTCGTCGAAGGGGAAGAGGGAGGTCGTCGCGCCGTGCTCCGCGCCCATGTTGCAGATCGTCGCCTTGCCGGTGCAGGAGATCGTCGCGCAGCCCTCCCCGAAAAACTCGACAATCGCGTTCGTGCCGCCCTTGACGGTGAGGATGCTGCACAACTTGAGGATGACATCCTTCGGCGCGGTCCAGCCGCTCAGCGCGCCCGTCAACTTGACGCCGATCTTCTTCGGGTACTTCACTTCCCACGGGAAGCCCGCCATCACGTCCACCGCATCCGCGCCGCCGACGCCGGAGGCGATCATGCCGAGGCCGCCCGCGTTCGGCGTGTGCGAGTCCGTGCCGATCATCAGGCCACCGGGGAAGGCGTAATTCTCCAGCACGACCTGATGGATGATGCCGCTGCCCGGCTTCCAGAAGCCGAGGCCGTATTTCTGGGAGACGGACGAGAGGAAGTCGTAGACTTCGCGGTTCTCGGAGGTCGCGCCCGCCAAGTCCGGGTCCGCGCCGATGTGCGCGCGGATCAGGTGGTCGCAGTGGACGGTCGAGGGCACGGCGACGTGCGGGATATTTGCCTGCGCGAACTGCAGGAGCGCCATCTGCGCCGTCGCGTCCTGCAACGCCACGCGGTCGGGCCGCACCATCAGGTAACTCTCGCCCGGCTTCAGTTCTTGCCCGGCGGGGTCATCGAGGTGCGCGAGGACGATCTTCTCCATCAGCGTCAGGGGCCGCCCGAGCCGCTGGCGGATCACCGGCAGGTTCGCCTTCATCCGGTCGTAGACGCGCGTCACCATCGCCGGCGTCGAGTCAATATCGGGGTACACAGGGCGATTCACGGTTGCCTCCTCGCCGTTCCGCTGCGTTCCCGAACGGCATGTCGTGGATACGAAGCGCGGCACACGCCGGGCAACGCCGCATGGCGATGCCATCGCGTCCGCGCGAAATTGCTCTCGTTATTGTATCGCAGGCGGCATGCGAGAACGAGAGCGATACGGCCGACATCCGACACCGCCTTCACGCGCATCCCGGCTCATCCGGCACCGGGGCGACTCGTCGCATGTTTCTGATAAAGAAACGTATATTTCCTTATTACGTAAGATATGCCCGCTCACACGCGCTGTCAAGGGAGTCGAACGCCGGCGATCCGGGGAACGGCGGTGGTTCTTTGAGAGAAACACCGGCCCGGCTATGATAGAGACTTGGACGGGAACGCCGTCCAATTGCGAAGGAGCAATCATGGATCGGTCAATCGCGAAGGAATCCGAGCGGCGCGAGACGCGCGACCCGGTTGCGCGGGCGTTCGCGGTCCTGCTCTGGATGGTGGATGCGGGCGGGGCGGCGTGGGGCCTGCGGGAGATCGCCGCCGGGGTCGCGATGCACCCCAGCACGCTCCACCGCGTGCTCGCGCACCTCCAGGAAGGCGGACAGGTTCGGCAGGACCCGGAGACGGGCCGCTACAGCCTCGGGCTTGCGTTCCTGCGGTTGGCGTGGAAAGCGGCGGACCATCACTCCGTGCGCGAGGCGGCCCTCCCCTGGCTGAAAGAACTCGTGGACGCGACCGGTGAGACGGCGCTTCTCGCGCTGTACGACCCGTCGCGCCGGGAGATGCTGCTCGCCGCGACGGTGGACTCGCCCCACCCCATCCGCCAGGTCCGCCAAATTGCGGAATGGCTCCCGATCACGGCGGGCGCGACTGGCCTCGCCATCCTCGCCTCCCTGCCGGAAGCGGAGCGGCACGCGATCCTCGCGCGGCCGCTGCCCGCGATCACCCCGCACACGATCACCGACCGGGCGGCGCTGGAGGACGCGCTTGCGCGGATACGCCAGCAGGGATACGCGCTGACGCACGGCGAGCGGACGCCCGGTGCGGTGGGCATCGCCGCGCCGATCTTCGCGCCCGGCGGCCGGGCGATCGGCTCGGTGGGGATCACCCAGCCCGAGCAGCGGTTCCGGCCGGAGGATGCGCGGCAACACGCCGCGCGCGTCATCGGCTCCGCGCGCAAAATCACCGACCACCTCGGCGGTTCCGCCTCATCCGATCATTAAGCCGGATGACCGTCGCGGATGTTGCGTCACTATTCGGTCACAATGGCGCGGGATTTACTTCGATAGCGACGCGTTCGCCTGGTGCTCCCCTTCCCGTTTCGGGAGGGGGTCCGGGGGTTAGGTTTCGCACCGCATCGAGCACATCCAGCGGGTGCGTGTGCGGGTTGACGCGATCCCAGACGCGGGCGATGCGGCCATCCTTCCCGATCAGGAAGGTGACGCGCCGGGCGACGATCCCCTGCACGAGCCGGTTCGCCGCGCCGAAGGCCGCCGCCAGCGTGCCGTCCGGGTCGGTGCCGAGCGAAAAGCGCAGCCCCTCGCGCCGGGCGAAGCGGGCATGCGTCGCGGCGTTGTCCGTGCTGACGCCGATCACTTCCGTCCCGGCGGCGGCGAACTGCTCCACGAGATCGTTGAACCGCCGCGCCTCCATCGTGCAGGAGGGGGTGGAGTCCTTCGGATAGAAATAGAGGACGATCCGCTTCTCGCCGATGAAATCGCGCAGCCGCACCTGCTCATCCCCGATGGTCACCGTCACATCCGGCGCCAAATCACCCGCTCGCAATCGCTCGCCTTTCCATGCCATCCGTCCGTTCCCGCCATCATAGTAAAGGAGCAATCGGTGATGGGCAATGCGGGGAATGCTAGCCGTCGGTATGCGGTTATCACTGATACGCGGGCGTGGCGCGTTGTTGCGTTTGTCGCGCAACTTCTGCGACAATGCGCGCCGCGAACGCGTGGAGGGATGGTTCACCGATGGCGCAGATAACGGCACAGGGCACGGCGACCGTGCTCGATCTGATCGGCAATACCCCGCTCATCAAACTGACGCACGTCACGGCGCATCTGCCGGAGGCGGTGACCGTCGCGGCGAAGGCGGAGATGAACAATCCCGGCGGCAGCGTCAAGGACCGCCCCGCCCTCGCGATGATCCGGGACGGCATCGCGCGCGGCCTGCTCACGCCGGAGAAGACGATTCTGGACGCGACGAGCGGCAACACCGGCATCGCCTACGCGATGATCGCCGCCACGCTCGGCTACAAGGTGGAACTCTGCATGCCCGCGAACGCGAGCGAGGAGCGCAAGCGCATCCTCGCGGCGTACGGCGCGGCGCTCGTCGAGACCGACCCGGCGGAGGGGTTCGACGGCGCGATCCACGAGGTGCAGCGCCGCCATACCGCCGACCCGGAGCGCTACTTCTACCCCGACCAGTTCAACAACGACGCCAACTGGCGCGCCCACTACGAGACGACCGGGCCGGAAATCTGGGAGCAGACGGGCGGCGCGGTGACGCACTTCGTCGCGATCATGGGCACGAGCGGCACCTTCACCGGCACCGGCCGCCGCCTGCGCGCGTACAACCCGCACGTCCGGCTCGTCGCGGTGCAGCCGGATAGCCCGGTGCACGGGATCGAGGGGACGAAGCAGTACGCCTCCGCCATCGTCCCCGGCATCTACGACCCGTCGCTCGCGGACACCACCCTGGAAGTGAGCACCGACGACGCCTACGCGATGGTCAAGCGGCTGGCGCGCGAAGAAGGGCTGCTCGTCGGCGTCTCCGCCGCCGCGAACACCGTCGCCGCCCTCCGCGTCGCGGCGACGCTCGACGCGGGCACGGTCGTCACGATCTTCTGCGACGGCGCATCCAAGTACCTCTCGCTCCCCTTTTGGGACGAGGAGGAGACCGATTGAACCACAGAGGCACAGAGGACACAGAGCAGACACAGAGAAAGAGAAATATCTTCATTCTCTCTGTATTCCTCTGTGTCCTCTATGCCTCTGTGGTTCACATTTTTCCGGGGGTGGTATGAGTGTGGTGTGGACGAATGCGCTGCGGGCGAGTGTGTGCCGGCACAGCGAGCGGGGGTACCCGGACGAGGTGTGCGGGCTGCTGATCGGCGTGGCGCGGGGCGATGAGAAGATCGTGCGCGAGACCGTGCCGGTCGAGAACGCCTGGGAGCAGGTGGACGAGCGGCGGCGGCGCTTCCGCATCGGGCCGGAGGTGATCGCGCGCGAGGAGCGGCGGGCGCGGGAGGCGGGCATGGACCTGCTCGGCTTCTACCACTCCCACCCGGATAGCGAGCCGCGCCCCTCCGAGACGGACCGCGACTTCGCCTGGCCGACCTATTCCTATCTCATCCAGGGCGTCTACAAGGGCATCGCCCTCGATCTCAAATCCTGGGTGCTCAAAGCCGACCGCTCCGGCTACAATGAAGAGCAACTCATCGAACGCGGCTGAGAGAAGAGAAAGCATATGAACCGCAAAGACGCAAAGAACGCGAAGGACGCAAAGAAGAGAGACAATGTACCCCTCTTCTCTCTTTGCGCTCTTTGTGCTCTTTGCGTCTTTGCGGTTCAATCGGTTTCTGATCTGATGTAGGGGGTAATCATGGCGGAGAATGTGACGATTTTGATCCCGACGGCGCTGCGGCAGTTCGCCGGGGGCAAGGAGCAGGTGCAACTGGCGGGCGGCACCGTCGGCGAGGTGCTTGGGCAACTGACCGGGGAGTACGGCGACCTCAAGAGGCATCTCTACAACGACAGCGGCCAATTGCGCTCGTTCGTCAATGTCTATGTGAACGACGAGGACATCCGCTATCTGCAGAAGGACAAGACGCCCGTCGCCTCCGGCGATACCGTGACGATTGTGCCGTCCATCGCGGGCGGCGCGGCGACGATGGAGGACGTGGAACTCTCGCCGGATGAGATCGGGCGGTATAGCCGCCACCTCATCATGCCCGAAGTAACGCTCGAAGGGCAGAAGAGACTGAAGCAGGCGCGCGTCCTGCTCGTCGGCGCGGGCGGCCTCGGCGCGCCGCTCGGCCTCTATCTGACGGCGGCGGGCGTCGGCCACCTCGGCATCGTGGACGCCGATGTCGTGGACTCCTCGAACCTCCAGCGGCAGGTGACCTACACGACCGAGGACATCGGCGTGCCGAAGTTGGAGGCGACCAAGCGGCGGCTGACCGCGCTCAACCCGTACACCGAGATCACGACTTTCGAGACGCGCCTCTCCAGCGAGAACGCGCTCGACATCTTCAAAGACTACGACATCATCGTGGACGGGACGGACAACTTCCCGACGCGCTATCTCGTCAACGACGCCTGCGTGCTCCTCGGCAAGCCGAACGTCTACGGCTCGATCTTCCGCTTCGAGGGGCAGGTCTCGATCTTCTACGCGCAGGAGGGGCCGTGCTATCGCTGCCTCTACCCGGAGCCGCCGCCGCCCGGCCTCGTCCCCTCCTGCGCGGAGGGCGGCGTGCTCGGCGTGCTGCCGGGCATCGTCGGCGCGCTCCAGGCGGCGGAGACGCTGAAGCTAATTCTCGGCATCGGTGATCCGCTCGTTGGTCGCTTGCTCCGCTTCGACGCGCTGAAGATGCAGTTCCGCGAGTACAAACTGCGCAAGGACCCGACCTGCCCGATCTGCGGCGAGCACGCCACGATCCACCACCTGATTGACTACGACGAGTTCTGCGGCATCACGCCGGGGCCGGAAGTCAATCTCGAAGCGCAGTGGGAGATCACCCCGCGCGAGTTGAAGACACGGCTGGATGCGGGCGAGCATCTCGTCATCGTGGACGTGCGCGAGCCGCACGAGTGGGCGCTCGGCACGATCAAAGAGCCGGACGTCCGCTTCATCCCGCTCGGCGACGTGCCCGCGCGGATGCACGAACTCGATTCGGCGGACGAGATCGTCTTGCAGTGCCGCTCCGGCGTCCGCTCCGCGAAGGCGCTCGGCATCCTGAAGGATGCGGGTTTCCGCAAGTTGAAGAACCTCACCGGCGGCATCCTCGCCTGGTCGGACGAGGTGGATCCCTCCCTGCCGAAGTATTAGCGGGCAGCGGGCGGCGAGCGGCAGACAGCAAAAGAGGCGGGCAGGCATGACGCGTGCCCGCCTCTTTGTGCCGCTCGAATGTCAACTGCGTGGCATACGCAGCGGTGCATATCGCCGCCATAGCGGCCAAGCGTTTTTCGGTTATGCGCGCTCTCCTCAACAATATTCACACTGATATTGACAAAATCAATATCACACGCTACGCTGCTCATAGTCGGTTCGATTTCATGGGTGGAGTGACGATGAACAGTGCGAGCGCGATACCGGGAACACACCGACCGATCCTCGGTCTGTTGGCGGCGAATACGATCTCACAAGTGGGCAGCATGCTCACCGTCGTCGCCTTGCCGTGGTTCGTGCTGCAAACGACAGGGAGCGCGGCGAAGACGGGGCTGACGGGCGTCTTCGAGGCGCTGCCGTTCATCATCGCGGGCATTTTCGGCGGCGCGCTCGTGGATCGCCTCGGCTTCAAACGGACGAGCATCCTCGCGGACCTGACGAGCGGTGCGACGGTCGCGCTGGTGCCGCTCCTCTCTCACACCGTCGGGCTGGCCTTCTGGCAGTTGCTCGCGCTCGCCTTCCTCGGCAACCTCTTCAACACGCCGGGGAACACGGCGCGGCAGAGCCTCGTGCCCGAACTGGCGGGCCTCGCGGGGATGCGCCTGGAGCGGGCGAACAGTTTCGTCCAGACCGTGCCGCGCGTCGCCACGCTGCTCGGCCCGCCGCTCGCGGGCGTGCTGATCGCGGCGACCGGCGCGAGCAATGTCCTCTGGTTGGACGCGGCGACCTTCGGCGTCTCCGCCGCGCTGATCGGCGCGCTCATCCCGGCGCTCGCGACGGCGGACGCGGCGGGCGAGCCGCCGGGGCGCTATCTCGCGGATTTGCTGGAAGGGTTGCGCTTCATCTGGGAGGAACCGCTGCTCCGCGCGACCGCCGTGCTCTTCGCGGTGGGCAATTTCCTCGACGCACCGATTGGCTTGCTCTTCTCCGTCTACGCGATCCGCACCTATCACAGCGCGGTGCCGGTCGGCCTGATCTTCGCGGCGCTCGGCGGCGGGGCGATCATCGGCTCGCTCTGGTTCGGCATGGTCGGGCACCGCCTCTCGCGCCGGGCGATCTTCGTCCTCTATTGCCTCCCGGTCGCGGGGATGTACGCGACGTTCGCCTTCGCCCCGCCGCTCCCGGTGATCGTCGCGGCCGTCTTCATTGACGGGCTGGCCGTCGGCCCGGTCAATCCGCTGAGCGCGACGATCACGCAGGAGCGCGTGCCCGTCGCGCTCAGGGGGCGGGTGCAGGGGATGCGCGTCGCCGTCTCGTTCATGATGATCCCGCTCGGTCGCGGGCTGGCGGGGCTGCTCGTTGATCCGGTCGGGCTGCGGGCGATCTTCCTCGCGATTGCCGGCAGTTTCCTGCTCGTCAGCCTCGCCGCCGCACTCGCCCCGGCCTTCCACGACATGGGCGCGCCCGGCGCGGATCGCCCCATCGCATCCCATCACCGCGCGCCGCAGCGGGCCGCCTGATGGAGCGAGCGATGGCGACGAACCGCGCGCCGATCCTCGCGCTGATCGCGGCGAGCGCGATTTCGCAGGTGGGGAGCATGCTGACGGTCGTCGCGGTGCCGTGGTTCGTGCTGCAAACGACGGGGAGCGCGGCGAAAACGGGGCTGACCGGTTTCTTCGCCGCGCTGCCGTTCATCGTCGCCGGGTTCCTCGGCGGCGCGCTCGTGGACCGCGTCGGCTTCAAGCGGATGAGCATCATCGGCGACATCACGAGCGGGCTGGCCATCGCGCTCATCCCGCTCCTCTTCCATACCGTCGGGCTGGCCTTCTGGGCGCTGCTTGCGCTGATCTTCCTCAGCAATCTCTTCAACACGCCGGGCAACACCGCCCGGCGGAGCATGGCGCCGGACCTCACCGAACTGGCCGGGATGCGGCTCGAACGGGCGAATGCGGCGATCACCGCGATCCCGCGCTTCGCGACGCTCTTCGGCCCGCCGCTCGCGGGCGTGCTGATCGTCGCGCTCGGGCCGAGCAATGTCCTCTGGTTCGACGCGGCGACGTTCGCATTCTCCGCCGCGCTGATCGCCCTCGCCGTCCCCGCCCTGCCGCCCGACCGTGAGGCGGGCGACGCGCAACGGGGTTACCGCGCCGCCCTCATGGAGGCGTGGCAGTTCGTCCGCGCCGACCGTCTCGTCTTCGCCCTGATGACGACCTTCGCGCTGACGAACTTCCTCGATGCGCCGAGCAGCCTCCTCTTCGCCGTCTACGCGGAGCGCCGCTTCGGCAGCGCCGTCACGCTCGGCTTGATGTTCGCGGCGTTCGGGGGCGGCGCGCTCGCCGGTTCGATCATCTTCGGCGCGGTCGGGCATCGCGCGCGCCGCCGTCCGCTCTTCCTCGCCTGGCTGATCGGCTCATTGCTCGCCTACGGGCTGTTCGCGCTGCGGCCATCGCCGGCACCGCTGCTCGCGCTGCTCGCGCTGTGGGGGCTGTCGCTCGGTTCGGTCAATCCCCTCTCCGCCACGATCTATCAGGAGCGCATCCCGGCGGCGCTGCGGGGCCGCGTTTTCGGCCTGATGACCTCCGTCGGCTTCCTGGCGATCCCGATTGGCCGCGTCGTCGCCGGGTTCACGCTCGACGCTTTCGACATGCGCTGGACGTTTCTCGGCATCGCGGCGGGCTATGTCGCGATCATCGCCGTCGTCCTCCCGAACCGCGCGCTCCGGGCGATGGACGCGCCGGGAGCGGCATCCCAACCGATCGCCGCGCCAACATCAACGCCCAACCCGGTACGCTGACGCCCCCGCGCTCGTACTCGCGCCGCCTCGCACGCGCTACCTGCTATACTAGGGCCGAAACACTATCGCAAGCATTGCTGCCCCTTCTCGGGGAGGTGCTCGATGACCGCCTTCCTGCCCGATGCATCCCCTTCCCTCGTCGGTCGCGACCGCGAGCAGGATGCGCTGCGCCGTCACATGGCCGCCGCGCTGGCCGGGCATGGGAGCCTCGCGCTGATCGGCGGCGAGGCGGGCATCGGCAAGACCGCACTCGCGGAGGCAGCCTGCGCGGAGGCGGCGGAGCGGGGCGCACTCGTGCTTATCGGGCGATGCTACGACTTATCGGAGACGCCGCCCTACGGCCCGTGGATCGAACTCTTCGCGCGCTACCGGCAGCAGGGTGGGCTACCACCACTGCCCGATGCGTTCGCGCGGCGTGGCACGGTCGGTGAGGTAACGAGCCAGGCGGCGCTCTTCCAACAGGCGCTTGATTTCTTCACGGCGCTCGCCGAAGCCCGGCCGCTCGTCCTTTTGCTCGATGATCTCCATTGGGCCGATCCGGCAAGCCTCGATCTGCTCCGCTTCCTCGCCCGTTCCGTGGCGGCGATGCCCCTCCTCATCCTGGCGACGTATCGTGCCGACGAACTGACCCGTCGCCACCCGCTCTATCAACTCCTGCCGACGCTCGTCCGCGAGGCGCACGCCGACCGCCTCGACCTGCAACGAATCGAGGAAGCGGATATCCGCGCGCTCGTCGCCGCGCGCTACGCCCTGCCGTCGGGCGACACCGCGCGATTGGTGGCGTATCTCCATGCCCGTTCAGAAGGCAACCCGTTCTTCCTCGGCGAACTGCTGCGCACCCTCGAAGCGGAGCGCATCTTGCGCCGGGGAGATGGATGGGCGCTAGGCAACTTGACACAGATTCGCGTGCCTGCACTGCTGCGGCAGGTGATAGACGGGCGGCTGGCGCGGCTGGGCGAGGAGGCGCAGCGGCTGCTGGCGGTGGCGGCGGTGATCGGGCAGGAAGTGCCGCTCGCGCTCTGGGCGGCGGTCGCGGAGACGGATGAAGAAAGCGTGCTCTCTATTGTCGAACCTGCCATCGAAGCGCATGTCCTGGAGGGGGCGCCGGATGGCGCGCGGGTCCGATTCGCGCATGCGCTGATTCGTGAGGCGTTGTACGAGGGCATCCTGCCGATGCGCCGCCGCACCTGGCACCGGCAGGCGGGAGAGGCGTTGATCGCACAGCCGCACCCCGACCCGGACGCGGTAGCACATCACTTCCAGCAGGCGAGGGACGAGCGAGCGGCGGAATGGCTCGTGCGGGTCGGGGTGCGGGCGCGGCAGGCCTACGCCTACGTCACTGCAGCTACTCGCTTTGAAGCGGCGCTCGCACTGCTCGCCGCGCGCGATGCCGAGACGGGGGCGCGGGGATGGCTGCTCTATCACCTCGCCCGCCTGCGCCGCTACACCGAGCCACGCCGCGGCATCGCGTATCTTGATGAAGCGATCGAGGTGGCGGCGATCATCCCGGACACGGTGCTGGATGCCAGTGCCCGCTTCGAGCGCGGATTCCTCCGCTGCGTGTCCGGCAATCTGCGGCGGGGGATCGGCGAAATGAAAGAAGGCGTCGCCGCCTTGCAGGCGCTCTCCCCGACCGATCAGGCACAGCCGGGGCTCGGCGTCCCCGGCCCAACCGAGTACGGAAAGTTCTCCGGTCAGGCAACCCTCGCTGTGATGCTCGCGGATGCGGGACGCTTCATCGAAGCGCGCACGCTCGGGGAGCGGATCGTCGCCGATCCACCGGACGCGGCGAGTGGCGGGACGATCGATGGCTCAGCATTCGGGGACGCCTGGCGTGCACTGGCGGAATCCTATGCCGCACTCGGCCTGCCGGACGCGGCACGGCGCGCGAATGCAGAGGCACGTGAGGCGTATGAGGCGGTCGGGCATCATCTGATGGTCGGTGCCAGCGTCCACGCCGACTTGTACGGCGTGGTCATCCCGTACCAGACGGATCGGCTTGCCGAACGCGCGCGACTCGCGGCGGCGGCGGAGCAGACACGCACGCGCTCAACCAGCGTGATCGCGAATCTCAACCCGCGTTTCGCGCGTGTGTCGCTGCTACTGGTCGAGGGGGCATGGGTGGAGGTCGAGCGCCTGACGCGAGAGACCAACGAGGGGCTGGAGTCTCTCCGACGCTTCTTCCGCGGGTCGCTCGCGTCCTGGCGGGGGGAACGCGACCTGGCATGGCAACTGATCACTGCAACGCTGCCGGGTGGCCCGATGACGGAACCGGGGGACACCGAGTTCCACCCCGCACTCGGTCTGCAGCGCGCCGCGGTCACGTTGGCACTCGATGCGGGCGATCTTCCTGTAGCACGCGCGTGGCTGGCGGCGCAGGATCGCTGGCTGACATGGAGCGGCGCTGTGCTAGGACGGGCCGAGTGCGCGCTGGGATGGGCAGCCTATCACCGCGCGGCGGGCGACCCGGCGTGCGCCCTTCAGCACGCCAACCAAGCCCTCGCGCACGCGACCGAGCCGCGCCAGCCGCTCGCCCTGCTCGCCGCCCATCGCCTGCTCGGTGAACTCGCTACGGATGCTGGGCACTATGGGGATGCCACCACGCATCTCGACGCCGCGCTCGCCCTCGCCGACGCCTGCGCCGTCCCCTTCGAGCGCGCCCTCACCCTCCTCGCGCTCGCGTAACTCCACGCCGCCACGGGCAAGCGGTCGGAAGCGGCCACGTTTCTCGATGAAGTCCGGACCATTTGCACACCGCTCGGCGCAAAGCCGACGCTCGCCCGCGCCGACGCCCTCGCCGCCCGCCTCGCCGCGATCAAGGACGCACCGCCCGCCTCCCCCGCCGGTCTCTCCGCACGCGAGGTTGAGGTGCTGCGCCTCGTCGCCGCCGGGCGCTCCAACCGCGATATCGCCGACGCGCTCTTCCTCTCCCCCGGCACGGTCAATATCCACGTCACCCACATCCTCACCAAGACGAAAAGCGCCAACCGCACCGAGGCCGCCGCCTTCGCCCATCGCCACGGCCTCGCCTGACCGACCCCTTCCTCTGGTCGGATGCCCGCTAATTAGATCGCTCTATTACCCGCCGCAAACCGCCACACCCCGAATATGCACTCCGCCAGATGCATCGCCCCTTCGCGCTCCCTAGAGTGGGGAGTGTCGAACGGTCGTGAGGCAGACAGCGAAAAGGAGTACTGAGATGGCAGAGAAGACGACGGGGATACTGGTCGAGGGAACGACGGTCGCGGGTATGGGAGCGCGGCGCAGTCAGGGACGCACGCGGCGGAACGGGGCATATGGATTGGTCGCGGCAATGCTCGTCGCCGTGGTGATCGGCGGGGCGGCGCTCCATGACCGGGGAACGTCCCATCCGGCGGCGCCCGCGATCCCGCGCACCGTCACTGGCGCGCGGATGAAGTTCCTGGAGAACAACACGACAACCCTCCCGAACGCGGTCAGCGTTGATGTTCGCCCGATTGTCACGAGCAATGAGCAGAAATACCTCGACGTGAACACGACCTGGCTGCCTGCGGCGGCAGCACCGCCGGTCATGCCGAGCAGTGAGCGACGATTCCTCGACGTGAACACGGTGCTGCTGCCGGTGGGTCCGTCCTACCCGTACGCGGAGGACATGACGCCACTCCCCGGCCATCCCCGCTAGCGGCCACCGGAGCGCGCCCCGCATCGAAATCGCGGGGCGCTGTCGCGTCGCCAATTGCCGCGATCCGCGCGTTCATTCAATGCCACCGAGGGTGCAGGATATGTACCAGAAGGAGAATCCCCGATGCTCGCCTATGCCGCGATCCCGCTCACCTGCTGGCTCGCCACGCTGATCGCCATGCCG
>JAICIL010000054.1 GCA_025924435.1 Chloroflexia bacterium | reverse complement strand
CCCTGCCAACTCCGCGGGGGCATTGGGGTTGTCTTGCGGTTTTTCTGCCCGCCGGGCGCCCCGTGGGTGTTCTGGGCGTCTGGGCGGTTCGATTCCTTTCAGGGGGTGGACAGTGGCGGTGACGTTTGCGCAGGAAGGGGCGTCCGTGCCGTTCGAGACGCTGGCGGCGGTGGCGGAGCGGGTGCGCGGGACGACGAAGAAGTTGGAGAAGATGGCCCTGCTCGCCGACTATTTCGCGACGCTCGGCGACAACGACCTCGCCATCGCGGCGCGCTACATCGCGGGGCAGGTCTTCCCGCGCCACGATATGCGCGTCCTGCAGGTGGGCGGTGCGGCAACGGTCCAGATGCTCGTCGCGCTCTCCGGGCTGACGCGGGAGGAGATCGCGCCGCTCTCCGTGCGCCTCGGCGAATTGGGCGAAGTGGCGCGGGAGATTTTGCCGGGCCATCTCCCGGAGGAATCGGCGCTGACGCTCGCGACGGTCGAGACGGCGGTGGAGGCGCTCGCCGTGACGCCCGGCACGAAGGCGAAAACGGCGCTCCTCACCAATCTCGTGCGCCGCGCCACGCCCTTGGAGGCGACCTACCTCGTCAAACTCGTCTCCGGCGACCTCCGCATCGGCCTGAAGCAGGGGTTGGTGGAGGATGCGCTGGCGCGCGGCTTCGGCCGGCCACTCGCGTCGGTTAGCCACGCCGCGATGCTGCTCGGCGACCTCGGCGAAGTCGCCGTCCTCGCGCGGGCGGACGCGCTCGACCGCGCCGCGCTCCGCCTCTTCCATCCACTCGGCGCGATGCTCGCCACGCCCGCCGCCTCCCCCCAGGAGGCGCTGGCGAATCTCCCCGAGGGATGGGCGCTCGTCGAGGACAAGTTCGACGGCATCCGCGCGCAGGTGCATCGCGACGGCGACCGGCTCGCCATCTACTCCCGCACGCTCGACGAGATCACGCATCGTTTCCCGGAGTTGCACGCGCCGCTGCTCGCCCTCCCCGGCCCCTACGTCCTCGACGGCGAGATCATCGGCGAGCGGGAGGGGAGGGTGCTGCCGTTCACCCGGTTCCAGCAGCGGCTTGGCCGGAAAACGGTCACCGACGACGTGCTGCGCGACATCCCCGCCGTGCTCGTCGCCTTCGACCTCCTCTATCGGGACGGCGACCTCCTCTTCGCCCGCCCGCTCACCGAACGCCGCACCCTCCTCGCCGATCTCCTGCAGGAAGAGAACATATCCCTTGATGGTGTGGGGGGCGACGGAAACGGTGCCGAAACCGCCGTTCGGGAATCTCCCCCTTCCTCCTGCCCGGAGGGCGCCCGCGGGAAGGGGGCCGGGGGGTTATGCTCCCACGTCCGCCTCTCCCGCGCTCAGCGGGTTACGGTTCCCGACGAAATCGAGGCGCTCTTCGCGGCGGCGCGGGCGCGCGGCAACGAGGGGCTGATGGTGAAACTGCCGCATTCCGCCTACACACCGGGGCGGCGCGGCGCGGAGTGGCGCAAGGTCAAGCGCGCGCTCGCCAGCCTCGATGTCGTCGTGACGGCGGTCGAGTGGGGGCACGGCAAGCGGCGGCACGTCCTCTCCGACTACACCTTCGCCGTCCGCGCCTCGGCGAGCGACCCGACGCTGCTCAATATCGGCAAGGCGTACAGCGGCTTGACGGACGCCGAGATCGCCGCGCTGACCGAGTGGTTCCTCGCCCATACGCGTCAGGATTTCGGCCGCGTCCGCACGGTGGAACCCGCCATCATCCTCGAAGTGACCTTCGACGCCGTGCAGGAGAGCAAGCGGCACAAGAGCGGCTACGCGCTCCGTTTCCCGCGCATCCTCCGCGTGCGGGACGACAAGCCGCTCGACGAGATTGACACCCTCGCCGCCGTCCGCGCCCTCGCGGATCCGTAGCCTCCCCGGCACGCTGAAATCAATTTTCACCGGCGAGAACCGTTCGGAAACCTCCGTCGTTCTACCGAACGCGTGCACGACCCTGACCGGCGCGCACCATGCGGCTTCCTGGGGACAGATCGAAGGAGGAACGTCTTGATCGGTACACGGGCAAATGTCGGGGCGCGGCTCAGCCGTCGCCATTTCCTGATGGGTGCGGGCGCGGCGGCGGGGAGCGCGATCCTCGCGGCGTGCGGCGGCAGCACGGCGACAGACACGCCGAAAGCGGCCGCGCCGACCACGGCGCCGAGCGTTGCGCCGACATCCGCCGCCGCGAGCGTGGCCGCGGCCACCCGGCCCGCCGGTTCCGCAGCCGCCGGCACGACCGCCCCGGCGGCATCCACGACGGCGTCCAGCACCACGGCGATCGGCAGCGCGGCGGTCGCCACCCGGCCCGCCGGGAGCGCCGTCGCCAGTAGCGTGAGCGCGACGACCGCCTCCGGCAGCGCCGTCGCGGGCAGCGGCGGTATCCAGACGATGGTCATCGAGGCGTTCGACTACGGCTACAAGACGCTCGGCAGCATCCCCGGTGGATTGACCCGCGTGCAGATGAAGAACACCGGCAAGGAAGATCATCAGGCGCAGTTCATGTTGCTCAACACGGGCGTAAGCCTCGAGCAACTGGGAGCGGCGTTCCAGAAGGGGCCGGATGCCGCCTTCGGCCTCGTCACGCTCGCCGGTGGGCCGGGCGCCGCCGCTCCCGGCGCGAGTTCCGAGGTGATCGTGGACCTCAAAGAGGGCCAGTACATGATCGCCTGCTTCATCCCAAGCCCCACGGATCACCTCCCCCACCTCGCCAAAGGCATGTTGATGCCGCTGAAGGTGACGGCCGCACCGGCGGCGGCCGCCCCCGCACCGGCGGTGAATGGCACGATCACCCTCTTCGACTTCAACTTCACGATGCCCGATACGCTCCCCGCCGGGCGGAGCATGTACACCGTCGTCAATACCGGCGCGCAGTTCCACGAGTTCGCGGTCAACCAACTCCTCCCCGACAAGACGGTGGACGACTTTAAGAAGTTCTTCGACGCGCCACCGACCGCGCCGCCCGCCGGGCCGCCGCCCGCAATCTCCATGGGCGGCATGCAGGCGATCACCAAGGGCGTCACCGGCATCGTTGTGCTCGATCTCAAGCCGGGCAATTACGTCGCCGTTTGTAACGTCCCCGATCAGTCGAAGCCGAATGGCGATTCGCACCTCCATCTCGGCATGATTAAAGGCTTCACCGTCAAGTAAGCAACGGGCGGATCCCCCTCGGGGGGAATGCGATGAGCAATGAGGAGGGGCTGACTCTCCACGCATTGCTCATCGCTTTCACTCATTGCTTTCCAATGAGGCCGGGAGTTAGGCACGCCATGCCGTCTGCGTGTACGATGTCGCCAGTATCAGGTCGGCGGGTACACGCGTGAGTGACGGAGGTTTGCACGATGGCGGAGGGTACGGCGGGGCAGTCGTTGGATTGGGACGCCATTTTCGCGGCGGTGGACGCGCGGCAGGATGCCTTCCTCGCGCGGCTGCGGGAGATCATCCGGGTGGACAACACCGTCCCGCCCGGCCGCAATTACGATACATTGGTGGACCTGATCGCGCCGCAATTCGAGGCGGCGGGGCTGACCACGGAGCGCGTCGTCATCCCGCCCGCACCGATTGAAGCGATCCCGCTCCCCCTCGCGGGTGACCGCGTCAACCTCGTCGCCACGCGCAAGGCGGGCAAGCCGCCGCTGACGATCTACGCGCACATGGACACGGTGCCCGTCGAGGAGCACTGGGACTACGACCCCTTCGGCGCGGAACTGCACGACGGGCGCATCTACGGGCGCGGCGTCGCGGACATGAAGGGCACCATCGCCTCGCTCCTCACCGCCCTCGATGTGATCCGCGATCTGGGGCTCACGCCGGTCTGGGACCTCACCGCCTGCATCTGCACGGACGAGGAGATCGGCGTCTATCCCGGCATCTGGCATCTCGCCAAACTCGGCTATGTCCATGCCCCCGTGCTCTGCATGGAAGGGTCGCAGGACCCGGTGTTGCGCCTCGGCTCGAACGGCTCCGTGGATGTGACGATCACCGTCGTCGGCGAGTCGTGCCACTCCGGGGCAAACTACAACGGCATCAACGCCATCGAGGAGGCGGTGCCGATCATGGTCGAACTGCTCGCCCTTAAGCGCACGGTCGAGGCGCGGCGATCCGCCCTGCCGCTCGCCCCCGCGCCGAATGCCCCCGACCATCTCCGCCCGATGTTCAACCTCGACATCATCCACGCGGGCGTCAAGTCGAACATCGTCCCCGCGACGTGCACGCTCGTTGTCAACCGCCGCTTCATCCCCGAGGAGCGGTATGAGGATGTCGAGGGCGAGATCCGCGCGGCAGTGGAGCGCGGGCAGGAGCGGAGCCGGGCGAAGGCCGTCGAGCTCTCGTTCATGAAGGCATACCCCGCCTACTACCAGAGCGCCGATCACCCGCTCGCCGACAAACTCGTCGCGATCATGAAGCGCCTGCACGGCTACAGCGACGCGGACTTCCACCGCACCGGCAGCGGCGGCTCGACCGATATGGCGAATGTCGCGCAGACGATCGGCACCGACCAGATCGCCACCGTCGGCCTCGGGCGGCAGCGCGAGAGCCGCGCGCACGGCGCGAACGAGAGCGTGCGCCTCTCGGACGCCCTCGCGCACATCAAGGAACTCGTCTATCTCTTCTGCGCGCCGGAAATTGCCCCCCTCCCCTGACCCCTCCCCCACTGCGGTGGGAGAGGGGAATTCGGCTCGGAAATTGGTAGCGAGTTCCCCTCCCCGCGCACGGGGGAGGGGTCAGGGGAGGGAGAGCCTTCCTATCCCACGCGGGCGAACTTCTGCAAGGTGTGGCAGCCGTCCGGCACGAGGCCGGGGCGGACGCCCATCGTGTATGTCACCTCGCCGACGTAGACATCGCCGTGCGAGTCCACGCAGATGTCGTGCGGGCCGACGAAGTTGCCCGGCGCGCAGCGATCCATCCCGCCCCAGCGCGCCAGCACCTTCCCCGCCGCGTCGTAGACGCTCACCCGGCCCGGCCGCTCGTCCTCGATCGCCCCGAGGCGCGGGGATTGGTCGCCGGGGCGGTGCAGCAGTTCGGCGACGTAGATCAGGCCGTCGCGGTCAATCGCGATGTTCGTCGGGCGCTGCACGTCGTGCCACTCCTCCAGATACTCGCCGTCCGGGCTGAAGAACTGGATGCGGTCGTTCTCGCGATCCGCGATCAGCACCCGGCCATCCGCCGCCACCGCGACGCCGTGCACGAGGTTGAACTGCCCCGCCTCGATCCCCGGCGCGCCCCACGTCTTGATTAATTCCCCGTCGGCGCTGAAATGGTGGACGCTCGCGTTCCCGTAGCCGTCGCTGACGTAGAGGTCGCCGTTCGGCGCGAGGGCGACATTGGTCGGGCGGTTGAAGGGCGGGCCGCCGCGTCGGATGCTCGCCAGCGAGCGCCCGTCGTAGCCGGTGTCCGAGGCGACGCCCGGCGTGCCAATCGTCTGCATGAGTTCGCCGTCCGGCGTGAACTTGTAGACGACCTGCTTGCCCTCGTCCACGCAGTAGACGGAATCGTCCGGCGCGATGGTCAGGCCGTGCGTGCGCGGCGTGAAGACCCCCTCGCCCCACGATCCGGCGAACGAGCCGTCCCGATTGTAGATGATGACGCGTTCTTCCCCGCGCGTGTAGATGAAGAGGCGGTCGCGCGAATCCGTGCCCACGCCGACCACATCGGCATGGTGGAAGCCTTCGGGCAACTGCTCCCACCCCTCGACCACCTCGTAGCGCGGATTGCCAGTCGTACTCGTCATTGCCGTTCCTCCCTTTGTGAGTGCTGAGTGCTGAGGACTGAGTATATGCGATCAGCATCATTACTGCGGTCGCACGGGTTTTCGTCTACGTCTTTGCCTACTCTCACAGGCTGGAGAGCCTGTGCTACCCGCTCAGCCCTCGATCCTCCATAATCGTCAGGGCGGGTAGATCCTGCTCGCGTACGAGCGCGTTGAAACGGGGCACTTCCCGACCGAACACGGTATCGAGCCGCTCCAATTGTTGGTCGAGCCGCTCCGACACCGACGCGAAGACCTCGTACGACTGCTTCGTCGGCGCGCTGTCCGCGCCCGTCACGACCCCCAGCAGCGTGCCGAGTTTGACGTTGAGTTTGGAGGGCGCGGTCAGCGCATCCCTGGAGGATTTCCAGCGCGTCTGCACCAACTCCTCCTCAACGCCCGCCAATGCCTCCTTCAACTGCTTCGCCGCCTCGATGAGCGCTGCCTGCTGCCCGCTGCCCGCTGCCCGCTGCTCCCAGCCGTCCGCCTGGGCGCGCAGTTCGCGGATCTGCATGATCGCGTCGTTCGTCTCGGAGAGTTTGTCCCGAATCTGGAGGGCCAGGGCGAACTGCGCGCGGAGATCGTCGTCGCTCGCCGCGACGCGCGGATCCTTGCGGATCTCGAACGGCTGGATGAAGGAGGCGCCGCCGACGGTGAGGCGCACCTTGTACGCGCCGGGGGGTGCGAGCGGCCCGGTGACGCCGCCCGAGCGATAGATCGCGTTCTCGACATTGCGCGCGTCGGGGTAGCGCATGTTCCAGACGAAACGGTTCAGCCCCGCTTCTTTGGGAACCGCCTTCTCCTCCGCCGCGCCCCGGTTATTCTTTTTTGAGGATTGAGGACTGAGGACTGAGGACTGAGGGGAAGCCCCGTTCCCCTCATTGCTCGTTGCTTCCTGCCCAGAGGGCACCCGCTCATTGCTTTCCTTGCTCTTGAATGTCTTGATCTCCTTCCCGTCCGCATCGAGGAAGGTGAGGGTCACGTCGCCCGCCGGTTTCTCGCGCAGGTGGTAGAAGATCACCGCGCCGTCGGGCGGGTTCTGGCCGGCGTCGAGCAGTTTCTGCCCCTTCTCGCCGTTCGGGCGCGTGTACTGGCGGAAGGTGTAGGTCGTTGTGCCGACGGGCTGGTAGGTCTTGCCCGGCCCCGCCGTGCCCTCGAAGCCGCGCAACGTCCGGTAGCGGGTCGCCGGGCGCGGCGCGAAGAGGTGGGCGTCCGCCGCCAGCACGTCCGGCGTCATCGCGTAGAGCGGCGTCAGGTCGTCGAGAATCCAGAAAGCGCGACCGTGCGTCGCCGCGACCAGATCCCGCTCCTTCACGACCAGATCGTGGACGGGCACGACGGGCAGGTTGAGCCGGAAGGATTGCCAGTGCGCGCCGTCATCGAACGAGACGTACACCCCGGCCTCCGTGCCCGCGTACAGGAGGCCGCGCCGGTTCGGGTCCGCGCGGATGACGCGGGCAATCTCATCCTCCGGGATGCCGTGGACGATCTTTGTCCACGTGTCCCCGTAGTCGCTCGTCTTGTACAGATAGGGCGCGAAGTCGTCGTGGCGATGGCGGTCCACGGCGACATAGGCCGTGCCCGCGACGTGCGGCGACGCTTCGATGATGCTGACGAGCGACCACGTCGGCATGTCGGGCGGCGTGACGTTCCCCCAGGTCGTGCCGTTGTCGCGGGAGACGTGGATCAGCCCGTCGTCCGAGCCTGCCCAGAGGACGCCCCGCTCGACGGGCGATTCGGCGAAGGCGAAGACCGTGCAGTACCAGTCCATGCCGTTGCTGTCTATCGTGATCGGCCCGCCGGACGGTTCCTGCTTCGTCGGGTCGTTGCGCGTCAGGTCGGGCGAGATCACCTGCCAACTCCGCCCCTCGTCCGTCGAGCGGTGGACGAACTGCGAGGTGATGTAGAGGGTATTTGCGTCATGGGGCGAGATGAGGATGGGGAAGGTCCACTGGAAGCGGTATTTGACATCCTTCGCGCCCCAGCCCGCCGTCTCCTCCGGCCAGGCGTGGATGTTCTGCCGCTGGCCGGTGCGGTGGTCGTAGCGCGTAATCATCCCGGCGAAGTTGCCCGCGAAGACGATGTTCGGGTCGTCCGGCTTGACGGCGATGTAGCCGCTCTCGCCGCCGCCGACCTCGTAGGTGTCCACCTGCGTGATCGCGGCGAGATTGGAGCGGCTCGGCACGCTGATCGTCGAGTTGTCCTGCTGCGCGCCGTAGAGGCGGTAGGGCGTCTGATTGTCCGTCGTCACATGGTAGAACTCCATCGTCGGCTGGTTGTAAATCGTCGTCCACGATTCGCCGCCGTTGAAGGAGACGGTCGCGCCGCCGTCGTTCCCCTGGATCATCCGCTTCGGGTTTTTCGGGTCAATCCAGAGGTCGTGGTAGTCGCCGTGCGTGCCGGGCACCTGCGCGAAGTTCTTGCCGCCGTCGGTGGATTTCCACGCGTTGAGGTTCATGATCCAGACGGTCTCCGCGTCCTGCGGGTCGGCGAAGATGTGCATGTAGTACCACGGCCGCTGCCGCACCTCGCCGCTTTCGCTCACGCGCTGCCACGTCTCGCCGTAGTCGTCGGAGCGCGCGACGCAGCCGTCCTTCGCCTCGATGATCGCCCAGACGCGCCCCGGTTTGGCGGGAGAGGCGACGATGCCCATCCGACCGAGCAATCCCTGCGGCAGGCCCGGCTTGCGCGAAATCTCCTCCCAGGTGTCGCCGCCGTCCATCGAGCGGAAGAGGCCGCTGCCCGGCCCGCCACTCACCAGTTCGTGCGCGCGGTGGACGCCCTCCCAGAAGGCGGCGTAGAGAATGCGCGGATTGGCCGCGTCCAGCGACAGATCAACGACGCCCGCTTCGGGGCTGCGGAACAGCACATGCTCCCACGTCGCGCCGCCGTCCCTGGAGCGGTAGACGCCGCGCTCCGGGTTTGGCCCGTGGGCGTGCCCGAACGCGCCGACGTAGACGAGATCGGGGTTCGTCGGGTGGACGCGCACCTTGCCGATGTTGCGCGTCTCGGCCAGCCCGAGGTGTTTCCATGTCCGCCCGCCGTCGGTGGACTTGTAGACGCCGTCGCCGTGCGAGACATTCGAGCGGATCGTGGATTCGCCCATGCCGACGTAGATGACGTTCGGGTCGGATTCGGCGATGGCGAGCGCGCCGACGGAGGCGCGCTTGAAGAAGCCGTCGGAGATGTTCTCCCAGTAGGCGCCGCCATCCTCGGTCTTCCAGACGCCGCCGCCCGTCGAGCCCATGTAGAAGGTGGCGAACTCGGTCGGGTGCCCGGCGACGGCGATCACCCGCCCGCCCCGGAACGGCCCGATCGGCCGCCATTCGAGCGCCCGCAGCGCCGACGGCTCAACGCCCGCCATCATTTCATTCACCATCCCCTGTCCTTTCTTTCTCATTTCCCTCTTTGCGTCCTCTGCGTCCTCTGCGTCTTTGCGGTTGTCCCCGGTTTCCGTTGATTTCCTTCAGACGGTTTCTAAAACATCCAGTGGCCGCCGTCCACCATGATCGTCTGGCCGACGATGTAACTCGCCTCGTCGGAGGCGACGAAGGCGACGACGTTCGCGATCTCCTCCGGCGCGCCGAGCCGATCGCTGGCGATCGTCGCCATCTCCTTCTCCTTCTGCGCCGGGTCGCGCCGCTCCCAGTCGTCGCGGCCCTGCTCGCTGAGGATGAACCCCGGCGCGACGACATTGCAGTTCACCCCATGGGGCGCGAGTTCGACGGCGATCTGGCGCATCAGCCCGTGCAGCCCCGCCTTCGCGGCGGCGTAGGGGACGACCTTCGTGCGGCTGTAGCTCCGCCCCGCGCCGGAGCCGACGGAGATGATCCGTCCCCACCCTTGCGCCTTCATGATCGGCGCGACCGCCTTGCAGAGATAGAACGGCGCGTCCATGTTGAGCGCGACGACCCGCCGCCACTGCTCGATCGTCACCGCCTCGATACCCCGCCCCGCGTCGAGGACGCCACCCGCCACATTGACGAGGATGTCAATGTGGCCAAACTCCCGGTGGACATCCGCGATCAGCCGCGCGTCCCCCTCGGCGTCGGTCACGTCGCGGACAATCGCCGTGCCGCCGATGCTCGCCATCACCGACCGGAGGGCCTCGGCTTCGATGTCCACGCCGACGATGCGCGCCCCGCGCTCCGCCAGTTTCCGCGCCGTCGCCTCCCCGATCCCCTGCGCCGCCCCCGTGACGATGGCAACCCTATCCGTCAAATCCACACCCATTCGCATCCCCTTCCATTGCAATGAGATACAAAACCACCAAGACACCAAGAACACCGAGGGCACCAGGGAATTATCCGATTTACTCTGTGTTCTTTGTGTTCTTGGTGTCTTGGTGGTTCATCTTTCCGTCGCTTATTCAACCAGCAGTTCCTCGCGCAGGTAGGCATTGAGGAAGCGCCCCGCCGGATCCAGCCGCGTGCGAACGGCGTGAAATTCGTCCCATCGCGGGTAGAGATCGCGCAACTCCCGCCCGCTATGCCAGTGGACTTTGCCCCAATGCGGCCGCCCGCGATGGTTGCGGAAGATCGCTTCCGCGTCGGCGAAGAAGGGGCGGTACGGCAGGGTCGCGTCCTGATGGATGGAGATCGTCACCGTCTCCCGGCCGTAGGCGGGGCTGAGCGGGATGTCATCCGCGCGCAGCGTCCGATATTCGACGGGCCACGCCACGTCCGGGTGCTTCTCGCGCATCAGTTGGCGGATTTCGCGCAGGCAGTCCGGCCCGTGCGCCGCCGGCACCGCGAACTCCATCTCGTTGAAGCGGATATTCCGCTCGGAGGGCAGAATCCGGTACCACCAGTCTATCCGGTCGGGATGGACATAGCGCGCCAGCCGCCCCGCGATGGTCGGCTCCGTGTCCGGCTCCTCCCACCGTTCGGCGTCCGTGGGCTCCAACGCTTTCATCGCGCACGCATCCTCGCCGGGGCTCCAGAAGAACTCGAAATGCCGCGTGGCGCCGATCAGCGCGTCCAGTTGGTCCATGCAGTCATCGAACGGGGCGACCCAGGTATGCTCGTGCAGGCGATAGGCGGGCAGGACGCGCAGCGTGATGCGCGTGATGATGCCGAGCATGCCGAGCGAGACGCGCGCGGCGGCGAAAATCTCCGGCTCGCGATCCGCCGCGCAATCGAGGTAGTCGCCGGAGGCGGTCAGGAGGCGCAACCCGGCGACCTGCGTGGCGATGCTGCCGAGCGTCGGCCCCGTGCCGTGCGTGCCGGTGCCGATCGCGCCCGCGAGGGATTGGCGGTCAATATCCCCCATATTCTCCATCGCCATGCCGGCGGCGAGCAGGGGCGCGCCGATCTGGTGAATCTTCGTGCCCGCCCACATAGTTGCGCGCATCGCCGCCGGGTCGGTCGCGATCACGCCCTGCATGCCGTCCAGCGAGAGCAGCACGCCCGCGCTGGTGCAGAGCGGCACGAACGAATGGCCGGTGCCCGCCACGCGCATCTCCCAGCCCGCCCGCTCCGCCTCCCGCAAGAGCGCCAGGAGCACATCCTCGCTCTCCGGCGTCGCCATCCGTGCGGGCGTGCAGGCCACGCCGCCCGACCAATTCGTCCACCCCGCATTCGCGGACATATTCCGATATATCCTTTCGCCACATCGCGCGTATGTTCGGTCGCCAGATGCCCGACGCGGCCAGTGTATCAGCATCCGCCCGCCGAAAAATCGAAATGGATTGCCGAAATAGACGCACATCGTTTCGTACGGGCGGCTCGCGAACCGCCCCCTAATAAGGCTTCCCCTGTTGGCATAGAGTAGGATCGTCTTGGCGCGGGCGGTTCGCGAACCGCCCGTACGAAATGCGCGGCCGCATACGCGCCTGCCGTTGATCATTGGGTGGGATGAGGCCGATGCATCGGCAACGTAGTACACTGTGTGGTGATCGTGCCACTTGCACGTTTCGCGCATCGCAAGACGAGCGAAACGTCTCTCTTCATACATTAGGCAGTATCGCGTCGGGAATCGCGGGAGGATAATCGCAATGGCCAGTACCCAGTCGGTGAGCCAGGAGGCCGTGATGTCGGCCCTCCGCACGGTGG
The DNA here is from genome assembly GCA_025924435.1 of Chloroflexia bacterium. The sequence goes on along the minus strand of JAICIL010000054.1, from coordinate 6,417 downwards.
ATGACCCCGAATTGCACAAGGACCTCGTCACGCTCAACATGGTGAAGAATGTCGTGATCGAGGGGAGCACGGTCGGCGTGACCGTCGAGTTGACGACGCCCGCCTGCCCCTTGCGCGGCAAGATCGAGTCGGATGTCCGCGCCGCCTTGATGCAGGTGCCGGGCGTCGCGCATATCGAGTTGCAGATCACGGCGCAGGTGCGCTCGATGTTCGGCGGCAAGCCGGGCAAGGAGCCGATCCCCGGCATCCGCAACACGATCGCCGTCGCCTCCGGCAAGGGCGGCGTCGGCAAGAGCACCGTCGCGGTGAACATCGCCGCCTCGCTGATGCTCGAAGGGGCGCGCGTCGGCCTCCTGGACGCGGACATCTACGGCCCGAGCATCCCGATCATGCTCGGCACGAACGAGGCGCCCGTGCCGACGGCGGACAACCGCCTCAACCCGATCCACGCGCACAACATGACGCTGATGTCCGTCGGCTTCATCAACCGGCAGGACGACAAGCCGATCATCTGGCGCGGCCCGATGGTCGCGGGCCTACTCACGCAGTTCCTGCGTCAGGTGGCATGGGGCGAACTCGACTACCTCGTCATTGACCTGCCGCCGGGCACGGGCGACGCCCAACTGACGCTGACGCAGGCGCTGCCGCTCTCCGGCTCGGTGATCGTCACGCAGCCCGCGCAGGTCGCCCTGTCGGACGCGCAGAAGGGCATCAACATGTTCAAGCAACTCGATGTGCCGATCCTCGGCATCATCGAGAACATGTCGTACTATCCGAACCCCGCCACCGGCGAGAAAGTCTACATTTTCGGCAGGGGCGGCGGGCAGCGGGCCGCGACGCGCTACGGCGTGCCGCTGCTCGGCGAAATCCCGCTCGACCCGGAGATGTCGGAATCGGGGGACGCGGGCGTGCCGCTCGTCATCAAGAATGCCGCCTCGCCCCTCTCGGTCGCCTTCCGCGATGTCTCGCGGCAGATGGCGGCGCGGCTCTCGGTCGAGTCGTACAACAACGCCATCCCGCTCGGCGTGCCGATCATCCTCGACCCGAACGGCGGGCAGGGCGGGCCGGGGAACGATCCCGGTCAGGGCCACCGCCCGCTCCGCCTCGGCTAACGATCCATCCCCGAACCGCGGGAATACCGAAGGCGCCAGGAGATGCTCCTGGCGCCTCGGGTTTGTCTGAGAGGGGGCGGGAATTTCTCGCCCGAGCCGAGGATCGCGGAGACGTCCCCTGTTTTCTACGATTCTCCGTGGGGCGGCGCATAATTGGGCTGCACAGCGATTCAATACGTCCGTGAAGAATCGTCACATCGGAACCCCTTGGCCCGTTCAATCGTTGTGGTTACGGAGAGGGGCGGCATGGGCAGCCTCCGGATGAACGTGGGGGGTATGAAGCCATGAACATGGTACGGCGGTTTCGGGTTCTGGGACTCCTTGCATTGGCGCTTCTCGGCTTGCTTGTCGGAACGGTCGGTTCGGTCGCGGCGGATTCCAATTACACCTGCCCCGATAAGTCCTGCGCCTTCAGCGTGCCGGACTACTACTCGGAGGTGAGCAACGACGCGACGAGCGTCATCTTCAAGGACGCCAACTCGGGCGGCACTTTCACCGCCGTCACGACCGACTTCCCCGCCACCGCCACCCTCGACGATGCCGTCACGGCGGTGATCGGCCAGTTCTCGGGTGCGGACGGCTACCAGGCCGATCCGAGCGGCGTCCAGAACGAGACGCTCTCCGGCAATCCCGCGCGCAGTTTCCTGTTCACGGAGAACAACAGCGACGGCACGCCGGTCGAGGTGAAAGTCTTCTTCTCGGTCTATCAGGGCAAGCTCTATCTCCTCAGTTTCGCCACCACACCGGACGCTGAGGACGCCTTCGTCGCGGGCGCGCAGCCGGTCTTCGATTCCTGGTCGTTCACGTAAGCATCGGTTGCGGATGCGCAAAGGCCGGGGCGCGCGATGCGCCCCGGCCTTTGCCGTTCTATGATGGCGCCTACGGGACGGGGATCGTCGTGATCTCCGCGACGGGAATGCCGCCGTTGATGAGCGCCTGATAGAGGCCCTTGTCAATCGCCGGGATGTGGTCCGGCAGTTGCCCGTTGAGCGCCGCCGTCGCGATCTGCGCCGCCCGCTTCGAGGCGCGGATCTGCCCCTCCTCGGAGTAGACGGCGATGTGCGGCGCGACCATCACGTTGTCCATCTCCAGCAGCGGGTTGTCCGCGGCGATCGGCTCGACCTCGAAGACGTCCAGCCCCGCGCCCGCCAGGTGGCCGCTGCGCAGGGCGTCCACCAGCGCCGCCTCCTCGATGATCGGGCCGCGCGCCGTGTTGATGATCCACGCACCCGGCTTCATCATCTCCAACCGGTCGGCATTCATCAAGTGGCGCGTCTCCGCCCACAAGAAGGCGTGGATCGAGATGTAGTCGGACTCTCGCAGCACCTGCTCCAGCGGCAGGAGCGGGACGCCGAACCCCTCGCCGACCTCCGGCAGCACGTACGGGTCGGTGGCGATCACGCGGAAGCCGAGCGCCTTCGCCCGCTCCGCGAAGATGCGCCCGATCCGCCCGAAGCCGATCACGCCGACCGTCTGCGCCCGCGAGTTGTGGACGATGATCCGGCCGTCGCCCATGTGGGAGCGCCAGCCGCCCGTGCGCGTGATCTTGTCGAAGGCGTAGACCTGTCGGTTCGCCGCCATCAGGAAGGCGAGCGCCTGCATGGCGACCTCCTCCGAGTAGGCGTCCGGCACGTTGCAGACGAGGATGCCGCGCTCGCTCGCCTCGGACACGTTGATGTCGTTGTAGCCGACGTACGGCCGCAGGATCATCCGGCAGTTCAATTGGTCGTAGATCGGGCCGTTGAGCACCGTGCCGCCGGAGACGAGCACATCCACATTCCTCAGCCGCGCGTCCACCTTGCCGTCGTCGCCGATCAGCGGCGTGGCGACCGTCTCCGCGCCGATATTCATGAGCGCATTCTGCACGGGGTTCGAGGTGCCGGAGGTGTAGTTGCCGATGCCGAGGGTGCCCATGCGCCCCTGACCCTTTTTCCAGCGGTCGAGGGCGATCTGAACGGCGCGGTCGTCCGGGGGTTGGCTAAGCATTCTTCTTCTCCACGGGGGCGCAGCCCGGCTTGTCGTAGCGGTGGAACTCGCCGATCGCGCTCATCGCGACGCGGATCGCCGGTGCGTCCCCGACGACCGAGATGTGGTGCCAGATGTCTTTGGGGGCGAAGATGAAGTCGCCCTGCTTGACCTCGACCTTCACGCCGTCCTCGAACTCCCACGTCTGCGCGCCCTCGGCGATGAACCACCACTCGTCCTGCTTGTGGTAGTGCGTGTCGTTCGGGTGGCCCGGCGCCTGGCAGATCACGACGCAGCGCGTCCCGTTCGTCTGGATGATCTCATGCGCCCACGGCGGCGGCCCCATCCGCTCCTTGATCGCCGAAAGACTGAGCGACCGCACATCGTGCCCCAACTCCATCGGTGTTGCCGTCGTTGCCATTCTACCCCTCCTAGCATAAAGAGAAACCGTAGCACAGAGACCGCAGAGGACGCAGAGATCACAGAGAAGAAGGATCGTATTGATTCTCTTCTTTTCTTCTTTTCTCGTCTGTGTCCTCTGCGTTCTCCGCGTTCTCTGCGCTTAAATCCCGTATCGTGTCCCGGTCCTGGCGGCACAGGGCGGCGAGGGCGCGTTCCCGCGCCGCGCGTGCCGCCGCACTATCAATGTCCGTCCGGCTTGTTGTCAAGATTTCCCGCCAGCCTTCGGGGAATGTCGGCTCCGCCGCGAACTGGGGGAACAACTCCTCCGCGACGCGCGCGAAGACGTGCGGCCCGCCGAGCCGGACGGTCGCGAACGGCCCGGTGAGCGACCAGCGCCGCCCCAGGCCGCGCTCGAGGATCGCATCAATATCCTCCGGCGTCGCGACGCCGTTGCTAACCAGCCAGAGGCATTCGCGCAGCAGCCCCAATTGCAGCCGGTTCCAGATGAAGCCCGGCACCTCGCGCCGCACCTGCACCGGCTCCTTCCCCATCCGGGCGAGCAGCGCGCGCACCGCCGCGACCGTCTCCGGCGCGGTGCGCTCGCCGGGGATCACCTCGACGAGCGGCAAGAGGTGCGGCGGGTTCCAGTAGTGCGTGCCGATTGCGCGCTCCGGGTGGCGCAACTCCGCCGCGATGGCGGTGATCGGCAGGCTGGAGGTGTTCGAGCAGAGGAGCGCCGTCGGGTCTGTCCACGCGTCCAACAGCGCGAAGAGCGCCCGCTTCGCCGCCAGGTCCTCGACGATGGACTCGACGACGACCGTCGCGCGGGCGTAGTCGGCGGCGTCAATCGTCGTGCCGGAGAGCCGGGATCGGGCCGCATCCGCCTCGGCGGGGCCGAGCAACCGTTCATTGGCGAGGGTGGCGAGGGCGCGGCGGGCGGTGTCGAGGGCGGCGGCGATCTTCGCGTCGTCGCGCCCGGCGATCTGCGTCGGGCCGAGGCGCGCGTACTCCGCCGCGATGCCCGGCGACATCGCGCCCGTGCCGATGATGACGGCGTGTACGGTCTGCGTCACCGCGTTAGTCCCGGTCGGCATGATCCCTCCCGCTCCGCTTGCGTCGCCCGAATGGCGGTCAGGATACGCCGATGCGCGGCGCGGGGCAACCTCTCTCACCGAGAGCAATCGCTTTTCAGCGCTTGCGCGGCGCCCCGAACGAGGCCCGGATGGTGGGGAGACGGTGTCCACCCGGGTGAACGACGGCGGGAAAGCGAGCGAGCGCGGATGCCGCGGCGCTTCAGAGGAAGCGCGCGGGCGTGAAGGGGGCGAGCAGCGGGTCCACCGTGCCGCTGCGGACGCCCGCCGCGACCAGTTCGCCCGTCGCCGCCGCGAGCAACGCGCCGCCCCGGAAGTGGCCCGTCGCGATCCAGAGGCCGTCGCGGTGCGGCGCGGGGCCGATGATCGGCGCGCCGTCCGCGCTGCCGGGCCGCAGGCCGGACCACGTCTCCACGAGCCGCGCGCCGTTCAGCGCGGGCGCGAACTGCTCCACCAGCGCGATCAGGGTGTTGACGCCGGTCGGCGTGACGCGCTTGGCGAATCCCTGGTAATCCACCGTCGCCCCGACGGCGATCGTGCCGTCAGCGCGGGGCAGGAGGTACATGCCGCCGCCCGCGACGACCGTGCGGAGCGGCACGGGCGGGTCGGCGAGCGCCAGCATCTGCCCGTGCACCGGGATCGTCGGCACGTTCAGCCCCGCCAGTTCGCCGACTCCCTTGCTCCACGCCCCCGCCGCCAGCACGACGACATCCGCGCCGACGACTCCTTCCGGTGTCCGCACGCCCGTCACGCGGTCGCCGCTCGTTTCGAGGCCGAGCGCGGGCGTGTACTCGCGGATCGTCGCGCCGTGGTTCGCCGCCGCACGAGCGAGCGCCTGGGCCATCATGTGGACGCGCAAACTGCCCGCGTCGCGCTCGTAGGTCGCCGCCGCGATGTGCGGCGCGAGGACGGGTTCGTGCTCCCGTAGCGCCGCCCCTTCCAGCCATTCGACGTGCAGCCCCTGCCGCCGCTGCCACTCCATCACGTCCTGCAGGGGGCGCGGGTCGTTGTCCGCGCCGATCAGGGCGGTCTCGCCCGTCTGATTCCAGCCGACGCGCATCCCGGAATGTTCCTCGACCTCGGCGATCAACGCGGGGTAGCGGCGGAAGGAACGCAGCCCGAATGCGCCCGTCCCCGGCCCCGGCGACGAGATGATCCCCGCCGATGCCCACGACGCCTCCTGCGCCAGCGCGTTCCGTTCGAGCAGCGCCACCCGCTCCCCCGCCTTCGCCAACTCATAGGCAATCGCGCACCCGATAATCCCCCCGCCGATGACGACGATTTCCGCACCCTGCTTGCTGCTCATTGCTCTACCTCCTGAGCCTCGCCATCTGACGATGTGACGAGTTAGCTAATCTCACTGCTGTCCTGGACAGCAGGTGAAGCACTTTATCGGATTGTTCACCGATCCGAGTCAACTCCGGTGCGGCCACTCCCTTTTTTATAGTATGCTATAATCGGCTCGATACGGAAGGATATTTCCATGGCTCAGGGACGCGACATACTCGACATCTCCCATAACCCTGATTTACTCCGGCTGGCTGAGGAAGTCCGGCGCAGTAACACCCCGCGTGTGCTTCGTGCAGACAACGAGGATGTTGCCGTCGTCATGCCGGTTGCCGATCTTCCCAAGAAGAAGGGTAAGCGTGCGAAGACGGACGCGGATTACCAGGCGTTCTTTGACAGCGCCGGCTCTTGGGATGATGTGGCTTTGTTGACATCCTTGTGAGGAGGAGGCACGCGGGCGCGCTAGAGGCGATAGACATCGTATGCAATCCCCAACACCAGCGCCTGCAACCGCTGCGTCTCCAATGACCGACCCGGAGCCCGCGCTGACAGCTTGCGCT
>JAICIL010000053.1 GCA_025924435.1 Chloroflexia bacterium | reverse complement strand
CTCGTCGCGGACTACAAGGCGCTCGTCGGCGACAAGAGCGACAACATCCCCGGCGTCAAGGGGATCGGCGAGAAGAGCGCGACCGCGCTGTTGCAGCAGTTCGGCCCGCTCGAAAACTGGCGCGACCATCTGGGCGAGATCGCGCCGCCGCGCATCCGCGACCTCATCACGGCGCACTACGAAGATGCCCTGAAGAGCAAAGTGCTGACGACGATTGTCACGGATATGGACCTGAGACTCGACCTCGACGCGTGCCGCACGCACGAGTACGACCGGGAAAAAGTCATCGCCCTCTTCCGCGAGTTGGAGTTCCGCTCCCTCCTGACGAAGTTGCCGGAGCATGTCTCCGCCCAGAAAACCACGAACCACGGCGACCACGATCACACGGTCACGACGGTGACGAAGGCGGCGGAGTTGCCCGCATTGGCGGCACGGCTCCGCGAGGCGGGGACCTTCGCGTTCGATACCGAGACGACGAGCACGAACCCGGTGACGGGCGCGCTCGTCGGCATCTCGCTCGCCGTGGACGGCAAGGAGGCGTGGTACCTGCCCGTCGGCCATTACCTGACGGACGAGCAGTTGAGTGTGCCGGAGGTGCGCGAGCATCTCGGCCCCCTCTTCGCGGACCCGGAGATCGTGAAGGTGGCGCACAACGCGAAGTTCGACATCCTCGCCTTCGAGCGGGCGGGGCTGGCATTGCACGGCCTCGTCTTCGACACGATGCTCGCCGCCTACCTGCTCGGCGAGACGTCCGTCGGCCTCAAGGAACTCGCCTTCACGCGCCTCGGCATCGAGATGACGCACATCACGGACCTGATCGGCACGGGGCGCAACCAGATCACGATGGCGCAGGTGCCCGTGCCGCAGGCCGCCGATTACGCCGCCGCCGATGCCTATTGCACGAACGCGCTCGTCGCGCCCTTACGGGACGACTTGCAGAAGCGCGAAATCCTGCACCTGCTCGATGAGATCGAGCTGCCGCTCGTGCCGATCCTCGCGGGGATGGAGCGCACCGGCATCACGGTGGACGGCGACTACCTCCGCACGCTCTCCGTACGCCTCGATGAGCAGATGGCCGCGCTCGCCGCCGATGTCTACGAACTGGCGAAACACGAGTTCAACATCAACTCCCCGATGCAACTCGGCGCGGTGCTCTTCGACGAATTGGGCCTGCCGCACGGCAAGAAGACGAAGACCGGCTACAGCACCGCCTCGGACGTATTGGAGCCGTTGCAGTGGGAGCATCCGATCGTCAAGCAAATCCTCGAATACCGGCAGTTGGCGAAACTGAAGGGCACATACGTGGACGCGCTGCCGCTACTCATCAACCCGGAGACGGGGCGCGTGCACACCTCATTCAATCAGGCGGTCGCCTCGACGGGGCGGCTCTCATCAACCGACCCGAACCTGCAAAACATCCCGATCCGCACCGAAGTTGGGCGCGAGGTGCGGCACGCCTTCGTCGCGGGGAACACGCCCGAAACGACGATTTTCGACGGCGAACCGGCGGTGCTGCTCGCCTGCGACTACTCGCAGATCGAACTGCGCATCTTCGCCCACGTCTCCCGCGACGAGGCGCTCCTGGAAGCCTTCCGCGAGGGGCGGGACATCCACACCGCGACGGCGGCGGAGATGTTCGACGTGCCGTACGAATCGGTGGACGCGGACACGCGGCGGCTCGCCAAGACGGTCAATTTCGGCATCATCTACGGCATCAGCGCCTTCGGGCTGGCGAACAACGCGGGCATCTCGCAGGCGCGGGCGCGCGACTACATCAAGATCTACTTCGAGCGCTTCCCCGGCGTGAAGCGGCTGACCGACTCGATTCGCGAGGAGGCATTGGAGAAGGGATATGTTTCCACGCTGCTCGGTCGCCGCCGCTATTTCCCGGAGTTGCAGTCGCGAAACCCGAACGTCCGCCAGGCCGCCGAGAGGGCGGCGATGAACGCGCCGATCCAGGGCACGGCGGCGGACATCGTCAAGCGCGCGATGATCCGGGTGGACGAGATGCTGCGGCATGGCGAACTACGCGGCAGGATGCTCCTGCAGGTGCACGACGAACTGGTTCTCGAAGTGCCCGCGAGCGAACTGGAGCGCACCTGCGAGGTCGTCACCGAGGCGATGACCGGCGCGTTCTCGCTCGTCGTCCCGCTCGAAGTCGAGGCGAAGGCGGGCCAGAACTGGGACGAACTGAAGCCGATCCGGCAGGCTGAGCGCGAGGCGAAGCGCATCGCCGTCGTCACGCAGCAGGGTCGGCTGTTATAACAAATCAGCTCGATGCAGGAGAGGTTCAACAGGCTTGGCGGCGCCACCCCGACCAGCGCCGCGATCTCCTTGCGGCCGAGGTGCCCCGGCGGGGGCACCTCGGCCATCAGCGTTACCGCCAGCACCGCGCCGATGCCCGGCACGCTCCGCAAGAGGGCGAGATGCTCCCGCCAAGCGGGGGACGCCTCGATCACCGCGCGCAGTTCGCCGTCGCGGGCGGCGACTTCTGCCTCGAGCCAGACGATGTGCGCATCGCTGCGCGGTTGGACGGCGCGCGCTGCCATCCGCAGGCGGGTGCGCTCGCCGGTGAGGATGGCGACGACCTGGCGACGGCGGGTGAGCAGGGTGGCAAGGGTTTGGCGCTGCGGATCGGGCGCGGGGCGGATCGCCTGGGCGAAGTAGGCGAGGGTGCGCGCATCCAGGGTGTCGGTCTTCGCCAATCGCCCGGTGGCGCGGGCGAAGTCGCGCACCTGGCGCGGGTTGACGACGGCGACCCGCACGCCCGCCTCGTGCGGGGCAGCGGCGACGAGCCGTTCCCACCCGCCCGTCGCTTCGAGGACGACGAGGGCGGGGCGAGGGGATGCAAGCGGGCGACCAGCGCGGCGCCCCCCGCGCCGTCGTTGGTCGTGGACCACGGGCGGTCGCCGGGCGTGGACCGCCAGATTGAGGTGCGCTTTCGACACATCGATGCCGACGAAGACGCTTTCCTCGGTCATGCCCTTCCTACTCGCCGCCCACCCTTGCGGATACAGGCTTGGTGGCCCCGGCAACTGTGCGTGCTGATAAAGGAGAGGCGCGACGCCCCCCGCTGCTCCACGACTTCGCGGACTGGACGTTCATCGGCCTGTCGCGCCCCGCACGGCCTGCGTGCCGTGCCGTGCCAGACTAACATACAAGGCTGCTACCACCGACACTACGCCAGGCTATTCTCTGGCAGCACATCCAATGCGACGCGGATCAGCGTGCGGGCGCAGATGCCGATGCTGGGGACGTCCACCCACTCATCGGCTTCGTGGTAGTTCGCGCCGATCGCGCCGAACATCACCGTCGGGATACCGAGGTCGGCGGCGAAGTAATTGGCGTCCGCGAGGCCGCGATTGGAGCGCGTCACCGGCGCATCGCCCGTCTCCATCACGAATGCTTGCTGAACTGTGCGGACGAAGGGATGATCCGGCGCCATCTCCCACGGCGGGTAATAGGGTGGGTCAATCGAAAACGCGAACGAGGCGGGCGAATCGAGCGATGCCGCGAGCGCCCGCATCCCGGCAAGCACGCTCGCGTCCGTCTCGCCGGGGACGGTGTGCCGATTGATCGTGAAGCGCGCCCGCTCCGGCACGGTGATGACATACTGCGCGTTGCCGCTCTGCAGCGAGAGCACGCACTGGCTGGCGGTCAGCCGTGGATGCCGACCGAGCGGGATGTCATCAAGCCGCGCGACCAATTTCGCGGCCTCCACGGCGGCGTTGATACCCCGCTCCGGCCACGAGGCGTGCGCCGCCTTGCCCGTCACGTCGCCGCGCACGAGCACCTTGCCGATGCCGCCGATCACGACATTGAGGTCGGACGATTCGGTGACGACGCAGCCGTCCGCCGTGATGCCCATATCAACGAGCGCCCGCGCGCCGATGGAGTATGCCTCCTCGTCCACGACGGACGTGAACAGCAGCGTGCCGCGCCACCGGTCGCGATTGCGGGCAAGCGCGCGGGTCGCCAGCATCGCCGCGACGATGCCCGCCTTCATGTCGCACGCGCCGAGACCGTAGAGCCGGTCACCCTCCCGCCATCCCTGCCACGGATCGCGCGACCAGCCCTCGACGGCGAGCACGGTATCCACATGCCCACTGAACAGAAAGGTTGGCCCGCCGCCGTTGCGCACCCGCGCGAGGACATTCGGGCGGTCGCCCTCGGTCGGCTGCATCTTCGGGGTGAGGCCGTTCTCCGTGAGCCACGCGGCGATTGCCCGCTGCACATCGCCCTCTTCGCCCGGATAACTGCGGATCGCCACCAGTTGCGCCGTCAGCGCCGCCGCCTCTTCGCCATCAATCGCCGCCCGAATCCATGCATCCTCAGCCATCACTCATCCCTTTCAATGAATTGAACCGCCAAGGACGCCAAGAGCGCCAAGAAGGGGACAGGAGTAAAGAAAGACCGGTCGTCTCGTCCCCTTCTTCTCTTGGCGTCCTTGGCGTCTTGGCGGTTCAATCCCCCGTTATTTTGCCGCGCATTTCGTCGAGGGTGTCGGTGATGATGCGGCAGATATGGTCGAGGTCGGAGCGCTCGATACTGAGCGGCGGCGCGAGTTGGATCACCGAATCGAGGCGGTCATCGGCGCGGCAGATCAGGCCGCGCCCCTTCATCGCGTCCGACGCCCAGCCGAGCAGCGCTTTGTCGTCCAGCGATTCGCGCGTCTCGCGGTCCCGCACCAGTTCGATGCCGACGAACAGGCCGCGCCCGCGAATCTCGCCGACATTCAGGTGCTGGCCGATGGCCGAACTGAGCATGGATTTCAGGTACTCGCCCATCTCGTGCGACCGCGCGGGCAGGTTCTCGCGTTCGAGGATGTCGAGGTTCGCCAGCGCCGCCGCCGCCGCGACCGGGCTGCCGCCGAAGGTGATGCCGTGCTGGAACTTCGCCTTTTCGTCGCCCGCGAAGACCTCCGCCACCTCCCGGCGCACAATCGCCGCGCCGAGCGGCGCGTAGGCGGAGGTCAGCCCTTTCGCGACGGTGATGATGTCCGGCTGGATATTGAAGGTGTCCGTGCCGAACATCGCGCCGGTGCGCCCGAAGCCGGTGATCACCTCGTCCATGATGAGCAGGATGCCGTACTGGTCGCAGAGATCGCGGATGCGCTGGTAGTAGCCGTCCGGCGGGACGATGCAGCCGCCGCTGTTCTGCACCGGCTCCATGATGATCGCGGCGACCGATTCCGGCCCCTCGACCTCAATCGTCCGTTCCACCTCGTCGGCGCACGCCCAGGTGCATTCGCCCGCGTGCTGGCAGAAGACGCAGCGGTACGGATGCGGGATCGGCACGTGCCGCGCGCCCGGCACGAGCGGCTCGTACGGGTTGCGGGCGGAGGGCAGCCCGGTGACGGAGAGCGCGCCCATCGTCGTGCCGTGGTACGCATAGCGGCGCGAGACCGTCTTGTACCGCCCCGCGAAGCCGCGCGCGCGCTGGTACGCCTTCGCGACCTTCAGCGCCGTCTCGACCGCCTCGGAGCCGCCCGTCACGAAGAAGGTGCGCGAGCCTTCGCCCGTCGGCGCGATCTTCGCGAGCCGTTCCGCGAGCACGGTGCCGGGGACATTCGGGAACGAGAAGGGCGAGACGAAATGGATCCGCTCCAACTGCGCCAGCATCGCCTGGGCGATCTCGGTGCGCCCGTAGCCGACATTCACGCAGAACAGCCCGGCGAGGCCGTCAATGTACTCCTTGCCGTCCGCGTCCCAGATGTGGCTGCCCTGCCCGCGCACGATCACCGTCGGTCGTTCGAGCCGCCCACCCGCCGCGAACTCCTCCATCTGCGTGAAGTGCAGCCAGACATTCTCCGCGATCGCCCGGCGCATCGCCGCCGCATCGGGCGGCGCGACGGCGGGCGGGATCGCCTCCGATGCGGCGTGGCCGTTCGCGCTCAGGTCGGTTTCTTCGACGATCCGTTCAACGGCCTCCGGGGCAGGTTCGGGTTTCATGCGGCCCGGCGGCGTGTATTTCTTCGAGACGCGGGCCATCTTATCCCTTCCCCTCCCCGGTCAATCCGACCGCCATGTGCAGTTGCGGCGTGATGTCGCCCCGCCCGACGGCGAGGACATAGTCCACGACAACCGCCGGGATATTCACGCCGGTCGTGTCAATGCTGTTGCGAAATTCCATCGTGTAGTTCACTTCGTTGACGAGCAGGCCGCGCTCCGGGTGCTCGAAGACATCAATCGCCACGACGCCGCCGCCGACCGCCGCCGCCGCACGGTTGCACAGATCGGCGAGTTCGGGCGTGACGGGGCAATTGGACGCCTTGCCGCCGCGCGCGGTGTTCGTGATCCAGTGCGGCGAGTCGCGGTAGATGGCACAGATCGTCTCATCGCCGACGACGAAGGCGCGAATGTCCCGCCCGCCCTTCGGCACATACTCCTGGATGTAGTAGGTGCTGTGGTGATACGAGCCGAGCACCTCCTTGTGTTCGAGGATCGCTTCCGCCGCGTCGCGGTCGTTGATTTTCGCCAGCAGTCGGCCCCACGAGCCGACCGGCGGCTTCATGACGACCGGGTAGCCGAGTTCCTCGATCGCGACGAGCGCCGAGGCGGGCGTGAAGGCGACAATCGCCTTCGGCTGCGGCACGCCGGCCTCTTCGAGCGCGGCGGTCGTGTTCAATTTGTTGCCGCAGACTTCCGCGACGCTGTAGGTGTTGACCGTCGGGATGCCCCACGCGTTCAGCAGCCGGAGCGCGTGGAGCGCGCGGGTGTGGTTGATGCATCGCTCCAGCACGACATCGTAGTGCCACGTGTCGGGGCGGTCGAAGGGCAGGACGATCTCGCGGTCGTCAATGCGCGTGTAGGCGACGCCGCGTTTCTCCAGCTCGGCGAAGAGGAGTTTCTCTTCCACCCGCACGAGCGAATGGAGCACCCCAACCCGAACGGAACCGTCGCGACTCGCCATGCCATCGCCTCCACCATGCTATGCCCTCAGGCGGCACGCGCCGCCCATCACGCGCCATTGTACGCGACAGATGCAAGTATGCGTTATGTTTTCTGTACGTTCACGCGAACAGGTGTACTTGACACGAACAGGCGTTCCATTTACACTAGATAGTCAGAACCGGGGTGATGCCACTCCGGCGCGTGTGCATTCCACACACTGCGTTGCATTACCGGGAGGTATCACACAATGGCTGCCGCACTGAAAAAAGCGAAGAGCCTGTCACGTCGGCAGGAGCAGATCCTCGATTTCATCGAGACGTTCCTCAACCGGAACGCCTATCCGCCGACGATCCGCGAGATCCAGAAGGAACTGGACATCTCCTCCACGAGCGTCGTGGACTACAACCTCAACGCGCTGGAGGAGCGGGGCTACATCCGCCGCAACCGGCACATCTCGCGCGGGATCGAACTGTTCGGGTTCAGCGCGACGCAGCCGAGCAATGTCGTCAGCATCCCCGTCGTTGGGCGCATCGCCGCCGGTGAACCGATCGAAGTGCCGGAGGATTACGCCGCCGGTGAGTTCGCGGAATCGGTCACCATGCCCGTCTCCATGCTCCCGAAGGCGACGGACGGCCTGTTCGCCCTGCGCGTGCGCGGCCATTCGATGGTGGACGCCCTCATCAACGACGGCGACCTCGTCATCCTCAAACCGCAGTTGACGGCGGACAATGGCGACACCGTCGCCGTCTGGCTGAAGAGCGAGCGCGAGACGACGCTGAAGCGATTCTATCGTGAGGGCGCGCGCGTCCGCCTGCAACCCGCGAACGTCACGATGCAACCGATCTACACCGACGCCGCGAACGTTGCCGTGCAGGGCAAACTGGTCGGCGTCATCCGCGCGGTGGAGAACCGCTTCTAGCCCGACCACCTTCGGCTTTCCTCAACGCCATCGGGCGCGTCCGGCTCGATGGCGTTTCCATGCCCATGCGCCGGACGCCCACCCTCGGATACCTCATCACCGACGAGTCGTGCCACCGCGATGAAATTGGTATCATCCTCGCGCGGTCGGGCGACTCGCTTGATCGGTGACAGCGGAATTCGTGACGCTTGGCGGATTTTTTCAAGGCGGGGCATGGATGCGACGCGCGATCATCATTGCTCCCATCGGAATGCTCATCGCGTCGCTCATCGCGTGCGCGAATGCCACGCCGACCGCGACCGCCGTCGCGCCGCCGACCGCGATTGTGCCGCCCACCGCGACGATCACGCCGTTCGCCGGCATCGGCGCGCCGACGCCCGCGTTCTACCCCACGCCGACGACCGACAGGGGCGAGTCGCCGAAAGCGCCCGGCACATTGCGGGACGCGAACTGGCCCGTCGGCACAGCCGCCGTCGCGTCGTATGCCGTCCGGCCGAGCGTGGACGTGGATATCGGCGCAATCGTCCTCACCGTGCCCATCCCGGAAGGGACGACGCTCACCTTCTATATCGCCGTCCCGCCGCAGCGGGGCTATGCCGGCCGGGTCAGTGTCCCGGCCTCGCCGCGCGTGCAATCGCTCCAGCCGGGCGACGCGGTTCGCATCGTCGGCGTCACGGCGGGCACCGTGCGCGTGCCGGCGACCGAGGGCACGTACACCGTCCCCAACATCAACGGCCAGCGCTTCGCCCGCAACAACGAACCCCTCGCGGGTTGAGAAAAACCGATCGAACCACAGAGGCACAGAGGACACAGAGCAAACACGAAGAGAATGTAGCGATTATTCCTTCCAATCTCTTCTCTCCTCTGTGTCCTCTGTGCCTCTGTGGTTCGTTTGTTTGCCGATTTCCGCCATAGCGCGTGGTATCATCGTCGGTATGCTTGAGACGGTCGCGCCCGCCCCGCCCGCAGTGATTCCCCCGAGCCGCCATCGCGCGCGGCGGCGGATCGTCCTGCTCGGCGGTTTCGGCATGCAACCGAAGGCGACGATGACCTATCGGGCACTGCCGCTGGGCCGGGAACTCGCCGCGCGCGGGCACGATGTTTCCCTGATCGTGCCGCCCTGGGATCATCCGGAGGACACCGGGCGATCGTGGGAGGATGCGGGCGTGCGCGTCGTCAACACCCGATTGCCGTCGCGTATGCGGACGGTCGGCATCGTGGCCGCGCTGCGACAGGCGGTGATGGCGGCGCGGCCCGATCTCGTCCACCTCTTCAAGCCGAAGGGGTATGCCGGCCTCGTCATGCCGCTCCTCCGGGGTATTCCCGTCGTGCTCGACACCGACGACTGGGAGGGCGGGGGCGGTTGGAACGCGCGCGGCCCGTATTCCCCCGCGCAACGGCGGCTGTTCGGCTGGCAGGAGCGGCATCTGCCGCGCCGCGCCGCGCACGTCACCGTCGCGAGCAGGACGCTCGAAGCGCAACAGTGGGGCCTCGGCATCCCGCCGGGGTGTGTCACATACCTCCCCAACGCGCTCGACCGCGCGCGCTACGCCGCGTGGCCGGATCGCGACGAGATTGCACAAGGCGCCGCGCGGATTCGCCGCCAACTCGGTCTCGATGGCCCGACCGCCCTGCTCTACACGCGCTTCGTGGAGTTCGCGCCGGAGACTGTCGCATCGCTCTTTCACATGGTTCGCGAGACGGTTCCAACGGCGCGGCTCCTCGTCGTCGGCGGCGGGCTGCACGGCGAGGACGCCAGCGCCCGACGCGCGCTGGCCGAACACGGCGACGCGGTGACATTCGCCGGTTTCGTGCCCTTCGCGGACGTGCCCGCGTCCATACGCGCGGCGGATGTCGCGCTCCTTCCGTTCGAGGATACGCTGATCAACCGCGCGAAATCGTCGGTCAAGACGCTCGATCTGCTCGCGGCCGGGCAGGCGGTCGTCGCGACCGCCGTGGGCGAGAACGCGGGCGTCATCCGGCACAACGAGACCGGCCTGCTCGTCGCGCCCGGCGACATGCGCGCGCTCGCGTCCGCCGTCGCCGATCTGCTCGCGGACCCGGAACGCACTTGTCTGCTTGGAGAAGCGGCGCGGGAACGCGCGTGGCGGGATCAGACGTGGGCGGCGCAGGCGGAGACCGTTGAGGCGATCTACGAAGCCGCTGTGGCGCGGAGCGTCGCGCGATGACGACGCTCGCCCGGCCGGAAACGCATGCCCGATTCCGCATCGCGGCCCTCACCGACCGGCAGGTCGCGGCGGCGGTCTTCGCGATTGCCTTCCTCATCTTCGCCGCCTGCATCCCGCGCATCACGACGCGCCTCGACCCGGTGACGGGCGACGAGCCGTTCTACCTGATGACCGCCTACTCGATGCTCCACGACCACGACATTGACGAGGCGAACAACTTCGCGGCGAGGGACTGGCTGCGCTTCTACCCGTCGTATCCGCTCCCGCGCGACTGGCAGGGCTGGCCGAACATCTCGCCGGATTTGCCGCCGCACGCCTCGCAGACTTTCCGCACGGGGCTGTACTCGAAGCACGGCCTCGGCATCCCCGTCCTCATCCTCGCCCCGTTCGCGCTGCGCGGGCGGACGGGCGTGGTGCTGCTCTACAACCTGATGGCCGCCGCCGTCGCGGCGAACATCTTCCTCCTCGCCCGGAGTGTCGCCGCCCGGCACCGCGCGCTGATCCTCACCGCGATCCTGATGGCCAGCGTGCCGCTGGCGACCTACGCCTTCCTGATCTTCCCCGAAATGCCCGCCGCCCTGATGCTCGTCTACGCGGTGCGCCGCCTGCTCGCGCGGACGAATGCGCCGTGGCAATGGGCGCTCGTCGGCCTCTGCGTGGGCTATCTCCCCTGGCTGCACGCGCGCTTCGTCCCCGTCGTCGCGGGGCTGGCGCTGCTGTTCGCCTGGCGGCATCTCCGCGCGGCGTGGCGACCCGCGTTGTTCGGCATCGCGCCCGCCGCCGCGCTGCTCGGTTTGTTCGAACTCTACTCGCTCGCCTTCTATCACTATCCCGTCCCGAACCGGCACGACCACGCGGGCTTCTCCTCCGCGCTCGGCACGGCGAACGGCTTCTTCGGCTCGCTCCTCGACGCCCAGTGGGGATTATTGGTCGTCGCGCCCGTCTATCTGCTCGCGGCGGCGGCGCTCGTCCTCTATGCGCGCGCGCACCCCGCGAATGGCGTTGCCCTCCTGCTCGTCCTCGTGCCGTACGCGGTCATCATCAGCGCGTACGTCGTCTGGTGGGGCGAGTGGGGGCCGGCGGCGCGCTACTGGACCGCCGCGCTGCCGCTGCTCGCGCTCCCGCTCGCCTGGTGGTGGGAGCGCGCCGCCGGGGCGCATCCGCGCGGGGCGGCGTGGCTGCTCGGCGTCGTCGGCGCGTGGGGGTTCTTCTGGACGGCGGGCTGGCTGCGCCAGCCGCAATGGCTGTACAACCAGCCGGACGGGCGCAACAACCTCCTGATGCACTGGTTCGGCGGATTCGGCGCGCATCTAGCGGCACTCCTTCCCGTCTACGAATTCTACGCCGTGTCGCCGTTGAGCATTCGCATCCTCTGGGGCGTTGTTGCCGTCGTGTTCGGCGTCGCCATCGCCAGTCTGATGTCGCTGCTCACGATCCCCGCGCGCGACGCACCGGCCTACGAGCAGGAGCCGTCCGGTGCGGATTGACCGTACGTGCGTCGCGGGCCTCACGCGCTCCGAGCGCGACGAACTGCGCGCGCTGACGAAGGCCGTCTATCCGCCGGAACCGGCGGTGGCGGCCTCCGACCCTCCGGTAACATGGGCGCCGACCGCATGGAGTATTCGTGTCCGGGATGATGACGGCCGCCTCGTCTCTCATGTTGGCGTCTTGACGCGCGAGGCCACGGTGGATGACGTGCCGACAATGATCGGCGGCATCGGCGGCGTGAAAACCCATCCGGAGGCGCGCGGCC
Source organism: Chloroflexia bacterium (assembly GCA_025924435.1). The sequence goes on along the minus strand of JAICIL010000053.1, from coordinate 6,724 downwards.
GGGGTTACGCAGCCGCCGCGATGCGCGCGGCGGCTGCATTCTGCACGGATGATCTCGGTGTTGCGTTTGTGCTGCTCGTCTGCCTGCCGCCGACCGTGCCGTACTACGAACGCCTCGGCTGGCGGCGTTTTCGCGGGACGCTCCTCGCCCTGCAACCCGGTGGTACGATCCCCTTCACGACGAATCTGCCGATGGTATTGCCGGCCCGCGCCGCCGCGCCGCCGGGAGGGACGATCAATCTCCGCGGCCATCCATGGTGAGGCCGCACACCCGCGACTGGAGCGATGCACAGTGACGGATACCTCCCCGCGCGAGGCGGCGGCGCTCGACGCCGCGCGCCGCGCGCTCGACATGCTCTCCTTCGATCTCGCGCGCTACGAAACCACGTCGTGGCGATGCCGCGACACGGCGCGGGCATATCTCGCCGCCGGGTTCCCGGTCGAGCGGGTCGGCCCGTACCTCGAGCGCGCGTTTCAGCGCGGCCTGCATGACCGCGTGCATTCCTACGAAGCCCTGCCCGACGAATACGTCGGCAATAATGCGGATCTGATCGCCGATGCCTTCCTCGCGGGGGGCGACGTGACGAAAAAACTGGACACGCTGGCGCAGGTGCTCGACGCGGTGGTCAAGCAGAAGGGCAACACGCTCGCCCACCGCGTGCAGTACGCGATGGCGCTCTGGGGTGCCAGCCGCGCCAACGACGCGCGCGCGCGCAAACTGCTCGCGCCGCTCAAAAACGCCCCGCCGCAGACGGTCGCTGCGCTCGACACGAGTTATCCCAAGGCCCGCTTCGTGCTGGCGGTCGTCGAGGACGATCGAGAGGATGCGCTCCGCTGGCTGGCGGCGTACGACGCCAGCCTGCCCATCGAGCGGGGCGCGGCCTATCGCCGCGTCCACCTCATCACCCTCACCTTCTGGCTGATCGCGCGGGATCGCTACAACCTGACGCTGCCGACGGAAAACCTGCCCGGCCTGCCGGATTCGCTGCGGTGTACGCCTGACGCCCCGATCTGATCCGGCACAGGGCGAAGAATTCCCGCCGTGACCGAGGAATCCTCACCCCCTGCCCCTTCCCTCCGAGGGAAGGGGTGACTCTTCGCAGTACCGTGCCCTGCTCGCAAACGCCCCGATCTTCCAGAGGGGCACCCCCTTCCCTCCGAGGGAAGGGGCAGGGGGTGAGGATTCCCTGATGGCGATACTACATACGCCCTGTTCTCACACTATCGGCGGTTGACGCTCCCGCCCGTGTGCAACCATACTGCGGCGGGCGGGATTGGTTTGCGGACGCGCGGAGGGGTGCATGCATATTGTCCTGGGGATGGCGCTCGCGGCGGCGGCGGGGTGGAACGCGTTCCTGCCGCTCCTCGCGCTGGCCTTCGCGCACCGTCTCAGCGGCCGCATCCCCATCGGCTCGCCCTATACCTTCCTATCCAGCAACGGCGGCCTGCTCGCGCTGCTGATCCTGCTCCCCATCGAACTGCTCGGCGACAAAGCGCCGACGACCGAGGCGATCAATGATCGCCTCGGCGTGGTCTACCGGCCGGTGGCGGGCGCGCTCATCATGCTGGCGGCGACGGCGGGGACCGGGCTGCCCGCCGTCCTCGCGGCGCTCATCGGCGCCGCGCTCGCGCTCGGTATGCACCTGCTGAAGGTGCGGTATCGCCGCCCCCTCGCCGGTATCCTCGGCGGCATCCCGACGCCGGTCGCGTCCGCCGTGGAAGATTTCTTCGTCGCCATCGGCGCGGTGGTCGCGCTCCTCCAGCCGGTCGTCGGCCTGATCGTCATGGCGCTGGCGGCGGCGCTCGCATGGTGGGGCGGCTTCGCGGTGCGGCGCAAAGTGGAGCGCGACGCGGCACGGATGGCGAGCGCGCCGCAAACTTGACACGGAACGACTCAAGGTGTATTCTATCGCCAGACTAAGCACGATGGGCCAGGTATCGCTCGTTGGCGCGTCAGGAAGGGGCACGGACGAAGGCGATGGAGTTTCAGGATTATTACGCGGTGCTGGGCGTCCCCCGCACCGCCGATGAGAAACAGATCAAGAGCGCGTACCGCAAACTTGCCCGCAAGTACCACCCGGACGTGAACAAGGAGGCGGGCGCGGAGGAGCAGTTCAAGCGCGTCAGCGAGGCGTACGAGGTGCTTTCCGACACCGAGAAGCGGGCGCAATACGACCGATACGGCCAAGCGTGGCAGCAATATCAGCGCAACGGCGGCCAGGGTGCGACGGGCCAGGGCGCGGACGATTTTGCGCGCTGGTTCACGTCGCAGCAGGGCGGCGGTTTCCGCACCGAATATACGACGACCGATGGCGGCGCGGGCTTCTCGGACTTCTTCGAGACGCTCTTCGGGCGCACGGCCGGTCGCGAGCGGGGCGGCACCGCGACGCATATGCCGCCGCGCACCCGCAAGGGGCGCGACATCCTCGCGGAGTTGGAGGTCTCGTTCGCGGACGCTTACACGGGCGGCGAGCGGCAGATTACCTTCGACATGAACCGCGCCGAGCCGATGACCGTCACCGTCCCGGCGGGCGCGGAGGACGGCCAGCGGCTGCGCTTCACCGGCAAGGGGCATCCCGGCACGGGCGGCGGCGCGGCGGGCGATCTCGTCCTCGAGCTGCGCGTCCTGCCCGATACCCGGTTCACGCGCGACGAGGCGACGCCGACGACGCTCAGGACGACGGTGGACGTGCCGCTCTACACGGCGGTGCTCGGCGGCGAGGTCGTCGTGCCGACGCCGGACGGCAAGCGTCTGTTCGTCAAGGTGCCGCCGGAGACGCAGAACGGGCGGCCCATCCGCCTCGCGAACAAGGGCATGCCCCTCGTCGTCAACCACCCGGAGAAACGGGGAGACCTCATCGTCACCCTCCGCGCGCAACTGCCGACGCATTTGTCGGACGAGGAGAAGCGGCTCTTCGCGGAACTGCGGACGCTGCGCCCGAACGGCTGATGGCCATCTATCACGTATACTCTCCCCGTACCGGATGCGGTGCGGGGTTTTTGCTCGCGTGAAGGAGCGCCGTGAATCGCCGTTCGCTCGCCACCGTCCATCTGCCGCTCCTGCTGACGGCGCTGTTCTGGGGGACGAACTTCGTCGCGCTCAAGCGGCTGCTGGAACACCTGACCGTCGCGGATACGGTCGTCGTGCGTGCGCTCCTCGCCGCGCTCTGCAACGTCGCGCTGCTCGCCGCCCTGCGGCGCTCGAATGTGCGAATCGCCCGTGCGGACCTGCCGCGCGTCTGCTTCGTCGCGATCCTTGGCGGCGTGCTGACACCGATCCCCAATATCCTCGCGCAGCGGTACATCACGGCGAGCGTCGCCAGCCTGCTCTCGACGACGAACGCGCTCTGGACGGCGCTCTTCGCGTGGCTGATCCTCGGCATCGGCCTGACGCGCCGCAAGATGCTCGGCCTGGGCGTCGCCTTTCTCGGCTTCCTCATCATCCTTCTGCTCGGCGGGCCGTCCGTCTCGTTCAGCGTGCGGAACACCGTCGGCGTGCTAATTTTCGTCCTCTCGCCGCTCAGTTGGGGCCTCTATTCCGTCCTCGCCAAACCGCTGCTGGCGCGCTACCCCGCGATGCAACTCGTCGCGGTGACGACGATCATCGGCACGCTCTTCCTCCTGCCGATCCTCGCCTCCGGCACGACGGGCCGCGTCGCCCGCCTCTCCGGCGGGGACTGGCTCCTGATGCTCTGGGTCGGCGTGATCACCCTCTGGCTCGCGTACGTCTTCTGGTTTCGCGGCCTGCGCGCGCTGCAACCGTCGCAGGTCGCGGTCTACATCTATCTCGTCCCCTGCTTCGGCGTGATCGCGGCGCGCGTCTTCCTCAGCGAGCCGATCACGCCCTTTGTGCTGATCGGCGGCGCGACGATCCTCGGCGGCGTCATCATCACGAACTCGCCCTCCCGCGCGGAACGCGTCGCACCCGCCGCGCCCGTGGTCGCGGCCCCCGCAACACCAGGCTCCATGCGGCCATGAATGGGGAGATGCGCGGCGGTGGGGATGAGCGCGCGCGGCGCGACGCCGAATTCGCCGCGCTGGTCGCGACGGTCGCGGCATGCCGGCATTGCCCGGCGATGGAGGGGCGGCGGCGCGTCCTGACGACGGCGAACGGCGACATTGACGCGCCGGTGCTGTTCATCGCGGAGGCGCCGGGGCGCGGCGGCGCGGAGCGGACGGGCGTCCCCTTCTCCGGCGACTTCTCCGGGCGCACCTTCGAGCGGTTGCTCGACGAGGCGGGTTGGACGCGCGACGACGTCTTCATCACCAATGCCGCGCTCTGCAACCCGCAGGGCAAGTCCGGCGCGAACCGGCCGCCGACCCAGCGGGAACTCGCCAACTGCCGCGGCCATCTGCGCGCGACGCTGGCCATCGTGGACCCGCCTATCGTCGCGACGCTCGGCGCGGTCGCGCTCGCGGCATTGGGCCGTATCGAGCCGCACGGGTTGAAACTGACCGAGGCGCGCGGAACGCCGCACACCTGGAATGGCCGCACGCTCGTCCCGCTCTTCCACCCGTCGCCCAAAGTATTGGCGTGGTTCCCCTACGAACGGATGGCCGAAGACTTCCGCGCGCTGCGCAACATTGTGGACGCGGCAATCGCGGCAGATTGAACCGCCGCTCATTCAGGCGGCGCGCACGTCCTTGATGACGGCGCGGAGGGAGGCGGCGGGGGTGACAATCTCGAAGTCATCGCCGGAGCGGTGGCCGATCAGCGCCTTGCCGACGGGCGATTCGTTCGAGATGCGCCCCTGACGCGGCTGCGCCTCGACGGCGCCGACGATGGTGTAGGTTACATCGTCCCCATCGAGATTGAGCGTCACGGTCGAGCCGACGCGGATCACGCTGGTGTCCTCGACGAAATCCGCCGTGACAACCGCGTGCTTCATCAGGTATTCGAGTTCGCGGATGCGCGCCTCGACCATCCCCTGCTCCTCGCGCGCGGCGTGATAGCCCGCGTTCTCGCGCAAGTCGCCCTCCTCGCGGGCACGCTGGACGACCGAGGAGATCTCCTTGCGCTTCACCTTCGTCAGTTGATCGTATTCGGCCTGGAGCGCCACCATCCCCTCGGCGGAGACCGGGATTTTCTTCGCCACCGAGGCCGTCTGCGCTTTCGCCTTCTCGCGCCGCAGTTTCGCCGCGTTCTGTCGTTGCGTCGTACTACTCATGTCTACCCCTTCTCGCGGACGTCGCCCGTTGCCACGTTACCGCGCATTGTAGCCACGCGGCGGGGCAACTGGCAAATGGGTGCGTCACTTCCAGACCGGCGTGACATCGGCCTCTTTAAGCCACGCCGTCAGGTCATCGTCCCCTTCGGGAAGGTGGACGAGGGCGCGGCCATCCGGGAGCATCCGCACGCTTGCGCCGTGCGCGCGGGCGAGCGCGACCGCCTCGTCCAGGATGTCGCGCTCGTCGGCGGCGAGGAGGACGACCCGTTCGAGGAGGACACGGCGCACGGCCCGCATCCACTCGTCGAGCGTCGCGCGGGTCGCGTCGGGGAGCGGACCGCCGGTGCGGCTCTCCAGGAAGCGCACGACCGGATCGAAGGCGAGACCGCGCCGGAGCGCGCGGCGGAGCGACGCGGCGGTCATCCGGTAGATGCTCACACGATCCAGCGTCTCGGCGTCCGCGAGCGCAAGCAGCGGCCAGAGATGCGCCGGTTCCGCGTGGAGGACGAGCACGGTGAGGTCGGGCTGAATGGCGAGCGGCGTCGCGCCGAAGGGCGGGATGGCCGGTTCCGCCCCCCGACCGAGCAGCCACCAGCCGACATCGGTCACTTGCACCGCCTCGCCCATCGCCGTGCGCCCCCACGCGACGACGCCGAACGACGCGAGCGCGGAGCGCAGCGTCGCCTCGATGCAGCCCCGCACGAGCGCGTCGCGATCCGGCGGCGCCTGCCCGACCGCGCTCGCCGCCGTGAACTCCTCGCCGAGCAGCGACGGGCGCACCTGCGCGAGGCGCGCGAGCAGGTGGTCGAGCAGATACCAGTGGCCCGGCTGGCAATGCGTCAGCGCGTCGAGCAGCCGCCCCCGAAAGGCGGGCCACTCCACGCCCCAGAGGTGCATCGCCGTCCCCTGCCCTTCGAGCCAGCCCGCCATCCCGCGCCACGCCGCGAAGAGTTCGCGCGTTTGCGCGCCGAAACCGAGTTTCACCCAGGCGACGGGATCGTTGATCGCGAGCATCTGCCGCCCCTCGTCGTCGCGTTCCGTGATGAGGCCGCGCGCCCGCCCGAGGGCGGCGAGGAAGGCGAGCGACGCGCTCGGCGGGATCGTCGCGTCGAGCGACGCCCAGAAATGATGCGCGACGCGCTCGGTGAACTGATGATCGTCCGCGAGCGCCGCGATGCCGCCGCTCGGCCAGCGCGCCGCCTGATGCTCGATCAGCCGCAGCAGCGTCAGCATGTCCCACGCGAGGGCGAAGGGATGCCGCCAGCCGTGGACAGGATCGGCGGAGACGGCGTTGAGGGGCGGCAGCGGCATTTGGGCCAGCGCGGGCGCGCGGAACTCCACCGGCATGGCGAGCATCCGCTCCCCCCACGACCAGCCGTGGCAGGCGAGCAAACCGGCGGTCAACTCGACGAGCAGGGCGCGGCGGGCGGGCGGCGTCTCCGCGCCCGCGAGGGCGGCGGCCTCGGCGAGCGGCAACGGCGACGATTCCTCGCGCAGCGCCGCGACGACGCGCCGCGCGCCCGGCGACAGGGCCGCCTCGACCTCCGCCAGCGCGCG
>JAICIL010000052.1 GCA_025924435.1 Chloroflexia bacterium | reverse complement strand
GGGAGTTGCACATCCTCCGCCACATCCTTGCGGCGCACGACGACGCGCGCGAGCCAGTTCTGGCCGATGGCGAACCACTGGCCCGTCGCGCGATAGTGCCCGTCCCCGGCGGCGGCGAGTGGCACGGTCAGCAACCCGACATCCCGGTCGCCGCTGTTCAGCCAGAGCGTGACGCGCGTCACGTCGCTACGGAGAACGCCCGCCGTGTCGGTGATCCGCGCGTCGAAGGTCGCGTCCGGCCCCTTCGTCTCCACGGTGAGATAGCCGCGCACGCCGTCCGCTTCGAGGATCGGTTGCGCCACCACGACCTCGGCGGGCGCGGAGGGCACCGCGACGGTGGTGCCGGCGGCCATCGCCTGCGTGTTCGCGGGCGGCAACTGGGTTAGCAGCCCCGTCAGGCCGATCACCGCGACGCCGAGGATCACCTCCGCGCCCATCCCGCGCAGCAGCATCGTCTGCGCCCGCGCCGCCATCGTGCTCTCCGGATCCCGCCCGATCCACCGCTTGAGGCCGAAGCGGTTGAGCGCCGCGACGCCGACGATCCCGGCGACGAGCGCGACCTTGCCGATCACGAGGAGGCCGTAGGTCGTCGTCCCGATCGTGCCCCGCGTCGTGTGGACGGTGACGGCGTAGATGCCGGTGACGATGAGGACGCCGATGCTGACGAGCGCGAGTTGCGAGAAGCGGCCGATGATCGCGCCCATCGCCCGCCGCTGGATCGCGCCGTTTGTGCCGTGCAGCAGCGGCGGCACGAGGCCGACCATCAGGATGATCCCGCCGAACCAGAGGCTCATCGCCGCCAGGTGCAGGAAGTCCGCGAGCATCGCCAGGGCCGGATGCACCTTCACGTCGAGCGCGTGGCCGCCGAAGACGGTGATGAGCAGGAGCGCCAGCCCGCCGAGGAAGGCGATGCCCCAGCCCCAGAGCGGCGCGAGATCCGTCGCCTCCTGCTCCGCCGCCGTGGTGGCCGCGCGGGCGGGGTTGGCGACGATGCCGAGCGGCAGGCGGGGCAGCCGCAGCCGTCCCATCGCCGGCAGGAGGATCAGCCATTCGCCGAGCGCGAGCAGGAGGATGCCCTGCATCCGCCAGACCGCGCCGTACGTCGTGTTCTTCACGAGGTCGCTGATGCGCCCCCATTGCAACGCCTCGCCGAGCGTGACACCATTGACCGTCGCCACCTGCACGACAAGCGAGAAGAGGTGCGCGCCGAGGGCGACGCCGAGGGCGACGAAGAGCCAGCGCTGCATCCGCTGATCGAGCGCGCGGCGCAGGCCCGTGCGCTCCTCCTCCGGCAATTCCTTGAGGGCGGGCAGGATAGTCGCCAGGAAAATGCCGATGCCGCCGACGAGCGCGGCGATCCCCGCGTAGCGCAGCCCCCGCAGCAGCACCGCGAGGAAGGGCGGGCGGTTCGAGGTGGAGATGCCGGCGATATCCGGCACGCTGGCGACTGGCGCGGGCGGTGGGTCGCCCGGCAGCGCGACGGTGAAGACGAATGCGCCGCGCACCGGGTGCCCGTCGGACGAGAGCACCTGCCAGAGCACCGAATAGACGCCCGTCTTCAGTTTCGGCACGCCGATCGTCAGGGCGGACGGGTCGGTGCCCGCCGCCGGATTGGCCGATGTCGTGACGGGCCGCTGGCTCGCATCGAAGACGGTGACCTTGCTGAATCCGGCTTGGAGCGGATCATCGAAGTGGAGCGTGATCGTCTCCGGCGAATGGTCCAGCGTGCTGTTCGGCGCGGGATCGGTCTGCAACAGCGAGGTATGCGCCGCGACCGGCACGGGCACAAGCAACAACCCGAATGCCACGATGAGCAGCATGAGGTACATGCCTCGTACCGGCATGCCCCGCCGGTCACATGCCGCGATACTGGTCCGTTGCCGTGGGATATGCATATCTGCCTGCTTGCGCCCTATCGGAATCCGCCCGCCCCCGGCAGTGTACCACCGCGGGCGATGTGCCATGCCGCTATTGAGGAGTACGGTTGAGACACGGCCTGTGGATTGACCCGTGCTCCCTGTATGATACCGTTCGCGGAGACGACCAACGAAGGGGTGGCGCATGGCACACGCGGAGCAACCGAATATCGTCATCGTCATCACGCACGATACGGGGACGCACCTCGGCTGCTACGGCGCGGGCGTGGCGACGCAGCGACTGGACACGCTGGCGGCGGAGGGCGTGCAATTCGACCGCGCCCACTGCACCGCGCCGCAGTGCTCGCCGAGCCGCGCGAGCCTGCTCACCGGCCTCTATCCGCACGCAAACGGCATGATGGGACTCGCGCATCGCGGCTGGGCACTCCGCCCCGATGTTCGCTGCCTGCCGGACTATCTGGCGGATGGCGGCTACGCGACCTATCTCTTCGGCTTCCAGCACGAGGCGTACGAGCGCCCGGAACGGCTCGGCTATCGGCACATTGACACGTCGGCCATCCAGGCGGCGGCCGTCGCGGAGAAAGTCCGCAACTGCATCGAGCATCGGCCCGACGCGCCCTTCTTCATCATGGCGGGCTTCGACGAGACGCATCGCCCGTACGACCGCCCCGGCTACGATGCCGACCCACCGGAGGCCGTCACCGTCCCGCCCTGGCTGCCGGACATCCCGGCGGTGCGCGCCGAGATCGGGCAGCTGAACGGCATGGTGAAGGCCGTTGACCGCGCGGTCGGGGAAATCCGGGCGGCGATTGCCCGCCATCCGCGGGCGGAGAACACGCTCTTCATCTACACGACCGATCACGGCATCGCCATGCCGCGCGCGAAGGGGATGCTCTACGAACCGGGCACGCGCACCGCGCTGCTCATGCACTGGCCGGCGGGCTTCGCGGGCGGTCGCCGCGCGGACGACCTGCTCGTCAATGTGGACATGCTGCCGACGCTCCTCGACGCGGCGGGGTTGCCCGTCCCCGCCGGGCTGCACGGCCGCACCTTCCTCCCGCTCCTGCGCGACGAGCCGTACCGCCCGCACGACCACATCTTCGCCGAACTGACGTGGCACGACCGCTACAACCCGATGCGTGGCGTTCGCACGACGCGGTACTCCTACATGCGCAGTTTCACCGCCGCGCCCCTCGTCTACATGCCGTCCGACACCCTCGCAAGCCCATCCGGGCAGGCGCTCGCGCCGGCGTATTACGGCGCCGTTCGCCCGCCGGAGGAGTTGTACGACCTCGCCGCCGATCCCCTCGAACGAACGAATCTCGCCACAGACCCTGCGCACGCGGATGAAGTCGCCCGGCTGCGCGGCCTCGTGGACGAATGGATGCGCGCGACGGACGACCCGCTCCTGCGCGGCCCGATAGCGGGCAAGCCGGGGGACGAACCGGGCTGGGGCTACCCCTTCCCGCCCGCCGCGTAAACTGCTGCGTTCCGGTAGTGCAGGCTTTCCAGCCTGCGTCTCCGTCTCGCTCCGCTACGCAATCGTCTGCGGCTCGCCCGGCGCGCGGATGAGCAGGAAGGGGCCGGGGGCGCGGGCGAGCACTTTGTTGCTCACGCTGCCCGCCCACGCGCCGCCCATCCCCGCCCGGCCATGCGTCGCCATGGCGATCAGATCGGCACGGGCGCGCTTCGCCTGTTCGAGGATCGCCGTCGCGGGGTCGTCCCGCGCGATGCTCGTCTCGACCGCGACGCCCTGCGCTTCCAGGCGGCTCGCGATGGTTTTCAGGTAGACCACCGCGTCGCTGCCCGCGCTCTCCAGCAACTCCGCCGTCACCTTCGGGCTGAAGCGGGCGATGCTCGACATCGCGCCGGAGAGCGAGCCGACCGTCGGCACGACGAGGACGAGGTGCATCGTGCCGCCCATCGCCCGCGCGAGGTCCGCCGCGAGCGGCAGGGCGGTCTCGGCGTCCGGCGTGCCGTCGAGCGGGAGCAGGATCTGCTTGAGCGCCGGGGGGCGCGGCTCCGTCCCGCCCGTCGGCAGGACCATCAATACCGGCGCGATGCCGACGGCGAGCACCTTCTGCGCGATGCTGCCGAAGAGCCAGCGCCCCAGGCCGCTCCGGCCATGCGCGCAGAGGACGACGAGATCAATGTGCATCTCCGCCGCGTGATCCACGATGCGGCCCGCCGTGTCGCCGCCCTCGTTCGTGTCCACATGGGTGTCAACGGCGATCCCCCCATCGCGGAACCGCTCGGCGATCGCATCGAGGTACGATTCGGCTTCCGACACCGTCTTCAGGTGGCGCGCGCCGTGCACGGAGGAGGGCGCACCCCGCTCGATCAGATGGAGGAGCGTGACATGCGCCCGGTCGCCGGAGCCGTGCGCCAGCGTGCGGACATAGGGGAGGGTCGTTTCCGCCAGCCCGGAGCCGTCGAGCGGGACGAGCAGATGCGCGAACATTGATTCCCCCTCACCTTTCACCGCCCGAAGAAGGTCTGCTGCAAGAGGAAGAGATTGAGCGCGATGATCACACAAGCGACGATGGAGATCGCGGCGGTGGTCGCCGGGCGGTTGACGAGCGCCCCCATAATAGCGCGCCGCCGCGTGAACATCACCAGCGGGACGAGCGCGAAGGGGATGCCGAACGAGAGGACAACCTGGCTGACGATCAGCGTCCGCGTCGCGTCGAGGCCGATGGCGATGACGACGATCGAGGGGGCAATCGTCACGAGCCGCCGCACCCAGATCGGGATGTGCCGGTGCAAAAAGCCCTGCATGATGATCTGGCCACTCATCGTGCCGACCGCCGACGAGGAGAGGCCGGAGAAGACGAGCGAGACGGCGAAAATGACGCCCGCGCTGCTGCCGAGGATCGGCTCCAATGTCTTGTGCGCGTCCACGATCGCGTCAATATGGGTGAACCCGTGCGCGTGGAAGGTCGCGGCGGCCATCAGGAGCATCGCCACATTGATGAAGCCCGCGATGCCCATCGCGATGCCGACATCGAACACCTCGAAGCGGAAAAGCCGCCGCGCCTCGTCCGCCGTCTTCGGCGTGATGCGATGCTGCGTCAGGGCGGAATGGAGATAGATGACGTGCGGCATCACCGTCGCGCCGAGGATGCCGACCGCGAGCAGCACGCTCTCCGTCCCGTCGAACTTCGGCGGCAGGAAACTCCGCCCGACCTGCCCGAAATCCGGCTTGCCGAGCGCGGTTTCGAGGATATAGCAGAGCGCGATGATGCCGACCATTGCCGTGATCACCGCCTCCATCGGGCGGAAACCGTACCGCTCCAGGCCGAGGATGAGGAAGGTCGCGACGGCGGTGAGCAGCCCGGCGGGCAGCAGCGGGATATGGAACAGCAGGTTGAAGCCGAGCGCCGCGCCGAGGAATTCGGCCAGATCGGTCGCGATGGCGACCAGTTCCGCGAAGACCCACAGCCCCACGACGACGGGCGGCGCGAAATGCTCCCGGCAGACTTCCGGCAGGCTGAGGCCCGTCGCGATGCCGAGTTTCGCCGAAAGGGACTGGATGAGCATCGCCATCAGGTTGCTGACGACGATCACCCAGACGAGCAGGTAGCCGAACTGCGCCCCGGCGGAGATATTCGTCGCGAAGTTGCCGGGGTCCATGTAGGCGATGCAGGCGATAAAGGCCGGGCCGAGAAAGGGGAGGAGCCGCGCCAGCCCCCGTTTCCCGCTCCGCCCTTCCAGCACCATCGTCGCCGATGCCGCCGTCTGCGTGGATGATGTTGCCGGTGTTGTCGTTGTCGCCGTCGCGGCGACCGGAGCGGAGGTGCGCACGAGCAAAGTATCTCGTTCCCGCATCGGCCTATCGCTCCGCATGCGCTCCCCCTTCCTCGTGCCCAGAGGGCGCCCGCGGGAGGGGAGCTGCGGAGGCAGGCACGCCCACCGACACCGCGCGCATCACCGTCTCACCGAGGGCATATTCGCCGCCGCCGACGCGGATATGCAGCGGGCCATCGAAGGGCGCTTTGCGCAGCACCTCCACCGTCGCACCCGGCACGAGGCCGAGATCGGCGACGTAGGTGAGGAGCGCGGCGTCCTCGTCCGCCACTTCCGCGACGACCACCGTGCTGCCCGGCGCGACATGCCAGAGCCGCTGCGTCGCCGGGGCGGCGATGACCCCCTCCTTCGTCGGGATCGGCGCGCCGTGCGGGTCGGTCGTCGGGTAGCCGAGCGCGGCATCGAGCCGGGCTTCGAGGTCCTCCGAGAGCGCGTGTTCGAGGCGATCCGCCTCCGCATGCACCCGCTCCCACGGCACGCCGAGCCGCTCGCTCAGGTACGTCTCCAGCAGCCGGTGGTGCCGCAGCACTTCGAGCGCGACCTTCTCGCCCGTCTCCGTCAGCGCGACGCCCTGATACGGGCTGTGCGTGACGAGGCCGCGCTCCGCCAGTTTCTTCACCATATTCGTCGCCGACGCACAGGAGAAGCCGAGCCAGTCCGCCAGCGCGGCCGGCCCCGTCCGCTCCCTCGCCTCGCCGTGCGTCAGGTGATAGATCGCCTTCAGATAGTCTTGTTCGGATTGAGAGGGAACCAACTCCGACATCGTCGCTCCTTGAAGAGTAGATTTAGTTATGGCTAAATCATAAATCATCACGACTCTGCTGTCAAGGGAATGGATTCGCCCGCAGTTGATGGGCGGTGTATCTCGTCGTACGATACGTACGATTTGTACGTTCCATCGCGGAGGGGCAGGAATCCGATGGCCTCACAGGACGAAATGATCGCGACGATACCGCTGAGCGAAGCGCGCTCCAATTTTAGCGCGCTCTATGACACGGCGGTCGAAGCCGGGCGCCCGGTGCGTATCCATCGCCGGGGTGACGCGGACGCGGTGCTCATGGCGCGCGACCAGCTGCGCGATCTCGTCGGCGCGTATGTCAGCCATGTGCACATCATCCCCGAAGCGGAAGCGGGCGGCTACACGCTCTGGATTGACGAGTTGAATATCGGTGCATACGGCGACACGCCGCCAGCGGCCCGCGACGCCCTGCTCGCGGCGGTGCGCGGCTATGTGCGCGATTACCTGGAACGCTACACTTTCTACCGCCATTTCCGCGACAAGGCGGCGCACTATCCGTACGTCGTGCGCCTCAGCCTCGCCGAGGACGACGCCGATCTGAAACAGATGCTCTTCGCGCCGATGGATCCGCCGCACGCGGCGCCGCGATAATGCCGCGCCCGACGTGGCGGCAGGTGCGCCGGTTCTGCGAGGCGCAGGGATACGAACGGAGCGAGGGCGACCACACGCGGCTCATCAAACCGCTGCCGGACGGGTCATCCTCCGGCGCGATAATTCCTCGCGACGACGAGGGCGCGGACGTACCGGCCAATCTCTGGAAACTCGTCTGGCAGAGGCAACTGCGCCTCGTCAGCGAAGATGAATTCTGGAAGGGGTTGGATGGCACATCCGTCCGGTATGCCAACCCGCCCGCGCCCGAACGGGAACTGTCGCTCCGCCCGTATCAGGAACGATTCCTCCGCGAGATGCTGCATTATTCGGACGAAGCAATCGCCGCCACGACCTCGGAGGAGGCCCGGCAATTGCTGGATGCCCACTACGCGCGCGCGCTTCTGAATGAATGAGGATCGCATGAGAATAGGAGTTATGCAGTTCGCCAGAGAAAACCTGGTGGTAGCAGCCTGCTACCGCCAAAGAAAATGCCTCCAACTGCGTGCCTGGAGAATTCAATCCCGGCGGGGAGCGGCTGTTTCCGCGTCCCACGCGAGGATGTCTCGATACTCCTGCTTCGCCTGATCGGTGAAGTAGCGAAGGCGGTCGAGGTCCCCGCCGAGGCGGATAATCGCCAATCGGACGCGCGTGCGCTCGGGTTCGTCCGGCCCGACGCCGTAGGCGGAGAGGATCGCCAGCGCCTCCGCGCGCTCGTCGGCGGGGAAGGTGCGCGCCACCGCCGCGACGACCGCCGCCTCAAGCCGCCCGCCTGCCCGCAGTGGATCGCCCGCGCCTTCATCATGGAGCGCGCGCCGCATGAGGACGTAGAGGAGCACGAGCATCACGGGGATCGGCACGACGACCAGCACGCCGAGCGGATAAATCAGCCACGAGCCGCCGTCAATGTGCGCGACAATCGCGATGATGAACGAGGCGACGAGGCAGACGCCGAGGCTCGCGAGAAATGCGGTCGTCAACCGGCGCATCAGCGTGTCGTCCCCGTTGTAGATTGTGTGGCCAGCATGCAGGCATCTCCTCTCGCCACCCAGTATACTTGCCAAAGATCAGAATGAGTTGAGGTGAGGGATGACTCTCGCAGAATACATTGCACTGTTCATCGAATATGACCGCAACATTCTCGCTGAACAACCTGAGGATTTCGATTTGGCGGCGGCCAAGGATAAGTTCGCGGCATTCGCTACCGACTTACTGCGAGAGCGCGGCGAGATATATGTCCGAATGCACCCGGCACTTCAAGATAGAAGTTATCACGGAGAGATTGCTTTGCCTTGGTTCCGATCTCATGCGCCCTATCGCTTTCTGGATCGTCAGGATAATCGGGACCAGATGCATATCCGCGTCAGCAACTTCGGGAGTTTCGTCACGACGTATTTTGAACCGTTGGTCGAGGGAGCATATACACCCTTCCACGTCAGCTTGCCCGATAAATATCAGCCCGATGACATGGATATGGCACCGCTGCTCGTGCTATTCAGGAAATGGGGGTATCGCTATATCCCCCTTACCGTACTGCAACAGCCCTATACGCGGGGGGATGCAATTCATTGGTGGGTGGAATCCTGGTTCAGCCGTTATTTCGGCATCATTGCATGACGAGGGAGGAGAACGGTATATGCGCGTTTATCTGTCCGTGGATGTCGAGGGGGTCGCGGGGGTCGTGGACTGGGATCAGGTGCGCGGGGACAGCGCGGCGTACCAGGCAATGTGCCGCCTGACGACGCTCGAAACGAACGAGGCGATCGAAGGCGTGCTCGCCGGGGGCGCGACGGAGATTGTCGTCAACGACAGCCACGGGCCGATGCGCAACCTGCTGCCGGAACTGCTCCACCCCGCCGCCGAACTGATCCAGGGGCGGCACAAGCCGATGTTCATGGTCGAGGGGCTGGACGAGTCGTGCGACGCGCTCTTCCTCGTCGGCTACCACGGCCGGGCCGGGAGCGCGCGGGGCGTCCTCAACCACACCTTCAGCCCGTACGAGACGCGCATGAACGGCGTGATCTGCTCCGAGGCGACGCTCAACGCGGCGGTCGCCGGGCAGTACGGCGTGCCGCTCGCACTCATCACGGGCGACGACGCGACCGCCGCCGAGGCGGTCGCGGACTTCGGGCCGGAGATCGTCACCGTCGTGACGAAAGCGGGGATCAACCGCGTCGCCGCCCGGATGGTACATCCGACCGTCGCGCGCGAGCGCATCCGGCAGGGCGCGCGGGAGGCGATGCGCCGTCTCCCCTCCCTGAAGCCGTACACGATGGCGACGCCCGTGACGATGGAGACGCAGTGGAATACGTCGCTGCACGCGGATATGGTGGAGATGCTGCCGACCGTCGAGCGCACCGGCGACCGCTCCATCCGCTGGGTCTCGCCCGATGTCGTCTCCGCCTACCGCACCTACATCGCCGCCTATCTGATCGCCCGCAACGCGGATCGGTGACGCGCGATGGGAGACCGGATAAACCGCCAAGACGCCAAATATGTTCCTCCCTTGGCGTTCTTGGCGTCTTGGCGGTTCGCGTTCCCGTCCTTTTGTGCCGATGATTGGGAGTGAAAAGGTGCGTGTACGAGAGGCGACGCGGGCGGACGCGGCGGCCATCGCGCGGCTGCACCTCGACAACTGGCGTGCGGCGTATCGCGGCATCGTGCCGGACGATCTGTTGGACGGCATCACGGAGGAATCCCGGCGGCGACATTGGGATGGCGTGCTCGCGGAGCCGGGCGGCGCGGAGTTCGTCTATGTCGCGGAGGACGCGGGCGGGCAACTGATCGGCATCGCGTCGGGCGGGCCGGAGTTGGGCGGCGACCCGCACTATCGGGGCGAGTTGTACGTCCTGCATGTGCGCCCGGAGGCGCAAGGGCAAGGCGTCGGGCGGGCGCTGATGCGCGCCGTCGCGGCGCGGCTGGCGGCGGACGGCATCACCTCCCTGCTCGTCTGGATGCTGCGCGAGAACCGTCCCGCACGCCGCTTCTACGCGGCATTGGGCGGCCAGTTTATCCGTGAGCAGCCCGCGCCGTTCGAGGGGATAATGCTGATGGACGCCGGATACGGCTGGCTCGACACTGCATTGTTGCGCGGATGATATGATCCTTTTCAGGAGATAGAAATATGGAACACTATCTATCAACGAGCGTGACGCCTCCGCTCGCTGCCACAGTGGGATCCCGTCTTATGCGGGTGAACTACTGGTGTCTTCAATGGGAATGGAATATGGAAGAGATCGGCAGTCCACTATTCTACACGGGAGGCGAGGTTGAACTCGAATTTGCAAATGGAACGGATATTTACGTGTCTTGGAAGCAGAATGCAGTATGGCACGGCGATTCAGGAGTAGAAGTGGGATATCACTCATTCGGTCGAACAGGTGCATACGAGCGACTTGAAGCCAACGAGACACCACTGTGGCGACCGCTTATCGGCGATATTCTACAAAGGGTGGAAGTCCTCGGATGGAACCTATGGATAGGCAAAGACGACGAGGTACGCGTCATCAAGTTCTGCTTCAGCAAGAAAAACGTGTATATCGGTGTCGGCCACAAGGCGGAAGATTTCCGCATGGGTGATGACGTACTCATTCGCTCAGAGGACGACTTCCTGCGCTGGCCCGACGCGAAAATGGGGGAAATTCTGTGGAGCGCGGGGAAATAGGATAACCGCCTTTCGCGTTGTCCTGCCGTGACACGACTGCATCCATCCGAAAGGAGATCCGATGCGCGCAGACATCGTCCCCGGTGCGACATTTCCGGACTACGAACTGACCGACCACGCGCGGCAGCGGCGCATGCTCTCGGAGTTGCAGGGCAACGACCCGATGATCCTCGTCCTGGCGCGCGGGCACTACTGACCGAAGGACCACCAGCAGCACCGTGCGTTGGCTGCCTTCTATCCCCAGACCGCCGTCGCCTACACGAAGATCGTCACGATCTCGACGGACAACATCCTCGAAACGAACGAGTTCCGCAGCGCGGTCGGTGCGCAGTGGCCCTTCCTCTCGGACGCGGGCCGCAAGATACAGAAGGACCTCGACATCCAGGAGTACACCGACCCGCACCACGACCCGATGATCCCGTACACCCTCGTGCTGGCACCCGGCCTCGTCGTCCACAAAATCTACAACGGCTACTGGTTCTGGGGCCGCCCCTCGACCGAGCAGCTCTGGCAGGATTTGCGCGACGTGACCGAACGCATCCGGCCCGATTGGGACATCACGAAACCGGCCCTCCGCGACGCGTGGGCGAAGGGAGACAAGCGGCAATTCTATCCCTACAAAGGGAATTCCTGAGCCGGGGTGGCATCGGGATGGCCCGCCCCTTGCGACACATTCCATACATTCCACGGTGCGCCGGCGGCGCGCGCCACCCCGGAAGATCGGATACAATGCACGCGCAGACGGTGAGGTGATTGGCATGGGCGAAGGGTTCATCTCGCGGGGGTTCCGTGGTCGCCGCCGGGAAAGTGCCGTCGCGGATCGCATCCCACCGGGGCAGTATCTCGAGCGCGGGTTTCCCGTCCTTTCCGCCGGGCCGACGCCGCACACGCCGCTGGATCGGTGGGATTTCAGGATCGAGGGCGCAGTCGAGCGGCCCAATCGGTGGACGTGGGACGAGTTCCAAGCCCTCCCGCGCGAGCAGATCACCGCCGACATCCACTGCGTGACGAAGTGGTCCAAACTGGATACGCAGTGGGAGGGCGTCCCCGTGCGGACGCTCCTCGATCGGGTGGCGTCCGATGCCCGGTACGTCATCGCCTTCTGCGACGGCGGCTACACGACGAACCTGCCGATCGCCGACGTTTTGGACGGCAAGGCGTGGATCGTCTATTCCTACGACGGCGCGCCGCTCGCGCCCGAGCACGGCGGGCCGGCGCGGCTGCTCGTCCCGCACCTCTATTTCTGGAAGAGCGCCAAGTGGGTGCGCGGACTGCGGCTCGTGGACGAGGACCGGCCGGGGTTCTGGGAATCGCTCGGCTACAACAACTACGGGGATCCATGGAAAGAGCAGCGATACCAGGGAGACTGACCTGGCGGCGCGGGGAAGTGGTCGCGACGCAACCCGAGACGGCGCGGGCGAGGAGCGTCATTATCGCCGTGCCGGACTGGCCGGGGCACCGCGCGGGCCAGCATGTGGATATCCGGCTCACCGCCGAGGACGGCTATCAGGCGGAGCGCAGCTACTCCATCGCCTCGCCGCCGGAGGACGACGGGCGCGTCGCCCTCACGGTCGAGCGGCTGGACGACGGCGAGGTCTCGCCCTACCTCACCGACGAACTGCGGATGGGGGACAAGATCGAACTGCGCGGCCCAATCGGCGGCTACTTTGTCTGGGAACCGGGGCAGGGCGGGCCGCTCCTGCTCGTCGGCGGCGGGTCGGGCATCGTGCCGCTGATGGCGATGCTCCGCCACCGCGCCGCCGCCGGGAGCGCCGTCCCAACTCGCCTCCTCTACTCGTCCCGCTCCTATGGGGAGATCATCTACCGCGACGAACTCGACCGCTTCGCCCGTGCGGACGCGGCGCTGGAGGTGATCCACACCCTCACCCGCGCGCAGCCGCCGGGGTGGACGGGCTATCGCCGCCGGATTGATCGGGAACTGCTGCGGGAGGTGGCATGGCCGCCGGAGCGGGGCGCGCTCGCCTTCATCTGCGGCCCCACGCCCTTCGTGGAGATCGCCGCGACGGAATTGCAGGCGTTGCACTACGCGCCCGAGCGGATCAAAACCGAACGCTTCGGGCCGACAGGGGGATGAGATGGCGGACGAGCGGAAACTGGACGGGAATGCGGCGGCGGGCATCCTCCGCGCGATCTTCCCCTACGAGATGACAACGGTCGAGACGATCTGCGACGGCTGCGGCGCGCATGGCGATGTCGGCGCGCTCGCCGCCTACATGCACGGGATGGGGGCGGTCCTGCGCTGCCCGGGGTGCGACACCGTCCTCATCCGCGTCGCGCATATCAAGGGGCGGTACTGGCTCGACATGCGCGGCGTCCGGTCGCTGCACATCGCGCCGGATCGGTAGCCATCGGCGGCAATCCGACCACTTTCCGCTATCGCGCCTCGGCGGGCAATTTTGTATACTGCACCGTACAGTGGGCGCTTTGAATGGGCGTTGTGTTCCGTATCGCACGGAGGGGAACTATGTGGACGCGACGGGGCTATCCGGCCCTCCTCATCGCTATTGCGCTGATCGCGCTGGCCGTCGGGGGCTTCGCGCCGGTCGCGGCGGAGAATCCCCCCGAGTTCACCGCCTCGGATCCGCCGAGTGGGGCGACGGTTGACACCGCGCCGACGCAGATCACCCTCACCTTCAGCCAGCCGACCGATCCGAGCATGACGGGCGGCTACGTTCATAACGTGGACGGCGTCATCGTCTCGACGGCGATCGCGGTCAGCCAGGACGACCCGACGAAAGTGATTGTGACGCTCACGCCGGGCCTCGCCAGCGGCTGGTACATGGTGATGTGGAACACCGCCCTCGTCGGCAGCGACGATTACCTCACGGGTGATATGACGTTCCAGATCGCGTAAGGGCTGCGATCAGCACGTTGGATAGCATGACGCTCGCACACGAACATCTGAACCGCCTCATTGAATCTGTTGAGTTGCTTGCCGCTGACTTTGACGTTCAGCGGCAGGTACTGCCAACATTTGTGTTTGTTCCCGATGAGGTCGCGCTGACGTTCGATAATGCGATGACCGTTATTGATCAGATACGCGACGCCGGTCTGCTGACGGACGAACAGATCGAACTTCTTAGTAGGATTAACACGATTTTCGACACGATGAGCGGCCCCGGACATGAGTCGTTCTGGACGCCGGATTCTATGCAGCACGATGCGACATGGAACAAGATTCGCACGTTGGCAAAAAAAGCGCTTCACTCGCTCGACCGGCAGGCACGCAAGCCCGACCTGGGGTGGATACGCTATATCCCATCTAGCGGGACATAGCGTATCCATTCGCTTCCACCGCGCGACGAAACGCATGCTCATCGAGCGTCAAGCCGAATCCCAGCGTATCGGGCACTTCGACCCGACCATCGCGGACGGTGTAGCCCGAAGCATCGAGGCCGGGGGTCGTCGCCTCGTCCCATTCGACGTAGGCGAAGCCCCGGATCGCCCCGGCGAGGTGGGCGGCGGCATAGTTGCCGATGTGGCCGCCGTAGTGGTGCGGCGCGCTCCGGGCGCCCCAGCCGTCCAGTTGCCCGCCGGTCGCCAGCCAGCGCGTGAAACCGTGGCGGAAAATGTCGTACTGGACCACGTCAATGATGCCGTCGTGCGCCCAATCCAACAGGTGGGCCGAGGCGTCACCCTCGCCGTCCGCGATCAGCGTGGGCAGATCCTCCCGTCGCAACCAGGCGCGCAGGTCTTCATACACCATCGGATCCTCATGGAACGGTTCCTCCATCCAGAAAATAGCGCACGCCGCCGTCTCGGCGAGGACGTGCTTGGTGAGATTGAGGTTGTAGCCGTTGTTCGCGTCGAGCATGATCGGGAGACCGAGGCCGACCGCTTCCCGCACCGCCTTGACGACCGCGATGTCGCGGCGCGTGCCCGCTTCGAGCGGCATGTGGCGCGCCCCGCGCCCGACCTTGATCTTGAACGCTCGGTGGCCGCGCTCGTACCCCTCGCGCGCCTCGGCGGCAATCAGCGCGGCGGCCTCGTCGTCCGATGCGAGGGCGAGATCGTCGAAGTAGAGCGAGGTGTCGTAGCAGGGCGCGCGGTACGGCAGAGCGGGCGTCCGACCATTGACGGTCGCCGCGAGCGCGTAGACGGGCCGGCCCGCGCGCGTCGCCATCAAGTCCCACAGCGGGTAATCCCACGCGAGCCAGCGGGCGTCGGTGCCGCGCTCCATATGGAATAGGTCCGCGAGCGGCGCGCCGAGCAGGGCCGTCGCGTCCTCCCGACTGCCCCGGCAGGGGCCGAAGCCGCGCGCGCCATCGTCGGTCGTCAGGCGCGCGAGGGGCACGCGGACGGTCACCCCGTGGTCGCCGATGCGGGCATTCCTCCCCGCGTGGCGGGGTCGCCGTCCCTCCAACACGCCGACCTCGATCCGCACGATGCGCGCGTTGTCCACGGGTCCTCCCCCATCCTCGATCATTCGGGCGCTTCGATGAACTGCGGCGGCACCGCGTCCGCGAGCCAGACCAGTTCGTTGCCGCGATAGAAAGGGAAACCCTGCCGATGCGCCGCGCCCGCATCCACCACGAGAATCGCCGCACGCCCCCGCTTCCGCGCGGCGACCTGCCGCGCGGTCTCCCGATCCACCGAGAGATGCACGTACTGCCGCCCCATCGGGCGCAGCCCCTCGGCGAGGATGGCGCCCACAACAGGTGCCGATGTGCCATGGAAAAGCGTCGCGGGCGGTTCGGCGGGATTCTTCGCCAGTTTCCGCGCAACGGAATGCCCGTACAGCGCGCGAATCCGCCCGTCCCGCATCTCGAAACGCCGCTTATCCGACTGGGCGATAATCGCCGCGAAATCGTCCGCCGAGACATCCCGCCACTCCGCGCGATCGTCGCGCAACGCCGCCAGCAAATCGGCGACCGACGCCCATCCTTCGCCATCGAGTTCCAGTTCGTAGAGCCAGGGCGCGTGCCGGAGCGCGTGCGAGACGGTCTTGCTCAATCGGACGAGACGGCGATCCATCGTTGCCTCGCTCTCGCTCATGGCCGACGCGCGGCGGGGCTGGGCGCGGGCGCGGGCAGCGGGGCGTCATTGCGGGCGGCGTCGGCGACGGATTGCGGCACTTCGCGCCAGACCCAGAGGGCGGCGAGGAGGAGCATGATGCCGGTGAGGAAGAAGGGGACGCGCAGACTCGTCACGGCGGCGAGCGTGGACGCGCCGAGCGGGCCGATCAGGCCGCCCGCCGAGGTCGAGGCCGAGAGGAGGCCGAAGACCGAGCCGCGCTCCTCCGGCGGCGTGATCTCCGCGATCAGGGCATTCGTCGTCGGGCCGACGCCGCCCGTTGTCAGGCCGAAAATGAGCCGGAAGCCGATCAGGACGAGAATCGTCGGCGCAAGCCCCTGCGGGACGTACGAAGCGCCGCCGATCAGCAGGCAGGCGAGCAGGATGTATTTCGGATTGATCTTGTCTGACAGCCGCCCGAAGAAGATCGCCGAGATCGCGCCCGCCACGCCGCCGAGGCCGAGCATCAGGCCCGTGATCGAGGCCGGATTCGTCCCCGCGCCGACAAGATGCTGCACGAAGAGCGGCACGATCGGCGCGACGGACTGGTTCGCCGTCTGTTCGAGCATCGGCACGGCGATCAGCACGAGCAGCAATTTGTTACTCAGATGGCCGCGTGTCATCGCGAGAAAGGAGGGCGGCTTCGCCTGCGTCGCGGCGCGCGGCACGAAATCCTCGCGCGCGAAGACGAGCGCGACCAGCCCGCCGAGGCCGAGGAGCGCGCCGGAGACCCAGAGCGTGTGCCGGTAGCCGAGCAAATCCGAGAGGTAGCCGCCGACGAGCGGCCCGATGGACGCGCCGGAGAAGACCGCCATCTGCATCAGCCCGAGGCTGAAACCGAGCCGCTCCTTCGGCACCGCGCTCGCCACGAAAGCGACCGACGCCGAGACGGTCCCGATCGTCGCCCCTTCGAGCATGCGGAGGACGAGGAGATGCCACGGATGCTGCGCGAACGATGAGAGCGTGGCGAGGACGAAGCCGCAGCCCATCGCGCGCACGACCATCGGCTTGCGGCCGTAGCGATCCGCGACGACGCCCCAGATCGGCGCGGCGATCATCATCGTCAGCGCGCCCGCCGAGTTCAGCACGCCGGACCAGATCGTCAGCGCGCGGAGCGAGTGGACGCCGAGATCGTCGCGCAGGAAGAAGACGTAGAACGGCGAGCGCGTGTTGAAGCCGACAATCGCCAGCATCTGCGCGGTCCAGATCGCCGCCAAATTCCGCCGCCACTGCCTCACGCGCCCTCCTGACCTCCCCGCGTCATCGCCCGATCCGTGCCATGACTATCATACATCGCCCCTTGCGAACGGCCCCCGCTCTCAGTCTCCTTTCGCGGCCAGCGCTTCCTGCGTTGTCGCCGGTGTAGGCCGCGCGGGCCGGGGATGCATCGTGTCGGCGGCGTCGCGATCCGGCACGCGCAGGGCGATTAAGGCGGCGATGACGGCGAGGGCGGCGGCGGTGAGGAAGCCCGCGCGGTAGGCCGCCACATGCGGCAGCGCCGCGCCCGTCGCGTCCCGCTGGATCGGCCCGACGGCGGCGAGGACGCTGCTGAGGAGCGCGACACCGAGCGCGGCCCCCAGTTGGCGCTGCACATTGGAGAGCGTGGACGCCTGCCCCGTCGCGGCGCGCGAGATCGTCGCGAAGCCCGCCGCCTGCGCGGAGATGAAGACGTACGCCATGCCGACGCCGATCAGGAACATCAGGAGCCGCACGAGCCACGGGCTGCTGTCGAGGCGGATCGTGCAGAGAAGCGCCATCGCCGTCGCCACGCCGACCAGCCCGCCCGCCATCAGGCGGCGCGGCCCGACGGTCGGGTAGAGCCGCGCGACGAGTTGGCTGGAGACCAGCACGCCGAGCGCCTCCGGGAAGGTCGTCAGGCCCGACGCCAGCGCCGACGCGCCGCGCGCCTCCTGCAAAAAGAGCGGCACGAGGAAGAGGATGCCGCTGAACCCGGCGGAGGAGAACATCGTCACGAGGTTCGTCGTGTTGAAGAGGCGGTCGCCCATCAAACGGAGATGGACCATCGGCTGCCGCACGCGCAATTCGACGGCGGCGAACGCGGCGATCAGCGCGAACCCGCCGAGGGCCGCGAGCAGGATGCCGGGCGATGCCCACCCGCGCGACGGACCCTCGCTCAGCGCGTACATGACGAGCGGGAAGCCCGTCCCGGCGAGCAGGAAACCGGGCAGGTCGAAGCCCCCGGCGGTCGGCTCTCGATGCTCGTGCAGGAAGGCAAGCCCGAACAGGAACGCGATGATGCCGACGGGCAGGTTGACATAGAAAATCCACCGCCACGACAGTTGGCTGACCAATAGCCCGCCGAGCACCGGCCCGCCCGCCGGGCCGAGGATGCGCGGGAAGATGAGGATGCGCGAGAGCTGCACGCGTTCGTTGGGCGGGAAGGTGCGATAGAGCATCGCCGTCCCCACCGGCGTGAGCATCCCGCCGCCCGCGCCCTGCACCACCCGGAAGATCACCAATTGGCCGAAACTCCCTGCCAGGCCGCAGAGCGCCGATGCGGCGGTGAAGAGCGCCAGCGCGAGCAGGTAGATGCGCTTCGTGCCGAAGCGGTCGCCCAGCCACCCGGACGCCGGGATGACCACCGCGAGGCTGACGAGATAGCCGACCACCACGGCGTCAATTGCGGAGGGGCGCACATTGAACTGACGACTGAGCGTGGCGAGGGCGACGTTGACGACCGTCGAGTCAATCGAACTCATCAGCATGCCGCAGACGAAGACGACGGCCACGACGATTTTCTGATCGAGCAGGCGACGAGGCACG
>JAICIL010000051.1 GCA_025924435.1 Chloroflexia bacterium | reverse complement strand
GTCCCAGCCCATGAAGGCGTCCAGCATGATCTCGATATTCGGCCCGACCGCCGCGCGCACCGCACGCACCATCGCGACGTTGCGCTCCATGCCGGGCAGGCCGTCGCCGGGGCCGTAGCGGAAGAACCACTTCTGTGCGGTGTACCCCGCTTCGACCATCGCTTGCGCCCGCTCGCGAATCAGGTCGGGGTCGTGCGAGTGGCCGAGCATCGAGGCGTAGCAGGGGATCTGCTCCCGCGTCGGGCCGCCGAGCAGGCGATAGACGGGCTGGCCGAGCAGTTTGCCGCGCACATCCCAGAGGGCGTTGTCCAGCGCGCTGATCGCCATCATCTGGTTGCCCTTGCGGGCGTGACGGTCCTGCCGGTAGAGGATGTCCCACAGGTGCTCGCCCGCCAGCGGATCGCGCCCGATCAGGTGCGGCGCGAGTTTGGCGCGGATGATCGCCGCGCTCTCCGCGAAGATCGGCCCGAAGAGGCCCCGCGCGCCCTCGTCCGTCTCGATCTCGACGTAGATCGCCTCGACCCGGTCGCTCGCCGCGGCCGGCCCGCGGGCGGCGAATTCGGGATAAATGTCGAGCATCTGCGCCTGACGCTCCTCGGATGAGAGAAATCCCGCGTCGCGCCCGGAAACCTGGAAACAGCGCACCGCCCGGATTGTTGTCATCGGTCTTTCCCCCGTTCCCGCTCGCTCCATACCGCCGATCGCGGCATTCTATCGCGGATCGGGCCGCGCCGCGCCGCGCATCCCCGCAGCATCTGGACGCCGCTCCCTCTTCCCCCTATGATCGCCACGCCGGGCGAATTGCGCCCCGGTCTCGCCGGGGTCGTGCGGATGGGCGCCGGGAGAAAGATCGCATCATACAGAGCGGGAAGGATCGGCAGAGCATGAGAACAACGTCGCGATGCAGGCGCACGCCCCGATGGTCCGTCGGGATCGTCGCGCTGTTTGTCTTGCCGGTGGCGCTGGCGGCGTGCGGCGGGTCGAGCACGGCGAGCACGCCGACCGCCGCCAAGCCGACGACCGCGCCCGCGGCCACCGCGAGCGCCGCAAGCCCGAGTGCATCGAGCACGGTCGCTCCGACGAGCGCGCCGGGCGCGACGACCGCCGCCGGGTCCGCCGTACCCGCCGCGACCGTCCCTGCCGCTTCGAGCGCCGCGAGTGCGACAAGTGCGATAACCGCATCCACGACAACCGCCAGCACGGGCGGCGATCCGCGCGGCGCGGCGCCCGCCAAGCGCGGTGGCGGCGGCACGCTGCACCTGCTCTTCTGGCAGGCGCCGACCGTGCTCAATGTCCATCAGGCGTCGTCGGGTAACGGCAAGGATCAGCAGGCGGCGCGCATCGTCACGGAGCCGCTCGCCGTCACCTCCGCGAACGCGCTGACACCGGATGTGCCCGTGCTCGTCAAGGAAGTTCCCTCCGCCGCGAACGGCGAACTGGCGGCGGACGGCACGAGCGTGACGTGGAAATTGAAGGACGGCGTCAAGTGGTCCGACGGCACGCCCTTCACCTCGGCGGATGTCAAGGCGACGTATGATTACGTCAGCAACCCCGCCAGCGCCTCGGCGGACATCACCTCCTACTCCGACATCGCCACGGTGGAGACGCCGGACGCGACGACGGTGAAGATCACTTTCAAGCGACCGACCGCCCTCTGGTGGCTCCCCTTCACGAATTACACGGGCGTCGTGCTGCAAAAGGCGCAACTGGCCACATGCACCTCGCCGAAGGAATGCCCCGCGAACGCGAATCCCGTCGGCACCGGGCCGTACAAAGTGAAATCCTTCACGCCCGGCGACAATGTGCAGTTCGTGATGAACGAGAATTACCGCGACGCGAACGCCCCGTACTACGACGCGATTGACTACAAGGGCGGCGGCGACGCGGGTACGGCGGCGAAAGCGGTGATCGCGGGGGACGCGGACTACGCCTGGAACCTGCAAGTGACGCCGGAAATCCTCAAGCAGGTGACGAGCGCCGGGAAGCAGTTGAACATCACGACCGGCAACGGCGTCGAGCGGATGTCCGTCAACTTCACCGACCCGAACAAGGAAGTGGACGGCGAGAAATCGTCGCTGAAAGCGCCGCATCCCTTCCAGGCCGACCCGAAGGTGCGCGAGGCGTATTCGTGGCTGATTGACCGCGATTCCATCGCCAAGAACCTCTACGGCGAGGCCGCCGTGCCGACCTGTAATGTCCTGCCGAGCGTGCCGCCGCAGACCGTCTCCAAGAACACGAAGTGCGGCTTCGACATCGCGAAGGCGAACCAATTGCTCGACGAGGCGGGCTGGAAGAAGGGATCGGACGGCATCCGCGCCAGGAACGGCGTGCGGATGCACGTCGTACTCAGCACGACGGTCAACAGCGTGCGCGAAAAAGAAGAGCAGGTGATGAAGTTGGCCTTCCAGCAGGCCGGGATCGAGATGGAGATCAAGAACGTGGACGCGGGCGTCTTCTTCGGCAAGGCGGACAACCCGGACTCCTTCATGCGCTTCGAGCGGGACCTGCAACTCTTCAGCGGCTCGCCCGGCTACCCGGACTCACAGGCGTACTTCGACGGCTGGACGACGGCGCAGATCCCGCAGAAAGCGAACGGCTGGGGCGGCGCGAATGTCGAGCGGTTCAGCGACCCGCAGTTCGATGCGCTCGTGGCGCAACTGAAGGGCGAACTGAATCAGGAGAAGCGCAACGCGCTGCTCATTCAGTGCAACGACTACATCGCCGGGCACGATGTGAACATCCCGATCGTGGATCGCGCCGCCGTCAGCGGCCGCCGCGCCGACCTCATCAACACCAACCCCTCGCCGTGGGACGCGACGACCTGGAACATCGCCTACTGGCAGATCAAGAAGTAGCAATGAGTAACGAGCGACGGCAATGTCATCGTTCCTTAGGCGCCGCCGGAGGCAGGCCTACGTAGGTCGTTTGGTAGCGCGCAGCCATCCGGTTGATAGTCCCTGGTTCGCGCGCCTCCAGTTCGAGACGCGTCCTCGCCGGTCCATCTGTGATGAAGCCCTCAAATCCCGCCGGGGTAAACACGAATAGCATCCGACCCGGTATGTCACCCGCGTTCCGCCATGTATGTACCGTGCCGCGCGGCACGAAGGCGATGGTGCCGGGACCGCCTCCTGCCTGCAGGTCGCCGATTTGGAAGGTGAATTTCCCCGCAACAACATAGAGTAGTTCGTCGGCGGCATGATGCACATGCGGCGGTGCTTGCTCGCCGGGGGCCAGTGCCTCGTCAATGACGCCGAGGGTCCCACCGGTCTCGTCGCTGGTGGCCACGACACTGACCGGGCGGGCAGGATCGGGCGCATGCACGAACCCGGAGATCTGATCGGAATCCTCCGCTGCCATGAGACACAGTCCTTTCTCGGAGCACATCGTACATACCGCAATGACTTTTTTCAGACGATACAGACCTAAAGTAGCATACCATCGTGGTATTCACCGTTCAGTGAAAGCCTCAAAATTGCCCACTTGCCGCCACAGTTTCGAGAAGCAACGAGCGTCCTTCTCGACGATCTCTTCCTTGAATGCTTCCCGTAATGCGCGGAAATCTTCGGGCCGCTTCTGTGGCGATAGTGCTCCGAATGTCCTTTCCGCAACCGAGCGAGCCGGGTGTGGATGCCTGCCGCCTTTCTCAGAATCAAGTAACGAGACCACTATTTCCCTCCTTATACAAGTGCTAGCGTTGATAACTCTTGCTCACGCCGAGCGATGTGGCAAGATCGTTCAGCAGGTAATGGGCATCGTCCGTCAAACGAACGCTCAGGGGCGCGCGGTTTGCTGTTGTCTCACGCATACATTCCTCGCAGTTCCGGCTATCATGCGTGCGACATTGTACGCGATTGAGCACCGAAATACAGAAACACTCGACGGGAGGCACGCAGATGACACGGCAGGCGCTTGTCGAGGCGGCGCGGGGGGATCGGGCGCTCGATCTCGTCATCCGCGGCGGGCGGATGGTCAATGTCTACACCGGCGAGATCGCGCGGGCGGATATCGGCATCTTCGGGGAGCGCATCGCGGTCGTGGATTTCGGCGGTGCGTTCGG
This sequence comes from Chloroflexia bacterium, assembly GCA_025924435.1. The sequence goes on along the minus strand of JAICIL010000051.1, from coordinate 14,540 downwards.
GCTGACGGCGCGGGAGGAACTGGACGCGCGCGGCCTGATCGCCCTGCCCGGTTTCGTGGACACGCACGTCCACATCGAGTCCACGATGGTCACGCCGCCGAACTTCGCGCGCGGCGTCCTCCCCTTCGGCACGACGACCGTCGTCATTGACCCGCACGAGATTGGCAATGTCACCGGGCGCGCGGGCGTCGCGTATATGCTGCGCGCCAGCGAGGGGTTGCCGCTGCGCGTCTTTGTCACCGTGCCATCCTCTGTCCCGGCGGTGCCGCGCATCGAGACGGCGGGCGCGGCGTTCGACGCCGGGGATGTGGCGGAGATGCTCGCTTGGCCGCGCGTCGTCGGCGTGGCGGAACTGATGGACTACCCCGGCATCGTCCGGCAGGAGCCGCGCACCGCCGCGATCGCCGAGGCGGGGCTGGCGGCGGGCAAGAATTTGGAGGGGCACGCGCCGCTGCTCACCGGGCGAGAACTCGCCGCCTACCTCGCCGCCGGGGTGGATTCGGAGCACGAGTCCCGCACGGCGGCGGAGATGGTCGAGAAGATGCGCCTCGGCATGTGGGTCTACGGGCGCGAGAACACCTTCCGCCGCACCGCCGCGTACCTCGCCGACGCTGTGAAGGAGATCCCGCAGCCGTGGAACGTCGCCATCTGTACCGATGATATTGATCCCGCCGACCTGCTCCTGCACGGGCACATGGATCGCGGCGTGCGCGTCCTGCTCGATGCGGGCGTTGACCCCGCGCTCGTCATCCGCTTCGCGACGCTGAACGGCGCGGTGCGCTACGGTCTCCACGATCTCGGGGCGATCGCGCCAGGTAAACTGGCGGACATCGTGCTGGTGGAGTCGTTCGCCGATTTCCGCGCGAAGATCGTCCTCGCGGGCGGGCGCGTCGTCGCGCGGGATGGAGAGATGATAACGGACTTCGCCGATCCCGCGCCACCGCCGCTCGACAACACCGTGCGTATCGCCCCCGTCTCCGCCGATACCTTCCGGCTGCGCGTTCCCGGCGATCTGCCGGAGGGCGAGGTGGCGCTGAAATGTATTGACATTGACCCCGTGCGCACGACGCGGCTCGGCGACATCACGCTCCGGTTCGCGGGCGGCGAGTGCGCCTATCCCTTGCCCGATGGCGTGACGCTCCTCAGCGTCGTGCCGCGCCACGGACAGCCGCACCCGCCGACGCTCGCCCTCCTGCGCGGGCTGCCGCTCCGTGATGGCGCGCTGGCGACGACGGTCGCGCACGATAGCCACAACCTGATCGTCGCGGGGCGCACCCCGGCGGAGATGGCGGCGGCGGTGCGGGAGGTCGCCCGACTCGGTGGCGGCGTCGCGCTCGCTATCGGCGAGGAGATTGCCGCGACGGTGCGACTGCCGGTCGCGGGCCTGATGTCGGATGCGCCGGTAGGGGAGATCGCGGCGGAAGTGCGCGCCTTCAACGAGCGGGCGCGGGCACTCGGCCTCGGCGGGGCATCGCCGGCGCTCGCCATCTCCAGCCTCGCGCTGCCCGTCTCTCCCTTCGTCCGCATCACCGATCGCGGCGTCGTGGACACGCTGACGCAGCAATTCATCGCGATGGGCGCGGGGGGTACGGCGACTTAGCCCGTTCCTACCATGACGACCTCCACGATGCGAGCGGAGAGAACGATGCACGGTGGCACGGGGCGGTTCCCCAAAGACCCGTCGCTACGATCCAGATAGTAGGCCAAGAAAACATACAGACACGTGGCACCATTTATGCATTAGGCATCCATAAGATGGCTTGATGCTGCTGGAGGTGCTTTACCTATGGCGAACGAATCCGGGATGGTTGACAGTGAGTACACGACGACTCTGCTGACATTCATTCTCGCCCATGTCGTTGATACCCTCATCCTCCACCCGGAAATCGCGGATGTGACGGGGCTTTCCCAACGGCTCCTGGAAGAGTGGTACGACGGCGAGATGACCCCACTCGGCAAAGAGACGATGTCGCATCAACTGGCCGGGGCCGCGACCGGAATCGCCCGGACGGGCTATCAGGCCACCCGCGTCGAAGAGATACGGCGCTGTGCGAGGACTTTCTCCGCCGATTTCCACATCATGTGACATTCACCGCCCTCGGAGAGAAATACCGTATGTTGACGACAGGGCAGGATAGTCGCCCTGTCATCTCAGCATGCCGTCGTGTGGGCGGATAAAATTCGCCTTGCGCGCCTTTCTGAATGGATTAGTATATCGGGACTATTGACAATGGAAAGTACTCGCGTACAATACAGATACGCAATTTAACGAAAGTCCTGAGCGAGCAGATGCCGTACATCCCCTGTGTCGCCGTACACTCGTAGGAGGGTCGCATCGCATCAATCGCAAAACAGCCGCATAGCAGCCATCGTCGGTGGCGGAGTGGGAGGTGTGCCCCCGTAAACGACGGATATCCGAGGGGACGGCGACGGTCCCATGATGGTCAATCCTCACGCAGCGATGCTGAACCATCGGTGGAGATGAATCGGCACGAACGGCCTTCTCCACCGGCACGAGCGAAGACGCTCATTTTCCGATCCTCACAATAGCGCGAACAACACGACCTGAGGGCGGCGAAATCGCCCTTCCCGGTCGCGGTACACCCTTTTCTCCTCAATGGAGAGGAATACCTTTCTCTGTTCGGTTATGCGCCGCTTCTTCGCTGCCATGCACCCCTAGGGATCATGCCAGCGAACGTGCGGCACGGCTGTCCGTTGTGATCCCGCAGGGTAAGGAGAATCTCGCATGGATAACCAGTATCCCACCACCGTCGTCGCCGATGCCTCCGTGACCGCCACGGAACGCCCCTCCGCGCGGATACCGGAGCGGCCCGCCGTCCCCGTCGGATTTGTGCCGACGCCGACGGCCGAGTACCGCCAGCATCACAATGATGTACGATTAAACGCCGTGCCGACCCTGCCCCGGGCGACGCCGATCCCGATTCCAACCCCGATCCCCATCCCGATCCCGCCCATTCTGCTGGCCGGTGCGCGGGTGCTGATGTGGAAGCAGGACCCCTCCGTCGCGGAAATCGGCATCCGCAAGGCATTCCTCCCCGGGCACGTCTTCCCCGGCCCGCGCGATGCGCGGATCGTCACGAGCATCACGGGGATGCCGGCGGTCAACCCGAACGCGCTCCAGGATTACATCGAGACCCCCGGCACGGACCAGTTCGACGCCGTCCACACCTTCGCGGTCGTGCGGGAAACGCTCACGATGTATCAGCGCGCGCTCGGTTCCCTCGGCGTGACGATCCTGCCGTTCCAATGGAATACGGGCGGGAATACGGACCCGATCCAGGTCCTGCCGCACCAGTCGGTGATGCAGAACGCCTTCTACAGCCGCAGCGGCAAGTCGCTGAACTTCGGCTTCTTTCCCAAGCCGGGCGCGCCCGCGCCCGCGCCGACGATTTTCACCTGCCAGTCGCTCGACATCGTGGCGCACGAGACGGGGCACTCCATCCTCGACGGCCTCAAGCCCAACTGGATCGGCGCGAGCAGCAACCCGCAGACCGGCGCGCTGCACGAGTCCTTCGGCGATCTGACGGCGATCTTCCTCGCACTCTCCCAGTTCGACCAGATCGAGGCCCTCATCGCGCAGACGAAGAGCAACCTGCACGATAAGAACTTCCTCTCCGATCTCGCCGAGCAGTTCGGCCTCGTCCTCGGGCGGCTCAACGGCCTGCGCAACGCGGACAACGACTTCAAATTGAGCGAGGTCGGCACAGAGGTCCACTCCCTCTCGCAGGTCTTTACCGGCTTCATGTACGACGTGCTGGCGGATATTTTCGCCTTCGAGCGCAACCCGGCGCGCGAGGACGACGCGGCGGTCCTCTACCGCTCCGCGCAATATTTGCAAAGCCTGCTGCTGCGCGCGATTATCGCCGCGCCCGCGTCGAACGCGACCTTCGTTGATGTCATCAACCAGATGTTGACGATCGCGGCGGCGGATGGCAAACCGGTCCAGTACCGGAATTTCATCCGCAACCGGGCCAGTGTCCGCGAACTCGTCGTGTCGCCGACCCCGCTGACGGACGATCACGAAGAGGGGACGATGCTCGAACCCGGCTACGAGACCCCCTACACGCCGGGGGCGGTGCAGGATCGTCGCGGCTGCTGCGGCACGATGCGGCTCCCCGAGTACAACGGCTCCGATGAGGCGTTGCAGGCGGAGATCGAATCGCTACGCAAGACCTTGACGAGCGGCACGCTCGCCTCCATGCTCAATGATGCGGAGACGGCGGGGAGGAAAGCGAGAAGCAAGAAGTAACGACGCGGCGAGAAAGGGCCGATGGGGTCTGGGGCGGACAATTCCCCAGGCTCCGTGCCCGTTGGAGGGAACGCCCATGCAGATATCGGTGCGACGAAGCGGCGGGTTCGCGGGCATCACGGAGGCGAAAACGGTGGATACCGCGCGGCTCGATGCGTCCGCCGCGCAAAGCGTCGAGCAACTCGTGCGGGATCTCAATTTCTTCGCGCTTCCCGTGGATGCCGCTGCGGGCGGGGTGGGGGCGGACCTCCTCCAGAACGAGATTAGTGTGCGGGACGGGAGCCAGCAGCGCACGATCCGGTTCAACGATGAGGGTCAGGCGGAAACCGCCTCGCTGCGCCGCCTTCTCGACACGGTCCTCCAGATGGGGTGATCGTCCCCTTTTCGGCTGGTACGACAGAGACACGAAAGCGAGGGCCATCACTGGCCCTCGCTTTCGTGATCGTCGTGGCGTTAGTAGCTGCGGTAGCCGCCGCCGCGCGAGCCGCCGCTCCGCTCTTCGCGCGGGCGCGCCTCGTTCACGGTCAGGGAGCGGCCATCCATCTGATAGCCGTTGAACTGCTGGACCGCCATCAGCGCCTCCGCGTCATTCGCCATCTCGACGAACGCGAATCCCTTGCTCTGACCCGTCTCGCGATCCATGATGACGCGCACGGAACTGACGTCTCCCGCCCCGGCGAACAGCGTGCGGATCGCATCCTCGTTCGTCGAGTAGGGGAGGCCGCCAACATACAAACTCTTTGCCATTCCACTGTCTTTCTCGCCCGCCGGTCGGAACCTCACGCGCGACTTGTCGTTCTCGCGCCTGATCCATACCAGTACGAAGCGAGGACATTTGAATTCGTAGTATACCACAGAATGCCGCCCGTGTGTCGGATCCGCCGCATACGCCCTGCGCATGCGTCCTACGCCACGGGATCGTAGCGCCGGTGGCGAGCGTGCAGGGGCGCGGCGGCGGCGCGTAGCGATCCCAGGATTTCCACATACGAGCGCATGACCGACGTCTCGTGATAGGCGATGCCCCGCTCCCGGCAGAAGGCCGCGACGATCCGCTGCGCCAGGCGCAACCGGCTGCGCGACATGGACGGGAAGAGGTGATGCTCGATCTGGTAGTTCAGCCCGCCGTACAGCCAATCCGTCACCGGATGCCCGTGCACATTGCGGGCGGTGAGCACCTGCGCGCGCAGCGGGTCGAGCGGCGTCTCGTCGTCAATCATCGCCATCCCCTTGTGGTTGGGCGCGAAGACCAGCCCGAGGTAGATGCCCATGCACGCCTGATGGACCGCGATGAAGAGCAGCGCCGACCACGGCCCCAGCAGGTAGAGCGGCACGCCCACGTAGAGCACGGCGTTTGCGATGAGCGCGGCGGCCTCCCAGCGGCGATAGCGGGAGCGCTCGCGCAGCACGTACAGGGCGCTCGACAGGCGCTGGCCGTAGGCGACGAGCGAGAGCAGCGGGAGCGCGAACCAGACCTGGTGTTTCGCGACCAGCCGCTGCACGCCCCGCTTCTCCATCGCCTGCTCGGCGGTGAAGGCGATCATGGGCAGTTCGATGTCGGGGTCCATATCGGCATGATTCGGGTGCGCGTGGTGCGCGTTGTGCTTCCCGACCCACCAGCCGTAACTCGCTCCCAGGAGCAGATCGCCGCCGATCAGGCCGACCAGCGCGTTCTGCCAGCGGCGGACGAAGCCCTGCCGGTGCCCGGCGTCGTGGACGAGGAAGGCGATCTGCACCGAGACGACGCCGAAAAAGAGCGCGCCGATGAGGACGCCCCAGAGCGCGTGGAAGGCGACGAGGAAGGCGATACCGGCGGCGATCAGCCCGCCCGTGATGACGAGATTGACGCCGAACGAGCGGGATTGGGGTTCGAGCAACCCCGCCTCCTGCACGCGGCGGCGCAGTTCGCGATGGTCGTTGATCGGGGAAACAGCGGGATCAGTACCGAGGACGGTGAGTACCGGGGCCGTCATGGGCCCACCTTTCTGCAACATCAGGAAAACACGACTGAAGCGGGAACGGGCGATGTGCCGCCCGGCCGCGAGAACGCTCGGTCGTTGTCAGCGCTGCATCAGTATAATAACACAATATGAGCAAATTCTCACGGCATCGAGCAAAAATCTGCGGATTCCTGTAGATGACAATCCTTCCTCATACCACATACCACGCCGAAGGATCCATATCGGCATGGCCGCCGCGAAGCGCCTCAACCGCGCGGGGGAAAGAGCGTGCGGGCCGTGCCGCCGAAGATCGCGGCGCGATCATCCTCGCTCCGTTCCGCGAATTGCGCCATTGTGCCGCGCAGCGCGTTGCCGTACCCCTCGCGCGCGTCCACGGGCGGGTAGTCGCTGCCCCACATCATCCGTTGCGGGCCGAAGGCGTCACAGACCTGCGAGAGATACGGCGGGATCGGCCGCACGAAGGGAAACGGCTCGGTCACCGGCATGGCGCGCTGGCAGAACTCGCCGAGGCCGGTTACTTTGATGGAGCAGTTCGGGAAGCGGGCGAGCGCGAACGCCCGCTGCCGCGCGGCGCGTTCCGCGTCGGTCATGTCCGGGCGGCTGTGGGAGCCGAGATGCTCGATGACGATCGTCACCCCCGGCAGGGATTGCACCAGCGCGGCGAAGTCGTCCGCCGCAAATTCCGCGCCCGACCCGGAGCAACTGACCGCGAGGCCGAGGCGGCCCGCCGCGCGCCAGATCGCCAGCGGATCGTCGCCCGGCGAGCGCGTCGTCGCCCGCAGGCGGACGCCGCTCGCGCCCCGCTCCGCGAGGCGCTCCAGCGCGTCGGGCGCGTCGGGCCGCTCGGTGTCCACGACGACGACGGGCGCGAACCGGCCGGGGTAGCGGCGGACGCATTCGAACTGGTAGTCGTTGTCCGTCTGCCCCTGCATCTGCACCAGGACGGCGTGCGAGACGCCATGGCGCTCCATCTGAAAGAGCAGCGTCTCCACCGGCTCGTACCACGAGAGCGAGACGTGGCAGTGGCTATCAACAATCATCATGCGCGCTTCTCTCCTCTCGGACCGGGCGGACGCTGGAATCACGGAAACATTTGGGGCGGCGCGCTCAATCGTCGTCCCCCGGCCGCTCGATCGGCAAGTCCTCGCGCCGCGACCACTCGTAGAACGAGCCGGGATAGACGCGCACATTCGGATAGCCGAGATATTCCAGCGCCGTGTACGCATTCGTCGCCCGGTGGCTGCGCTGGCAATAGATGATGATCTCCTTCTCCGGCACGACGCCCGCTGCGGCGAGGATGCGGCGCATCTCCGCCGAGTCCTTGTAGCGCGCCTTCTCCTCCAGCAGGCTCGTCCACTCGACGTACGCCACGCCCGGCAGCCGACCGAGGCGCGGATTGCCCTGCATCGCCTGTTTTCCGAGATATTCGTCTCGGGCGCGTACATCCATGACGACGACATGGGGATCGCCGAGCGCCGCCGCCACCTCGTCCGCCGTGGCGATCGTCGCGCGGCGCAGGTGGATCGGATACCGGGCGCCCGGTGTCGGCCGGCGCTCCGGCGGGTCGGTCGTCACCGCCCGGCCCGCCGCGCGCCAGCCCGCGATCCCGCCGTGCAGCACATGGCTCCGCTCATGCCCCAGGTAGCGCAGCATGAACGCCCCGCGCGGCGCGTAATTCTCCGTGCCCGCGTCGTAGAAAACCGCCGTGTCGCCCGGCGTGATGCCCGCCGCGCCGAGCATCTCCGCCCAGTCCGCCTCGATCTTCCGCAAGCCCGCCGGGTCGGTATGCTCATTCACGTAGAAAAAGGTGTCGAGATGGATCGCGCCCGGCAGGTGCCCTCGCGCGTATTCGGGCGCCGGTCGTGCGTCAATCAGGAGCACCGGCGCGGGCTGGCGGTCGAGCCAGTCGAGATCAACCAGCACCTGTGTGCCACTCTCGGTCATCGCGTCCCCCTTTCGCATGCAACATGCGCGGAAGTATACACAGCCGGGGCGTCGCCGTGCCGCGCGGCGGGAAGCAAGCGCCGCACGCCGCTGTTGTGCTTCAATGGCGGCGAAACATTCCGCATGATCGAAACGACCACCACGGAGGACTCCGACGTATGGCGCTCCCACTTTCGGTTCTCGATCTCTCGCCGGTCGGCACCGGCTCGTCCGCCACCGAGGCGGTGCGGAACACGATTGATCTCGCGCGCCTCGCCGATCGGCTGGGCTACACGCGCTATTGGCTCGCTGAGCACCACAACATGCCCGGCATCGCCAGTTCCGCGCCCGAAGTCCTGATCGGCGCGGTCGCGCGCGAGACGACACGGCTGCGCGTCGGCTCCGGCGGCATCATGCTCCCGAACCACGCGCCGCTGAAGGTCGTCGAAACCTTCCGCGTCCTCGCGGCGCTCCATCCGGGGCGGATTGACCTCGGCATTGGCCGCGCGCCCGGCACGGATCAGATGACGGCCTTCGCGCTCCGCCGCTCGCGGGAAGCGATGCGCGCGGACGATTTCCCCGCCCAGCTGGCGGAATTGCTCGCCTTCGCGCACGACGAGTTCCCGGAGGGGCATCCATTCCAATCCGTGCGGGCGGTGCCGGTTGATGTGCCGCTGCCGCCAATCTGGCTGCTCGGTTCGAGCGACTACAGCGCGCAGGTCGCCGCCGCGCTCGGCATGGGGTTCGCCTTCGCCCGGCATATCAGCCCGGATGGCGCGCCGGAGGCGATGGCGCTCTACCGGGAGCAGTTCACGCCGTCCGCGTCGCTCCCGGAGCCGAGGACGATCCTCGCGGTCTCGGTGATCTGCGCCGACACGGACGAGCGCGCCGACGCGCTGGCGTCGTCCACGGCCCTCTCCTTCCTGCGGCTGCGGAGCGGCCAACCCGGCCTGCTGCCCAGCCCGGAGGAGGCGCACGCGTATCCGTACACCCCGATGGAACGCGCGCAGGTCGAGGCGTCCCGCTCCCGCCATGTCATCGGCGGCCCAGCCGTGGTGCGGGCGCAGTTGGACGAACTGATCGCGCGGACGGGCGCCGATGAGGTGATGGCGACCACGATGATCCACGCGCACGCGGAGCGGCGGCGATCGTACGAATTGCTCGCCGAAATCTTCGCACTGCGGCCATCCCCACGCGCGTTGCCGGATGTCGCGGAGCGCGAGGGATGACACGTATCCGGTTGAAACGTGAAGTCGCGAGTATTTTTCCGATGTGTCTTTCTTTTCGGTCGGGCTGCTGCTATAGTCGTATTACTCTGAGGGAGGATAACCATTTCTGGGGGGAAGGAAACGACGGGTGCAACACCACATGGACGAAGCCGATAACGGTGACTTGCCGGATTTCCAGCGAATGATCATCCTCCTCACCGAGGCGAAGGCGGCCGCGCGCACGCTGTACGAACTCTTCCCCAACCGAGCGGCAATCGAACCCCTCTATCTCTACCTGGATGACTCTCTTCGCGAGGTCCTGGGCGAACTCGCGAAGGCCACGGGGTTGGCATAATCGGAGCGCCGAAGCCGCCGGTTCCGCTCCGCCCGCGGGTTGCGTCGGTTCGGCGCTCCACACGCGGCCCAGTACCTCCCGCACGCGGCGCGATACGGCTTCGCTTATTCCGCTGGCGATGCTTCGCGCGTCCTCGTCCGATAGCGTTGCGTCGTGTATCCGGCGCTCTCCCCGTCCGCTTGCTGCCCATGCGCCGACGGTTCCCGCTCGACAAGCAGCGTCATGTCGTCCGCAATCGTGATCACGCCGTCTTCCGCCTGCTCTCTCAGATTGCGCCAGATGGAATGGCGCATCGGGTAGCCGAGGGCGGACTCGATCCCCCGGCGCGAGAGGAAGAGCCGTCGCGGGGCGCTGATCACGACCGCACCATCCTCCGTCTTGGTCATCGTGCCGCCGCTATCGAGCGCGGCGACGCGCGCGATTGTCGTATTGTCTCGCATCATCGGAACGGTCAATTTGGGCATACGGCTTTCTCCATCTCAGCGGCGCAAGGTGTTCCCGACGCCGACGATCACTCGATCAATATCCGCGTCCGTCAATGACGGATGCACCGGGAGCGAGAGGACCTCGCGGGCCGCGCGCTCCGCCTCCGGATAGACTCCTTCGCCGCACGATTCGGCATAAATCTGTTGCTGGTGGACCGGCACGGGATAGTAGACCTCGCTGCCAACCCCTTCATCCTTCAGCCGCTCGCGGAGGCCGTCGCGATCCTCGCGGACGCGCACCGTATATTGATGGAAGACGTGGGTGTACCCCGGACGGACCGTCGGCAGCCGCAGCCCGCTGTCATAGAGGCCGCGCGTGAGCGCCTGCGCGTGGCGCTCGCGGATCGCGTTCCAGGTCCGGAGGTGCTTCATCTGGGCGAGGCCGATCGCGGCGAGCAGGTCTGTCATCCGGTAGTTGAGGCCGAACGCCTCATGGTAGTACCGGCGGCGCATCCCGTGGCTGCGGAAGAGGCGCACCGCATCCGCCACCGCCGGGTCGTTCGTCGTCACCATCCCGCCTTCGCCGCTCGTGACATTCTTGGTCGGGTAGAAGGAGAAGCACCCCGCCCCGTAGCCGCCGACCGGGACGCCGTCAATCGCCGCGCCGTGCGCCTGGCACGCATCCTCGATGATCGCCAAGCCGTGCTGCCGGGCGATTGCCACCAGCGCGGGCATCGGCGCCGGATGGCCGAAGAGGTGGATCGGCAAGATGGCGACCGTGCGCGGCGAGATCGCGGCGCGCACGGCGTCCGGGTCAATCGCGAAGGTCTCCGGCTCGATGTCCGCGAAGACGGGCGTCGCGCCGGTCGCCCGGATTGTGTTGGCGCTGGCGATGAAGGTGAAGGGGGAGGTGATGACCTCGTCCCCCGGCCCGATCCCGTACGCCAGCAGCGCGGCATGGAGGGCGAGCGTGCCGTTCGTCACCGCGACCGCGTAGCGGACGCCGCACTCGGCGGCGAACGCCTCCTCGAATGCCGCGACGACCGCGCCCTGCGCGAGATTGCCGGAGGTGAGGACGGCGCGCACCGCCTCCAGTTCATCCTCGCCGATCATTGGCCGCGCGATCGGAATGAACGATTGCATCGTTTCCACATTAAGCATGGTGGTTCAGACGAGCGTCGCCGTGCGGCGTTCGCATCTCCTCAGAGCGCTCCGGCGCGTGCCATCCGCAGGTCGGACAGCGACCGTCCGCCGGAGCGCGGCGATTTCCACAGGCGCAGACGCTGCCGATCAGCCGCGCCGGCGTGCCAACGACCAGACCATGCGGCGGGACATCCGCCGTGACGACGGCCCCCGCGCCGACCATCGCCCACGCGCCGATGGTGACACCGGGGAGGATCACCGCCCCCGCGCCGAGCGACGCGCCCATCCCGACGCGCGTCTCCCCGCATTGCCAGTCGTCGTCGGCCTTGAGCGCGCCGAGCGGGGTGATCGCGCGGGGCAGCCGGTCGTTTGTGAGGATGACATGCGGGCCGATGAAGACGCCGTCCTCGATGACGCTCCCGTGATAGAGGCACGCGTAATTCTGAATCTTCACACGATCGCCGACGCGCACGCCGCGATCAACGAAGACCCCTTTGCCGAGGATGCATTCGCGGCCGATGATCGCCGCCTCGCGGACCTGTGCCTGGTGCCAAACGCGCGTCTCCGTGCCGATGACGGCGTCGGTTTCAATCGTTGCGGTGGGATGAACCATGACCGGCCCACCGACCGCCGCGGGCGCTTCCATGCGTGCGGACCTCCAATCTGATCGCTGGCATACACCGATTGCCGTAGGAGCGTGGTCGCCTATCGCAGTATCGCAAGCGGAGATGACGAAGGCCGGGGAGCGCCGTGCCGCCCTCCTGACATCCCTGTCAGCCTCGGACACTCGCTATCGCCCGCCCCATCCGGGCGCTCTGCGGCCGCTCGTCAACGAGTTGATAGCCGACGCCGCGGATCGTCCGCAAATGTCGCGCGCCCATCTTGCGACGCAGGCGACAAATCGTCGCGTCGAGCGCGCCCGTGCGGCGCGAGCGCGTGAACGGGGCGATCCGCGCGATCAGATCCTCGCGGGAGACCGGCTGGTCGGGCGACGCAAGCAGGGCCTTTATGACGCAATATTCGGCCAGTGTCAGGCTAATCTCCGGCCCCCCTTCAATCGAGACCGACCGGGCGATGTCGTTGAGACGATAGGGGTGTTGCTCGCTCCGCCCGCCGCCGCGCGGGAAAGCGACGCGGACAATCGCGCGGAGCCGGACGAGGATTTCCTCGATGGACGACGGGACAGAGATCACGTCGTCGGCGCCCGCCGCGAGCGCCGCGCGGACCATCACCGGGTGATGCTCCCGCCCGAACACCACGACCGGCAAGCCGAGCAGCGTCGCGAGATCGCGGATCAGTTCGAGCGACGCAATCGTGAATGTCTCGATCACCGGGATGACGACCATGCGCGGCGGTCGGGGCGCGGCGAGGAAGGCGTCCAGCGTCGGAAACGCCCGCCACTGCCAGCCCTCGTCCCGGATGGCGGATGCCAGCGCGCTTCGGATCTCGCTCATCTCGCCAATCAGGACGATCCATGTTTCGAACAGTTCCTGTGCCATTGCCACCGGTCGCTCCATCCCGCGGTATTGTCGGCAGTTCGTGATACGGCTCGCTTCGGGGAATTACGCTTGTGGCATGGTAGCATCCGAGAAGAACGGAAGAAGGTGAATATCCCCCGCGCAAACTGACAATACTTTCAAAAGGATGCGTCCGTACGGTCGCGTCGCGTATCTCGCGCCGCGCCAGTCCTCCCGCCCGCGCGCATGGATTCGCTCGCCTACCTCGGTCGCGGCAGCGGCGCCGGTGTGCCGCCGGTGATCGGCGGCATACTTGGTCGTGGGTGCGGCATGGGATTCACCGGACCGCCCGACCCCCCCAACGATGTGGCTGGTCGCGGGATCGGGAGGGGGGCGGGGACGGCGGGAGCGGGGTCGGTGCCGACGAAGAGGCTGTTGGGATAGGCGTCGCCCCAGTACGCGAGGTCGAGGGTCTGCGGGAACGACTGGAAGAACTGCGCCCAGCGGGTGGAGACGGAGGAGTCGAAGGTGCCGGTGGCGTAGAGCGTCCACGCCCCCCATGCGCCCGCGCCGCCCGGCCCCTCGAAGGAGAAGAGGTCGTTCCCGTGGCCACCTATGGGGCCGCCTTGCCAGCCGTGGCCGTAGATGCGCAGCGCGCCGTTCGCCCCCAGCCCGAGGCTCGGATCGTGGGTGATCTGCACGCCCCCGCCGGGGTGATTGGCGATCCAGCCGCCGCCGGTGTTGTAGTAGTAATGGATGTAGTCGCCGGCCGTGCCGGATCCATCCACCGCCGTCCCGGCATTGAGGAAGGTGAGGTGGGCGGTGCCATCGGGGGTGACGAGCAGGGACGGGCCGTTGTCAATCGTCGTCATCGCCGTGTCGTTGGCGATCGTCTCGGTCGTGCCCCACACGCCCGCGCTCGAACGGCCGCGCAGGCGGATGATGCCGTCGGCTTTGTAGTTGAACGTGCCTTCGAGCCAGGCGACGAGGAGGTCGTTGTTCGCCCTGAAGGCGAGGGTGGGGTGCATGGCGCGGCGGTTGATCCCCAACGGGATGTTGTCCACCTGCTGGGGGAACCAGCCGGTCGCCTTGTTGGCGTACCAGACGTGGAGGACGCCGCCCGCGTCCTGGGCGGACCAGAGCGCGTGCGGGGCGCCGCCGCTGTCGAGGGCCAAGGCGACGCCCTCCTCGCCCTGACCGGCGGTGACCCAGTTGGTGGCGGCGACGGTGGTGGTGGCGCCCCAGGTGTTGGTGGCGGTATTGAATGGGGCATAGAAGACATTGCCCCCGCCGTTCGTCGTCAGCCAGGCGATGTGGATGATGCCATTGCCGTCAATCGCGGCGGCGACGGAGGCGATGTTGCCGGTCGGGTGGTGCGCGGCGTCCACCTCGCCGAAGCCGGTCGGCGTCCCCGGCGCGGTGGCGCGGTAGACGTGCAGCGCGTTCGGCGGCCCGGTGTATGCCGTCCCCGCGCAGGGATACGCGGGGCAATCGGGGGCGATGGCGTAGAGCAGATTGGCGGCGGTGCGGACGACCACATGGGGCGAGACATCGGAGAAGCCGGGGCCGACGGAGATGGAGTGGCTGGCGGGCGGTGCGGCGGCGGCGGGCGCGCCACTGAGGATGGACGCGGCGCCGATGATCCCGATCCCTGTCTGCAAGAGAGCCAAGCCCACTGAAAGGCTCGCACGAAGTCGCGGTATCATCCGATCCCCCCTGGTATCGCGCCCCTCGATATGCCAATCATTGTATCGCGATGCGCCCGCCGATGCGCGCCGTACTGTGTGATCGGCGCGCATCG
>JAICIL010000050.1 GCA_025924435.1 Chloroflexia bacterium | reverse complement strand
GAAGGCGATGCCGCTGGCGACCGTCGAGACGCCGAGCAGCCCGGCGCCGCCGGGGGCGGGCCCCGCGTCGCCGCGCACGCCGTAGAGCCCCGCGCCGGTCTGGCCGTAGACGCCGACGCCGTGGTCGGCGGTGCCGAGGACACCGATCCCCCCCGCGCCGGTGGATTGGTTGATCCCCTGCACCGCCACCGTGTTCGCATCGTTGCTCGAGCTCGGGATCGACCCCTGCACGCCGACGCCGCCGCGGCCGGTGCCGGTGCCGAGGACGCCGGTGGGGCCGCTGCTTTGGACGCCTATGAGGCCGCCGGTGGCGAAGACTCCCACGCCACCGAGGGCTTGGATGCCAACGCCGTTTATGGCCTTGCCGACGACGCCGGTGCCGCCGGTCCTCGCTTCGCCGTAGACGCCGAACTCGGCCTTGCCCCCCGTCGCGACCCCCGCCACCATCGCCGTAAAGGCCTGGGAGGTGCCTCCATCGCCCACCGACAACGCCGCCCCGGAAAGGATCGTCCCCCCCGTCCAGGTGAGGCTCGTGCCCGCGGTGGACTCGCTGTTCAACCCGGCAATGGTAAGCGCCTGCCCATCGGTGTTCGCCGCCACCGGCTGGGCGGTCTGCTTGGCCACTATGCCCGCGACGACCGCCCCCGCCGCCGCGAGGATGCCCCGCCGCCCCAGCGCCTTCCTCACTCCATCCCGCCCCTTGGTATCGTCGTCAGCATGCCGTAGCTCCGCCACTGCGCCCTCCTGCTCGATTCGTTTGTGCCGATGCGCGCAGTGTAGCACGCGCGGGCGGGCGGCCGGTGTACCGCGCATCAAAAAGCCCCGCCCCGATGCGCCTGCGTAGCGATAACCGCGTACGAACGCGTCCGGTGGCGGGTGGGCGTCGGCGTCCCCAACCCCGACGGAGTACGAAAGAGGACAGTCGTTCAGCGTGGCATGCGCGGCAGGAAATACGGCCGCTCGGACGCGAGGTCGTCCATCCGCTCCCCGATCGCGGCCATCTCTCGCTCGATGCGGCGAAAGAGCGCCAGTTCCTGGCTGAGCGTGATGCGCCCCGCCTCGTATTCCGCCTGGGCCTCGACGATGCGCGCCCGCATGCTCCGACTCTTCGCGCGCAGCCGCGCGAACTCGCCGCACCGTTCGGCCTCCCGTCGGCTCGCTTGGATCGCTTGCAACATCTCCCGCCCCTTCCGTTCCCGCATCCTTCGATCCACGTCGTGTTCCTACACTCAACGTTGTACCGGACGTTATTTGCGGATCGCTGTGAAAGCGGCGGGGAAAAATGACAAAACGGTCAGGTTGACAGCCAGCGCGGACGAATGCGCCGTGTCTGCGGTAATCGGATTGTCTCGCGCTATGGTTTCTTGGGCGTGGCCGGGATCGGGGACGGCGGCATCGGCTCAAGCATCGCCAGGTGCGGCATGTCGAACTTTTGTCCGCCGCTTCCCGTCACGTCTTTCCGCTTCGCCATCACCCGCCCTGCTGCCATCGGGGGTGCCGTGCGGCCGTCGCACGCATGATATGCTTCCGGTGCGGATGCCCTTAACCTCTGGGGCGCCATCTCCCCTCACGGTACGAGACGCCGCCGTTGAACCGCACACCCGCACACGCGCAATGGGCGGGGAGATGATTCCCCTCCCGGTGTGTCATTCCGCTCAAGATACGACTTCGCCCGTGTATCTGACGGGTTCCTTCTGGACTGTTCCCCCCGCCTCTTCCGCAGCCCTGAGCACGCACGCAGCCACCGCCTCGGTCCCTCGCGCCGTCGCTCGCCCCTCATCGCCCGCTTCGTCGTCCAGATCGACCCGTCCGCAGTACTGATCCAGTCCTACCGTCATCACCTCTCCATCGTCCGATCGGTGACGATAGCGGGCGACATAGTACAATCCGCGCATCCCTTTTTCGAGATGGCGGTCCTCGAGGTGCTGATGCACGGTGTGGTCAACATTCGGAGGCCGATGCGCGACGTATTTGCAGAACGTGTCGAGGTCATCCCGGAACACCACCACGGCTGATCCTCCCTTCCGCTACGGCGCGCCGTGCGCCGGGTCGGCCGGGGTGTCGGCCTGACGGTGCGTGCGATCCCAGTCGGCGCGCGAATATTCCTTCCGCAGCACCTCGTTGTTGCCATGCTTCTCGTACACAAAGGCCGAGCCGGTCCGCGCGTTGCCCGCCGCGATGCGTTCCGCTTGGGTGGCATCCTTGCCGCGATACAGCAGCGCCTCGTCCTTCCGGACGACATAGGTGGTACCGAACAATTTCACCTCTGCACTCCTTTGTCTCATGCCGGCCCGATATTTGGCCGGCGCTCCCGCTCCTCGGGCACACCCAAGGAGCACCCCGGCCACCGCGGACCGCCAGGGGCTGATGACTAGGACGACGCGGCGAGGACCGAGGCTTCCGTATTGACGGTCATCATCTCCGGGCCGACGCTGACGATCGCCCGGGCGTCAATCGGCGTTGTCGTCCCGCCCATGCCCAGCATGCCGCCCTTGTGTGCCGTGATCTGCGTGATCTCCCCGCTCGCGGGATCGATCTCGATGCGCGAGATCGTCCCGAGGAAGGTGCCCGCGTGATCCACGATCTTCAGCTTCCTGAGTGCGTCGAGGTCGCGCGGTCCATCCGCCACGCCGCCGGTGCTGGGCGTCTGCGTCGCCTGGCTGATTGCCACCGTGATCGCGTCCGTACCGACGGACGCCACCTCATCGAAGGGGACGATAAACGTACCGGAAGTACCCCGGACCTGCAGCGCGACGACCTTTCGGGCCGTCAGGTCGAGGAGTGGCTGCTCGACGTACCCCAATTTTGTGCCCTCCTGGACAGAAACGATTGCCATGCTCTTGAGCGTGTGCGCGTCCATACTGACTCCTTTGCTGCCCGGAGGGCGCCCGCGCCGGTGCGGCGCGCGCTTTTGATCTCGATCAGCACCGCGAGGACGATCAGCCCACTGGCGGCGAGGCCCGCAGCGATGAACCGGCGGACGATCGTGCTGATGCTGGTCTGCTCCATGTCCGCCCGCGCCTCAAGCCCGGCGCGCTGGGCGTGGGTGACGGTGATCGTCAGGGGGACGACGGTGCGCCCGCGCGGCTTGGGGCCGGGGCGACGCTTGGGCGGGGCGCGCCCGTCTCGTGTCGTGGTCATGCGATCCTCCGCGCTTCCTGCATGTACCCAATCAGTACATACCGGTCTGCGACCCAGAAGAGTCTCGCATTGCCGGCGCCTGCGGCGCGGCCCACAATGTCGGGGTGTCGAGCGGGGGTCAAGAACTAGACACGATCATTATACCACGAGAACTTCCCCGCACTCTCTTTTGGCAATCAACGTGTTCGTATTCCATTGGATGTGTAGATTTATGTAGAGTTTCATGGAATATTGCAAGGACTTGTTCGTGTCGTATCGCGCTATCCCGGTAACGTGATGACAACCGGCGTCCCACTATCCGGGAGCACGGGCCGGCGAGATGGCCTTCATCGCGGTCATCTCGCCGATTTCGCTCACTGCTCATAGCGCACGCGCTCGATCTCCCATGCCTTGAAGGCGAATCTCCCGGCATGGACGGTCCAATCCGCGTTCCGTTCCACCGGCCGCTCCACCCGCTCGACGATATGGATTTCGCGGCGTGTGCCGGTACTCCTGGTCTCGAACGGCTCCTTGCACCGGACCCGCGCGCCGGGGCGCAGGTGCGCCACCTGGCTGTTGTTCATGCCGCATATCCTCCCGTGTGTCCGACGAGATAATCGCCCGATGGCCGGTATTCGACGGCAATCGGCATCGTCGCTCCAGCCCCCGTCCTCATGCCCGTCTGTTGTCTTGAAGCGATCACCTACGCCGGTGTCGCGCCATGTTGGAGGTTGACCTCGATCGCCGCTCCGCGCCGCCGGTTGGCGAGCAGGGCGTTGATCGCGGACAGCGCCGCCGCCAGGAGCACACTCGCCGCGATGATCGCGAAGTAGGTTGCGTACGTGTACAGCGCCCATCCGGTCGCCAGCACCACCAGGAACATCGTCCCCATGATTAACCACTGCCCGGCGGTCGCCTCGATCGCTTTCGGCGCTGCTACCGACTTGCCGAAGAGCCGCCGCAGGTCAATCGCGTAGTGGAGGGCGGCGCTCGGCACGAGGGCGACGAGCCAGATGACCGCCAGCCACAGGAAGGTCATCGGCGGGTTCGCGCTCGACGTGCCTTCGGAGAGGTAGAGGAAGTTCACGAACACCGCCAGCCCCACGATCGCCAGCAGGAAGAAGCGCGACGCCGGGAACTTGACGACGAGCAAGGAGAGCGCGCCGATCGGCATGAGGAGTTCACCGAGGACGACCAGATACGAGAAGAGCCTGGTGTGCTGGATGAGGTACTTGTTCAGGTGGCCCGCGACGGGCAGGACCTCGGGGGTGGGATTCGTCGGGCTCTTGAGCGCCTTGGCATCCGCGCCCTTGATGAAGCCGGTGATCGCCGTGCCCGCCTTGTCGCCGATCCAGACGGCCTCGGTCGCCTTGGCGCGGCCGGCGGTGAAGTAATCGTACCCCGCAGTGATTGTGGCGAAGATGACTAGGAAGCCGATGAAGGCGCTCAGGGCTGTGGCCGAACCGAAGCGCCGTTTCAAAGCGTGCATTGCCAGCTCTCCTCCTCGGAACATCGTTCCGGTTGAACACCGGCCGTCATGGCCGGGATGCGGCGAGCATATCGTTCCCGATTGCCCTACCGACCGCGACGCGCGGGAAGTGCCAGCGACGCGGCGGCCGCTAGCGCATCGCCGCGTCGCGCGCGTTACGCATCGCCGCGCGCTCTTGCGGTCCGGGTTGCGGCGCGGGCAGCGATCCCGTCGGCGTGCCCAGTTCTTCCAAGCATGCGTCGGCGTCTCGTTGGAGCGAGAGAAGGAGGGCGGCGGCGAGGTCCCACGCGATGGTTTCCAGGGATTCGATCGCGGGGAGCGGGGATGCGATGTGGGCTGCGAGGATCGGCACGTCGCGCCAATCCGTCCAAACGGTGTGCAGGACGATCCGTTGCACGTCGCGATCATCCACGATCACGCGCACCGACCGTACCACTGCGGTCGAATCGGCGGTGAGCGCCACGCGGACGAACCAGCGGGCGTCGGCGTGATCGGCGCGGGCGCATAATTCTCGATTCTCGCTCCGGTCGCGCGCCGGTTCGTCCGCGATGGCGGGCGGCGAAGCGGCAAGTGGCGCGGCCCGGAGTGCGGGTTGGTAGATTGACACGGTCATGGGTTTACTCCTTCGTGGGTATCCGTCGTTCGGCCGGTAGCGAGACCGGCAGGGCTGAATCGCGCGCCGTCACGACGCGGATTCCGGGGCCAGTTCGCTCAGCGGGACGTGATTCCAGTCGTCCGCGGCCTCGCTCCACGCCACGCGCGCCATGGGGGGATTCTTGCCGACCATCCCCTGCCACGTCGCCGGGTGCCGGACCGTGCCGACGCGGCCATGCGACCGCTACTCCGTGCCCGCGCTCGCGCCGATATATCGGACGCGCGAGCCGATCTCGATCATCTCCGCCTGGATTCTTCGCCATTGCGTTTCCTTTCCCGCTCGTCGCGGCTCATGGCCGTCGTGTCGCCGGGTACCGATTTTGTTCGGCGCGGCTTGCCGATCCCTCCGAACGTGATCGTGCCGCCTCCGCCTCCTGGAGGGCGGTGAGCGGATTCGCCGCCCATGCCTCCATCGCGACGACGAAACACGGGCGCTTGATCGCCGCTTCCCGCCGCTGGCGGAGCCGCTCGGCATTCGGCCTCGTCTGATTCATATGGTAGAGGGTCGGGTAGGTCTCGGACCTGCCGATGACCGCATACTGCAACTCGCCCACGTCCCCTCCAGGGTACGATCGTCATCGCGGCCACGATCACACGACGGGCATACGGATCGCATCCTTGAAGTTGGTCAGGATGTCCCCGATCACCTCGTCCTTCGTCATTTCGGCCCCGCGACGGAGAACACCCTCCGTCTCCGTCGTCGCGCTCGACCCGAGGATGCGCTTGCGGATCCGGGTCGCCACTTCCACCGTGCCGTCACCCTTCCCCATCGCGATTACCCGGTAGAACAGCTCGTCGCGCTTCCCGTGTTTCACCCCGATCGCCATCGGCGTGTCGCCCGTCCCCGGTTCGGTGATTTCGACCGCCCGCCCGCGCGCCTCCAGGATCGCTTGCACGGCGCGCATCGCCGGGAGCACCGCCCCCCGCATGCATGCGGCGATCTGCCGGGCCTCCGCCTCGGAGGCGGTCGCCTCCCGCTCCTGCTTCGCGTCTTGTTTCGCGGTCTCCCCGGCGAAGAATGTGTCCATCTCGCGTGCCCAGTCAGTCTCCATGCTCAATTCTCCCTCTCCGCGACCCGCCACCCCGAACGATGGCCGCCGGACGTGAACGCGCTCACCGCACGATCCGCCCGGGGCGTGGACGGTTTGTGGTTCCCTCTCCGCCCTATTCGCGCGTATCGGCGTAGGCGACGGCTTCCTCCAATGTGTCGAAGACACCGGAATAACCGTCCGCCGGGTGTCGGAGCAGGTAGGTCGTCGGCAGGTCGGGGGTGAGGCGGTACGCTTCTCCGTGGGACGTGAAGCTATAGATCGTACGGCCGGCAACCATCCCGAGTGAGGCGAGCATGTGCCCGTTCACCGTGCGTGATTCCATCATTGTGCGCTCCTTAAATCGCGCCGGTGCGGCGCGCGATTGTGGTCTCGATCAATGCTGAGAGTACGAACAGTCCGCCTGCGGCGAGGCCCGCGGCGACGAACCGGCGGACGATCGTGCTGATGCTGACCCGCTCAGTGTCCGCACGCGCCTCCAGATCGGCGCGCTGGGCGTGGGTGACGGTGATCGTCAGGGGGACGACGGTGCGCCCGCGCGGCTTGGGGCCGGGGCGGCCCTTGGGCGGGGATCGGCCGTCTCGTGTCGTGGTCATGCGGGATCTCCTCGCGTCCCAGGTGCGCGCGATGCGTGCACGGTGGGCTGCGACCCAAAAGATTTTCGCATTGCCGGCGCCTCGCGGCGCGGCCCACAATGTCGGGGGTGTCGAGCGGGGGTCAAGAACTTGACACGATCATTATACCACGAGAACGCTCCCTTAGTGTTTTTCAGCAGCCGAAATGTTCATATTCGACATAATGTATAGATTTCTATAGATTTTCTCTGGGTCGGCGTGAACTCGTTCGCAATGTGTTACGCTGTTCGGGCAATGCTGATGACGACCAAGCGCCCCACGGCCAGGTACTTCGCCCATCCCCGCTCGTGTCGTCCCATCCGGCGTTTGCGGGAAGGGGGCTCGATGACAGCCGCGAGAATCGTCCTCCTCGGCAACGACTCCTCCTCCCTCTCCACGATGCACGCTCTCCTGACCGAGGAAGGCTACCGCACCCTCCGCTGCCGCCCGCGGGATGTCACCGACGCGCACGCGGTGGTGAAGCGCGCCCGCCCCGACCTCGTGATCCTCGACCTCTGGTTGGCGGAGCGCGCGGACGGCTGGGCCTTCCTCAGACATTTGTGCGCCGATCTCGAGACTGCGGACATCCCGGCGATCATCGCCTCCGGGCAGCCGACGCCGCCGCCGGGGGCGGATGAGTTGCTGCGGAGGATGGCCTGCCAAGTGCTGGTCAAGCCGTTCGATTCCCAGGAGCTGCTCAGCGCGATCGCGACGGCGCTCGGCCCGTCGCCCGCCGCACGCTCCTTCGGCGCCTACGTGCATGCCGCCTCCCACGCCGATTCTCCTGTAGCGGAGACGCCCGACGCTTCTCTCGCCGCTGCGGCGGAAGAATCTTGATGACTACTGCCCCCCCTCCCTTTTCCCCGTGCGGTGGTGGCTCCCCCATCACCGCACCCTTTCCCCTTTCTTCATCCATCGAGCATGGCAGTCGCGGCGATGAGGCTGCCGGATCCGGTGGGTCTCCCGTTGAGTATATAGATTTCCACAGATTCCTCCCGGATAGTATATGAATTCGTTCGTATTGTGTTATGCTTACGCGGCAACGCTGATGACGACCAAGCGCTCCACGGCCAGGCGGCACTTCGCCCATCCCCGCTCGTGTTGTCCCACATCCGGCGTTGCGGGAAGAGGGCCCGATGACGGCCCCGGTGATCGCGGTTCTGGACAATGACCCCTCCTTCCTCTCCCTGATGCATGATCTGCTCACCGATGAAGGCTACCGCACCCTCCGCTGGTATGCGGGGGAGTGGACACGTGCGCACGCACTGCTGAAGCGCTTGCAGCCCCATCTCGTGATCCTCGACCTCTGGATGGAGGAGCGTGACGACGGCTGGGCCTTCCTCAAGCGGCTCTGGAGCGATGTGGAGACGACGCACATCCCGACGGTCATTGTCACCGGCGAGCCGGAGTTGCTGCCGGTGCAAGCCGACGTGCTGCACGCGCTGCATTGTCAGGTGGTGCGCAAGCCGTTCGACTTGCAGGATCTGCTGGACGCAATCGCGGCGGCGCTCGGTCCCTCCCCGGTGCAGTGGGAGCGCGGCCCGCAACTGCATACCGCGATGGCGGGCAATCCACCGGTGGCGGGTACGCCCCGCCATGCCCTCGACGCCTCGTGTGAGCGAGACGGATGATCGCTCGCGCGGCGACCGCGCGGGATGGCATCGCCAGTCTCCACGAACGGTGCGCGAGCGAGGAGCGGCAGACGCCATATTCGAATGATTATTCCTCCCCTCCCTTTTCCCTGTGCGGTGGTGGTTCCCCCATCACCGCACCCTTTCTCCTTTCTTCGCCCATCGGGCACGGCGATCACGCCGGGGTGATTACCGAGTCCGGTGGGCCCCTCCCGTTATGATGCGAACGCAATCGCCGGTTGCACCGGCGGCATTGTCGTGAAGAGAGTAGAGAAAAGAGTGAAGAGAGAAATATCCGCGCGTGCGCGCATCCACACCCCGAAGACGACCGGGGAGCGCGCCGCCGACGCGGTGGCGGCGGCGATGGGATCGTGGCGCTTCATCATCATCCAGAGCGCGATCGTTGCGGCGTGGATTATCCTCAACATCGTGGCGGTCATTCGCCACTTCGACCCCTATCCCTTCACCCTCTTGAATCTCCTCTTCTCGACACAGGCCGCATATGCCGCGCCGATCATCATGATGAGCCAGAACCGGCAGGCGGCGAAGGACCGCCGGCGCGACGACCACGAGGCGGTGACGGTAGATGAGACGGCGGAGATCGTCGGGCTGACACATGTGAACACCGAGGAGATCCAGCGGCTGGCGCGCGAACAGGCGGCAATCCTCGCCGCGCAGGATCGGGTGCTGGCGCAGCAGATGGAGATGCTCGCACTGCTCAGGGAGCACACTGCCCCGCCGGAGGAGCGCCAGGGTTCAGATCAGATAGTGCGGTGACGACCGCGGCCATCGCGTGCTCGATGCCACGAAAGAGCGCCAGTTCCTGGCTGAGCGAATGCGCCCTGCGTCATATTCCGCCCGGCCTCAACGATGCGCGCACGCAGCCGGATGCACCGCGCCCGCAGTCGTCGGATTGCGCCGCGCTACGGCTTCTTGACCGGCTCGGATGGCTCCTTCTTCGCGTCGCGCGCCGATTTCTCGATCTCCGCGATGTCCAGCGACGGCGGCGTGTACTTCGGCAGCCGCTCCACGTTCTTGCCCACGTTTGGCCGCGCCACCACGCGCCAGTAGAATGTTGCATCCCCCTGCCCGCTCTGCGTGCGCACCTCGAAGCCACCGGCGCTCTGCTTTGTCACGTAGATCCCGTGACTGCCATCGCGTTCGGTCAGGAAGACCAGATAGGCATCGGTATGGATGACGGCGGCGAAGTCCGTATCCAGCGCGATCGTCGCGCTACCGTTCGTCAGTGCGCCCTTGCCGAAGTCCTCCACCCAACTCTCCGGCGCTTCCATTGAGTACAACACCCGCTTCGTACCGTCCGGGTGGGCGATCACGCCATGCTTGTTGCTCACCGGGTCCACATAGAACGGCCCCTCGACATGCACCTCGCCGTTGAAGTAGCCCGCCACCGAGGCGGGGGCGACGGCGACCGCGCCGCACGCGACGGCGTGGACATCGGTGGCGACGCCGAGGAGGCCCGCCGCGCCGGGGGCCGTGCCCGCGTCGCCGCGCACGCCATAGAGACCGTTGGTACTGACGCCATAGACGCCGGTACCCTTGCCGGACTGCCCGAAGATGCCCGCGCCGTCCGTTGGCCCCACCCCGCCAATTCCCGTGACGCCGTTGCCCCCAACGCCGGCGCCGGAGCGGTCATTGACGCCTCCGCCCCGGGCGGTGATTCCACTACCAGCGAATTTGCCCTGGCCGCCTGTCGTGATGATCCCATCGGCGCCGGTGCCGGAAAATCCCGAAATCGTCGCGTTCGTGCCACCCGTCGAAACAATTCCGGGCGCGGGCGTCGCCCCCGTGCCGCCGCCTCCGATCCCGCCCGTCGCCGTCAGCCCGCCCGCGCCCAGATTGCCCGCCGCGCTGAGGGCAACCTCGGCAATGCCGGCCGTTCCGTTCGCAATCACGTCAAGAACCGCGCCGGTGAAGGAGAAGCCAAAGAGGCGCGTTGGTGCGGTGCCGACATTCGTGGTGTCATCGTTGTTACTGAGAGTGAGAAACGTCGCAGCGGCAACGGGCTGCGCCGCCTGGTTCATGGCGATCCCCGCGACGGCCGCCCCCGCCGCCGCGATGATGCCCCGCCGCTTCAGCGCCCTGCTCGCGCCCGGCTGATCCGCAGTGCGTCCATCCACGCGCCATCGCCCCGCCATAATGATCTCCTCTGCCGCTTCTGCTGCATCGCCACGCGCAGTGTACCGTGCGAGACGAGGAATGTCTTGCGGCACGAGAATATCCGGGACGCGGGGAGACCACAGGCCGAGTGTCGAGCGTTTCCGTCTCCCGTCGGGAAAGAGGCCGGGTACGGATGATCTGTATGACGATGGAGGGCGAGGTTGCCACATCATGGCGCGGCGCATCCGCATGATTTTAACGACGTCGCGCCCCCGATAGAGGATCGAGGGCGCGGGTCACATTTGCCGTAGGTGCCTGTCGCATCGGTGGTGGTGTTCCGCCGAATTGTCGGGCTAGGCTGTTAAGGCGGGTGACATCACCGTGGTGATGCCCGTCAAAAGAGGAAATCAGAGGGGATATCTATCGCCAACACCCTGGAACGGGTGTGAGGCTGCACATCTCTGAATACCTCAAGCCAGCGAACCGGCAAGGTATCCTGTTGTTAAGCGTCCCCGGTCGGCGTCTTTTGCGTCTCCCGGTTTGTGAACAATGTCACTATATCATGCCACACCAGTCCGGTCAACCCTTCCAATGACCAGGAATGGAAGCCGTACCTTTGGACAGGGTGCATCGCTCAATCGCCGCCACATAAGCCTTTGCAGGATTCGTACCATCACTTGTCATTGGCGACATCTATCGCGGCGATACTATTCCGCGAGATGGCCCAGCGACTCCGCGAGTTGCTTCAGACGCCCCGCGTTGACGGCGTAATATTTCATCCCGTTCGCGGGGCGGACGCGCACAATCCCCGCCGATTCGAGCATGCTCAGGTGGCGCGAGACGGCGGACTGCGAGATGCCGAGCCGGGCGACGACTTCCTGCGCGTAGAGTTCGCCGCCGCGCAGGATCGCGACGATCCGCAGGCGCGTTCCGTCCGCCAATGCGCGGAGGGCCGCCAGATCGCCCGCCGCGACCGGTTCCTCCGCCGCTCGCCCGTTGCGCGCCGGGCGGCCGAGCGGGCGCGTCGCGTCGAAGTAGACGACCAGTTCCGGCGGGTAGAGGACGTACGAGAGAAACGGGCCGAGGTGGGCGCAGGGGACGAATGTCGCCCGCTCCACCTCCCGCGCCGCGTGCTCGATCTCCGGCGGCAAGCGGTTCCCTGTCATGTCCGCGAACGCCTCGTCGAGATACGATTCGTGCAACCGCTCCGCCCGCTCCGCCGCGCCGTGCAGCGGCTCCAGCGAGGCCGCGAAATCCGCCGCGTGGAAGCGCTCCTCGTACATGTCGTAAAGCGCGAGGACGCTCGCCTTCATCGCGGCGGGGTCCAGGGCGAGCGCGACGATGTCCGCCAATTGCGCGCGCGTGATGCCGGGCGCGAGGAAGCGCTCCCACGCGGCCCGGTCGCCGTCCGCCGGGTCGGGGATCGCCGTCTCGCCCTGCTCGTGGTGGACGCGCCGGAGCGCCCGTTTCAGCGCGCCCTGGAACCACGCGGGCGACTGGTGCGCGAGCGAGGCGCGATAGGTTGCGTAGGTCGCGGTGCGGCGGTCGGGCGCGAGGGGCGCGAACGGCATCAGCAGTTCTTCGGCGAGGTAGATGCTGCGGCCGGACGAGCCGTACAGCGTGTCGAGCGCCCGCGCGCTCTCGCTGTCCAGCGCGGCCCGCGTCGCCGTGCACCAGGCGTCCGCCTGCGCGCCCATCTCCGGCGCGCGATAGACGAGGACGAGCGTCACGACGAAGTCGAGCGGCGCGGAAACCACGAACTCCATCGTCAGTGTCGGCCGCCCGACGAGCAGCTTGCCCATGCCCCCGCACCCCTTCCCGCGCCCCGCCCGCGATGGCGGATGCGATACACACACTCGGTTATGCGGGTATGACGATACCAGCGCGGACGTTATG
Organism: Chloroflexia bacterium; assembly: GCA_025924435.1. The sequence continues at coordinate 6,128 of JAICIL010000050.1, read as the reverse complement.
CCGTCAAGCGCATAATGTAGCAATGAGCAACGAGCAACGAGCAACGAGCGGGCGTTCGGCCGCCGTGTCGCCTTATGCGGGTTCCGTGCTCGGCAGCGTGGCGGATTCGGGGCGCACCGATACGCGCTCGTGCATCGCGGCGAGGGCGAGGCAGACCGGGCAGCAGGCGTCCGCCCAGTCGCGGGCGCTCTCCCGCGCGACGGCCGCAGGCTCCCTGTCGCCCGATGATGCGCGATGGATGAGCAGCCAACCGGCGAAGCCGAGTACCAGGAGCGCCGCGAGGAGGGCGAGCAGCGGCACGCCGAGCGCGCCGAGGGCCGCGCGCACGACCGGGCCACCCACGTAGCCGATGACGAAGTGCAGCGCCACGAAGACGCCGCTCCCCGCGACGAGGCCGGGGAGAAACGTTCGGTTCGGCATGTGGGCAAGCCCGCACGCCGGTATCGCGACGTTGCGCACCCCCGGCGTGACGACGCCGAGGGCGACCGCGACCGGCCCACCCGTGCCGACCTTCGCGGATGCGCCATCGAGCCGCGACGGGGTTAGGCCGATGTACCGACCGAAGCGGTAAAGGATCGGCCGGCCGACACTGCGGACGAGCGCGTACTGCACCCAGTCGCCCACCACCAGCGCGGCGACGATGGCGAGGAACGCCTGCCAGAGGATGAACTGCCCGGCCGCCGCCTGCGCGGCGGCGGAGAGCATGATGAAATCGCCGGGGATCGGCAGCGGGACGCCGATCTCCTTCACGAGCAGCACGACGAAGATCGCGAGCAATCCATAGGAATCGAGAAACGCCGCCATGTTCTCGACGAAGCCATGCCATACCGTTGCCATACCGCTCTCCTCATCGCGGGCGGGCGGACCCACGCCGCACAGAAACGATGCTACCGGCAAGGACGCACGCGCATGCCCGCCGGATGCACGCGGGTTGCCGACCATGGGGAGAAAAACCGCGCTGCATGCGCAATGTCGGATTTCGATGTGTCAGGAAATGAGGCCGCGCCAGGTGCCGACGATCAGGTACGCGGCGGCGAGCAGGGCGTGCTCGCCCCAGCCGTCCGCCCAGCGGCGCACCTCGTCGGGTGTCATCTTGCGGCCGAGGCCGTAGGCGCGGCCGAGCATCGCCTGCACGCCGACATCGCCGACCGGCACGATGTGGCCGCGTCCGAGCGTCCGTCCCAGCGTCCAGTGCGCCGTCCACGGGCCGATGCCGCGCACCGCCGTGAGCGCGGCCATCGCCTCCGCGTCGCCCATCCGGGGGAGGGCGGCGAGGTCGAGCGCGCCGGAGACGACCGCCTCCCCGAAGGCGCGCAGCGCCGCCGCCTTCTGCCGCGAGAGGAGCAGCGGGCGCACCGCCTCCGGCGTGAGCGTCGCGAGGATGGCGGGCGTCGGCAGCGCGTACCGCGTCGCGCCGCCGACGGTGAGGCGCGGGCCGTACGCCGCGACGAGCCGCGCCTTGCACTGGTACGCGAAGGGGAGCGAAATCTGCTGCGCGAGGACGTTGACGATCACCTCCTCGACGACATCGCCCTTGCGGAAGAGCCGCAGGCCGGGCAGCGCATCCGTCAGCGGCCCGATCACCGGATCGCGCGCCGCGACGGCGAGGAAGGGCGCGACCTCCTCCCCCGCGCCGAGCATCCGCACCACATATCCCGTGAGATGATCGAGCGCCGCGGGCGGGACGCGCGCGGGGCCGGTGAGGGTGAGCAGCAGGCGGGGATCGTCCGCCGGGCCGTCCTGCCGCACCGCGACCGCGACGAATGCGCTGCCCGCCACGAAGAGGCGGCGGTAGGTCGTGCCGTCCCAGCGATTGAGGAGGCGCGGGAAGCGGGCGAGCGCGGTCGCCGTCAGGTCGAGCGCGTACGGCGCGGGCGGTATCAGCGTCGCGTGCCGGAGAATCGGCAAACCATCCTGGAATAACGGGTGCTCCCGCTGGTCGGTGTCGGCGGGAGCGCCCGCGCTACCATCTGCTGCCATAGACGACATCGGCGGATGGGGCGGTCTCGCGCTGGCTGAGGCGGGCCTCGACGGCGCGGAGGTCGGGGTGGCGCGGGTGGGCGAGCGCGGCGACGGTGAGCATCGAGCGCGCGCTGGCGGCGTGGCCCGCCTCGATCATCACGGTCGCGAGGTCGGCGTAACTGACGGGCGGCATCTCCCAGAAGCCGGGGAGCGCCCCCCATTCCATTCGGGGGGCGAGCCAGACGGCGTGCCTGAACGCCTGCTGCGCCGCCGTGCGGCTGCCGCCGCGCGCCTGCCGCACCGCCTGCAAGGCGTACGCCCGCGCCACCTCCCGCTCGCCCCTCGGCACTTGGACCCCCGCCTGCGCCCAGCGGGAGGAGACGGAGGGCGTCGCGGGCCGTGGCGCGAGCGGGATCAGCGGTATCTCGGTGGTCATGGCGAGGTGTGGCGGGTCCGCAAGCCCCTTGCGCCACTCCGCTTTCATCTCGGCGAGCGTCCGGCGCACGGCGACCCGGCGCGCATAGACGACGCCGCCGGCAATCGCCGCCAGCAGGCCGAGCATGGCGATCCGCAGTTTGAGCGTGTCGTTCGAGCGGTGCAAAGCGGGCAGCGTGACGGTCGTCGCGCGGAGCGTCGCGCGCGGATCGGTGTTGCCGATGCCCGTCATCGCCAGCTGGTTCCCGGTCGCAAGGCTCGGCGGCGCGGATGCCCCGGCGGTCGCTGGCGCGGGGCGGACGCCGATGGAGAGCGGATGCACCGCCGTCGCGGATGGCGGTGTCGCGTAGCCGTAGGCGAGGAGGTGCATCGCGTCAGTCCAGAAGGCGTCGGCGGTCGTGCCGAGTTCGACGCTGAGCATCTTCCGGCCATTCTGGGAGGAGAACTCGACGAGCGTGTAGCCCGCCTCGTCCGTCTGGCCCGTCTTCCCGGCGATCACGGAGGGGTAACGGCCGTCGTAGAGCAGTTTGTTTGTCGTGTGGAGGGTGTGGCCGAAGCCGTCGTACGCCACGGTGCCCGCGATGCGCATCAAGGTCGGGTTCGCCGCGAAGGCCATGGCGATCAGCGCGAAGTCGGCGGCGCTCGTCAGGTGGCCCGGCTCGTCGAGGCCGTGCGGGTTGACGAAGTGCGTCTCCTTCGTGCCGAGCGTTTGCGCCTTCGCGTTCATCCTGTCCACAAAATGCTGCACGCTCTGCGCGGGCGTCGCGTCGCCCGGCTGCGCGCCGAAGGTGCGGGCGAGCGCGGCCGCGGCGTCGTTGCCGGAAGGGAGCAGCATGCCGTAGAGGAGCGCCTCGACGGTCAGCGTCTCGCCGCTTTGCAATCCCATGCTCGATTCGCCGACGAGGTCGCTCTCCTGCACCGTCACTTTCGCATCGAGCGCGGCGAGGTCGGCGACGACGAGCGCGGTCATCATCTTCGTGACGCTGGCGGGGGCGCGCTGGGCGTGGATCTCGCGCCCCCAGAGGATCGCCCCGCTGGACATCTCCACGACGACCGCCGCCGCCGCCGTCACATCGGGATCGGGCGGCGGCGCGGTCGCCGCGCTGTCACTTTGCGCGCGGACCGTCCACGGCATGAGGATGAGCGCGACGAGCGCCAAGCATGCCGCCCGGCGCGGCAATGCGCGATGATTCATAGGCCCCGTTATCCTTCCCCTCGTCACTCCGCACCCACCGGAGGCACGGCGGGCCTTCCCCCCCGGCCGTGCGCGCGGAGGATAGCAAGGACGCGTTCGACCGGCAAACCGGGCACGCGATGGTTATCCCGGCCGATCATCCCCCTGCCCGCGAAGATCGCGTTGATGATCGCCTCTTCCGTCGCCTCGATCACGGCGGCGAAGAGCGACGAGATGAGCGGCCCGTCCTCCGCGATTGCCTCGATCGCCCGCACCGGCCCCGGCGGGCGGTGCGGGATGCGGTTCGCCGTGTGCGTGCCGAAGATCAGGGCGATGTCGCCGCTGCCGTGGCTCGCCGTCGCGCCCGTCCGCCCCAGACCGAGCGCGGCGCGGCGCGCGAGGCGGCCCAGTTGCCGGGTCGTCGTCGGCGCGTCGGTGGCGAGCAGGATGATGATGCTTCCGTCGCCCGATTCCGCCGCCCACGCGCCCCGCGTCGCCGCCAATGCGCGCCCGACCGGGACGCCGTCTATCCGCAGGTCGTCCAGCCGCCCGGTGTTCGCGAGGACGAGCGCGCCGACGGTGTAGCGCGGGTGCGGCCCCGGCAGCACGCGCGAGGCCGTGCCGATGCCGCCCGTGACGCCGAAGGCGACCATCCCCGTTCCCGCGCCGACACTCCCCTCCGCCACCGGGCCATCCGCCGCGTCCGCGAGCGCGCGCCGGACATGCTCGGCGCGGACATGCCGCCCCTGAATATCGTTCAGATGGCCGTCGTTGCACTCCAGCACGACCGGGTTGACGCTCGTCGTGCGGACGCCGATGGCAGGCTCGGCGGCCAGCATGTGATCAATCAGCGCGTCCGCGACGCGGGGGATGTTCAGCGTATTGGTGAGCAGGATCGGCGTCTCGATCGCGCCCAGTTCGTCCACCTGCACGAGGCCGATGGCCTTCCCGAAGCCGTTGATGATGTGGCTGGCGGCGGGCACTTTCTCCCGGAAGAGGTCGCCCGCGTGGGGCAGGATCGCCGTGACGCCGGTGCGCGCCGGACCGTGGCCGGGGACGAGCGCGCCGTCGCCGAACCGCACCGTGCACTGCCCGACGCGCACGCCGGGTACATCGGTCAGCGCGTTCCACGGTCCCGTCTCCATTGTGCCGATTGCCACGCCATGCGCGCGGGCCCGTTGCGGCCCGCCCGCATCGCTCGCTCGCCCCTCCATCGTCCCGCCTCACGGTGATCGCTACCCCGCATTGCCTATCGTAACACTAGTGTACGTACACATGCAAGATGAACAAGAGTTCGCTCGCAATTTTTCACCGCAGCGCGCCATTCCGCGTATTTTGCGGATACGCCGGTGGCGCGGGCTTTCCAGCCTGCGGTCTCTCGCGCAGGCTGAAGCCTACGCTACCGGGTGCGTGCTATACTGCCGCGCGGGTTCGGTGGACGGAGAGGAATGGGAACGGCGCATGTTTTATCCGGTCTTCGCGGTCTTCATGATCCTTGTCGTCATTTACGTCGCGGCGGCGGTGATCGAATACGGGACGGCGGTCTCCATCCGGGGGGGCGCGGGCATGCCACTCTTCGTCGGCGCGCTCATCCTGCTCGGCCTCGCGCTCTGGTGGACATTCGACGCGATGCGGGCGGTCTCGCCGACGCGGGGCATCGAACTGGTGCGCGCGGTCGTCTTCCTGCTGCTCTCCGGGCCGGTGCTCACCGCGCCGCCGCTCGCGGCGCGGGCGGTGGGCGGCGGCACGGCGTTCGTCTCCATCGGTCGGTTCCGCCGGATGATCTGGCGGCCCGCCTCGATCATCGGCCTCGTCCTGATCGTCCTCTGGTTCCTCTCCTGACGGTGATCTGACGTGCGGCGTCCGCGAGGCGACGATCGCCTCGCTTCGGTGGCGCGGGTGTGCTACGGTATCCGCACGGTTTCATCTCCAGCGAAGGGAGCACGGCATGTCCGACCACGCGCCGCCCGGCACGCCCGCGAACGACGACGAGCGCACGCGCCTCGCGAACGGCCCGCCGGGCGGCGGATCGCGCCCGGCGGAAGACCCGGACGCGACGATCATCCCCCCCGCCCCTCCCGCCCTGCCGCCCCCGTATCCGCCACTCTACGGAAGCCCGCCGCCGCAACCGACCGCTCCTCCGCCCCCGCCGCAGCGACCGCCCCCGCCGCCCGGCTATCCCCCGGCGGCCCCCACCGCGCCGTACCCCACCGCGCCGCCCGCCTACCCGGGGCGGGGGCAGCCGAACCCCTATGGCGATCCGAACGCGCCGCCGCCATACGGGGGCGGCTATCCGCCGCCCCCCGCGTACGGCGGCACCCAGCCCCTGCCGCCGTCGGCCCCGCCGCCGTATGGCGGCTACTCGGGTGGGGCGCCGCCCGCCGTCGGGTATGGCTACCCGGCCACGGGCGGCTATCCGCCGCCCGGCGCGCCCCCGAAGAAGGGCAATCGCGGCCTCGCCCTCGGCATCGGCGGCGGCGTGCTGGCGCTGCTCGTGATCGTCGGCGGGGTCTTTGCTTTCACGAGGAAGGGCGACACCGGCAGCGCAACCGCCACG
>JAICIL010000049.1 GCA_025924435.1 Chloroflexia bacterium | reverse complement strand
CGCCGCGTCGGGGGTGTGATGTGGGGTTTTCTGCTTGGCCGGCACGGGCGGGGGGGTTTTCCCCCCGGCCCCGCGCGGCGGGGGCGGCACCCCCCCCGCTACCGATAGACGAAGACACAACAAAACGAGAGTGGCGATGACCACTCCCGTTCTTCATTTCGCCCTGGCGCTTGCGCCGGGAATTATTGCTCCGTGCGGCGGGTGCGCTGCTTAATCTCGATGATCTGGTTGCCGCGATACTGGCCGCACGTCGGGCAGACGTGGTGCGAGCGCATGTACGAGCGGCAACTCGGGCAGACGACGAGATGCACCGGCGCGATGTGATCGTGGCTGCGGCGCGACCCGCGCTTCCCGCGCGAACTACGAAACTTCGGTACGGCTCCCATGCGCTTGCTCTCCTATCATCTCGGCGAAAACCCGCGTTCGGCACGCGGGCATCCGCGTCAATCGCCCGTCGTCCGGGCATGATAGCCTATTCGCCCTCGTCCCGCAAGAGCGTTTCGAGCACGGCGAACGGATTATCCGCCGCGTCGGACGCCGTCTCATCCAAGAGCACCGGCTCCGTGCCCGGCTTGACCGGCTGCATCGGCAACTCGACGAGGAGCACCTGCCGGAGCGGCTCGCGCAGATCAATCTCGTGGCTTTCGTTGACCGGAAAGATCTCCGGTTCATCGTCGGGGTCGTCGTCGTACGCAATCGCCCGGCCTGTCGCCACATCAATCGTCGGGCGGAACTGCTCGGCGAATTCGGCCTCGATGGGCTGCGCGAAGGGATCGAGCGTCCGCACGCATTCGAGGTCCACGACCGCGCGCACGACGCCCTCGGCGAGCACGCCCGCGCCGACGCGCAACAGCCGGAACTCCGCGTGGACGGAGCGCGCGACGAGGTCGCGGTCGAGTTCGAGCGACGGAACGTCCATGATGTACCGCCGCGTCCGGCCCATCGCGTCGCTCTTGAGATAATCCACGACATTGATCGTCGTGTCCGTGAGATGTTCCGCTGCTGCTGGCATCGCTCGCCTCCGGGCCATCGCGCGGCCCGCCCTATTTATCGCTCCGCCGCGCGAAAACCGCCCGGCGAGCGCGTGATTAAACCGACAAAGTATAACGCACAGGGCATGGTTTCGCAACCGCGCCACGAGGCAAATCTACCGGTCGGACGCCGCACAATTGCTGCCACGAATCCGCCCTTTTGCTTCGTACGTACGCGGGCAAGAGACTTGACATTTACGAACACACGTTCTATACTGTGTATCGGTACAGCAGCAGGGAAAGTGCACAGGAGGCGGCGCGAAATGATGGACGAGCAGCGGATGGTGGCACTGGTACGTCTCTCTATCGAGGAGCGCATCGCGGCGGCCGAGAAAGAGCGTCTGCTCCGCGCGATCGGCACGCGGCGCGCATACATCCCGGTGTGCGCGGCATGGGTGGGGAGCGTCCTCGTGCGGATCGGGCGCCGGTTGGAAGCGTTCGGCGGTGGGGCGCACACCGCCCCGTCCTTCGAGATGCGGCGAGCGGTGTAAATGGGCGCGATGGCGATGGGATTCAATGTGTTGGCGCTCTTAGGCGTGGAGCCGGCCTCTGCCGGCTCCCTGCGAAAGGTCGGCGGTATGGAAAGCAGAATCGCGCTCATCACGATCCTCACCGACGATGTACCCCGGCTCGTCGCCTTCTATCGGGACGTGCTCGGCTTCGCGGCGGAGAACGCGATGGACAACTACACCGAATTCCGCAGCGAGGGCGTCCGCTTCGCGGTCTGCGAGCGCACCGAGTTGGTGAACGCGACGCATCACCCCAGTTTCAGCGAACCGGCGCGCGGGCAGGCATTCGAACTCGCCTTCCCCTGCCCGACGCGGGACGATGTGGACCGCGCCTACGCGGAAGTCATCGCGAAGGGTGCGGTGCCCGTCGAACCGCCCGCGACGATGCCGTGGGGCCAGCGCACCGCCTTTTTCGCCGACCCGGACGGCAACTTCCACGAACTTTTCGCGGACTGACCGCGTCCCTCCCCGTACATCCCCCCTCGTCCCCTCCCCCCGCGCACCGGCCCGCCCCGCCGGTGCGCTCCCTTTTCCTAACCCCCGGCCCCGTCCCGTTTCGGGAAGGGGAGAAAAAAGCCCCCTCCCGCGTCGGGAGGGGGTTTGGGGGTAGGTTGGCATCGGCACCCATATGGTGCGCTATACTGCGTGCGGGGTGCGGCGGAGCGCCCGTCATTTCGGGGCCAATTCGACGAAGAAAGAGGCACCAGCCATCAGCGCCATCACACCAACGATAGATCATCTCCTCACCCGGCCGGACATCGAGCGGCTCCTGGGCCGGGCGAAAGTTTCGCTGGCCGACACCATCGCCCTGACCGCGAGCATCGCCCAGATTCCCGCTCCGACGGGCGCGGAGGCGGAGCGCGCCGCGTTCGTCGCGCGGGAGATGCGCGCCATCGGCCTCGCGGACGTGCAAACGGACAGCGTCGGCAACGCCATCGGGCGGCGACCGGGCAGCGGCGACGGCCCGGCGGTGATGATCGCCGCGCACACCGACACCGTCTTCCCCGCCGAAACGGACCTCACCGTGCGCCGCACGCCGGAGCGCATCGCGGGGCCGGGCGTCGGCGACAACAGCCTCGGCGTCGCGGCGATGCTCACCGCCGCCCGGCTGCTCACGACGCTCGATCTGACGACGGCGGGCGACATCCTCTTCGTCGCGGATGTCGGCGAGGAGGGGCTGGGCGACCTGCGCGGCATGCGCGCGGCGGTCAGCACGTATCGGGATCGTCTCGGCGCGGTCGTCGCGGTCGAGGGGCATAACCTGGGCCGCGTGACGCATCGCGCCGTCGGCAGCCGCCGCTACCGGCTCACCGTGCAGGGGCCGGGCGGCCATTCATGGGGCAATTACGGCCGCCCGAACGCTATCCACATCCTCGCCAAACTGATCACGGATCTCGTCGCGCTGCCGATCCCCTCGACGCCGAAAACGTCGCTTTCCGTCGGCACGATCGAGGGCGGCGTCTCGGTCAACACCATCGCGCCCGCCGCGTCCGCGCTCGTGGACTTGCGCTCGATCTCGCAGGCGAATCTCGAACGGCTCGCCGCGCACGTCGAGCGCGCCGTCCGCGCGGTCCACATCGCGGACGTGCAGGTGACGGCGGAGATCCTCGGCGACCGGCCGGCGGGCGACCTCCCCGCCGACGCGCCGATCGTGCGGGCGTGCATGGAGACGCTGCGGGCCCTCGGCATCGCGCCGACGCTCGACGCGAGCAGCACGGACGCCAATGTGCCGATTGGCCTCGGCATCCCCGCCGTCTGCATCGGCATCGCGGAGGGCGGCAACGCGCACCGCCTGGAGGAGTTCATCCGCATCTCGACGATCCCCACCGGCCTCCAGCAATTGCTCCTGCTCATCCTCGCCCTCGGGGGATACGACGCGGGATGAGCATTCGCGTCGTCTTCTTCGACATGGGCGACACGCTGACGACGATCCTCCCCTCGTGGGAGACGCTCTACGTCAATGCCTGCGCGCGGCACGGCATCCACGTCGAGCACGACGCGCTCGTGCGGGCGACGCGCGAAGTCTTCGGCGCGCTGGATGCGGACGAGTCGCGCATGACCTACGAGGCGACCGAGGAGGCGGACCAGCGATACTACGAGGAGATCAACGGCGCAATCCTCCGCCGCGCCGGTGCGCCGATGGACGAGAAGATGCGGGCGATCCTCGCCCACCTGCAACGCGAGTTCGAGACGCCCGCGCATTTCCATCTCTTCCCCGACGCCATCCCGACGCTCGAGGCGCTGCGCGGCGCGGGTTACCGGCTCGGCATCATCTCCAACTGGTCGTGGAACCTCCCCGATCTCTGCGACGGCCTCGGCATCACCGGGCACTTCGAGCACATCGTCACCTCCGCCCGCGTCGGCGCATCGAAGCCGCACCGCGCGATCTACGACTACGCGCTCCGCTGGTTCGGCGCGCGCCCGGAGGAGTGTGTGCAGATCGGCGACAACGCCGTCGCCGATGTCGGCGGCGCGCGGGCGGTCGGCATGCACGGGGTGCTCATTGACCGGCGGGGCAGCGAACATCGTGCGGATTATCCGGTTATCCGGGCGCTGGCGGAGGTGCCGGATGTGGTGGCGGGATTTACGTGATTTTCTCTTGGGAGTGAAGTCGTGGAGATAGAACAGTATCCATCCTCCATTCCACTGAGCGACATTCCTCTGTGGAAATGGATTCCCGGCATGCCGGCTACATTTGCCACACGTCGGGAGAAACCTTGGAAGGAAACTTTGGCGAATGCTATCCCACCGCCGCCTGTCGCACACGCGCAGGGAATAACGCTCTCGTTCCAACTCGCCGGAGAAGCGGGAGAAGAACGGAAAGTAGACATCGACAACTTGTGTGAACCCGTCTTCGCTGTACTCGTTGGACGACAGAGATGGTTCTCAGGACGACGACCAAATATTCAGTGGTACAGTGTCTCGAAAACGTACGTCACTTCTACTGCCGCAATCCAGGGGTGTCGGGTAGTCGTATATTCGTCACCACCGACGATAGCAGCGGTGCCCAAAATCGGCACAATATTCTCCGCCACATACGAGGGCGTATTACCTCGAAGCGCGAGGGATAAACCATTCGCGGATTGGGTGAGGCAACATGCGGTGGCACGTACACAAGCATCCCGCTATGCGGTGGGATTGCGATTCGGCGGTTCGGCCGTCAACATCGGGGATATTGCGACCGGGCGCGTCAAATCAGTGATTGATTGTCTCTATCCAATTCTCGGTGGGGTTGTCGGTGCGCCGGAAGATTGGCGAATCACGTCGCTCTACGTGGAGAAGAAGAGCGCAAATGTCCCTGACGGCGCGGTTAGCGTTACCATCGATCACGGGCCGGAACCCAGATTTGAACTGCGCAAGGGCGATGAACTGTTGGGAGTCTTGGAGTCTTACGACAGCGACTTTCCATGGCTCTATTGCGATTTCGAGCCGACGCCCACATTCGCACAATACGAGCCGCTCTTTACTGCTTCCAGCCCTTCCCTGGATCAGATTAAGCGATTAGGGTTGCGCCTCGTGAACAGCGATAGAGAAGCGAGACTGTTCAAGATCCACATTGACATTGAGACCAAGAAGGCACGTTTCCGGGGACGATTTTTGCCGGAAGGGGAGAATAGCGATGACAAGCTATGACGCCCACCATGCTTGATCGGTTTTTGCCGCCCGAACTGCCCGCCGCGCGTGTTGCGGCGCGGATTGCGCTGATTTCGGATACGCACATGCCGCAGCGGTGCGCGAAGTTGCCGGCGGCGGTCTTCGATGCATTGCAGGGCGTGGATCTGCTGCTGCACGCGGGCGATGTCGGGGAGTTGTGGGTGCTGGATCGGTTGAGCGCGATTGCGCCGGTGATCGCGGTGCACGGCAATGACGAGACGGCGGAGGCGCAGCGGGAGTTGCCGTACCAGCAGCTCGTCGTCGCGGGCGGCGCGCGAATGCTCCTCACGCACGGGCATTATCCCGACCGCGCGGCGGAGATGGCATCCCGCGAGGACGACGCATGGGAGCCGAAATTGGCGCGGCGGGCGGCGATGGGCCGCAGGGCGGGTGCGCGGGTTGTCGTCTTCGGGCATACGCACGTTCCGATGGCCGTCGAGTACGACGATGTATTGCTCGTCAATCCCGGCGCACTTGCCGCCCCGAACCCGGCATTGCGGCAGCGCATGCAGAGTGTCGCAATCCTCTCTATCCGCGACGACGGCGCGCCGTTCGTAACGCACGTAGATCTCGCGCATCCCGATGAGGCATTCGCGCCATGCATTGACTGGCAGGCCGGATTCCGCACCGCGCACGCCCGGTTCACCGCTTCGCGATGATCGAGGGGGCGAGAGATCACATCGCCCCGATCGTCGGCATTACGTCGCGTGCGAACCGCTCCAAATTCTCGATCGTACGCTCTCGATCCGCTGCCCCTTCGAAGAGGAGGATGAAGTGATGGATGCCGGTGTGCGCGACGATCTCTCGGATGCGCGCCACGCACTGCGCGGGCGTGCCGATGAGTTGACGGTCGAACAACTGCGCGAGATGGGCGGAGATATGCGCTTCCGGCGCGAGTGCGGACGGCGCTCTTTCCAGGGGCTGCGCCCGCGCGCTACCGGAGTACCGCGACGCTGTGGCCAGAAACCAGGCAAGGTTCTGCTGTACCCGCGAACGGGCCTCTTCCGCGCTGTCAGCGATAGAGGTGAGCAGGGTGCATGCGTGTGTGGCCGCGTCCGGATCGTGCCCGGAGTGCCGCGAGAGTTCGCGATACCGGCCTACCTGTGCGGCCATGGCGACCTCGTCGCTGCCGAACCCGATCATCATTGACGCTCCGTGGCGCGCGGCGAGTTCGACTGTCGCAGGCGCCGAACCCGCGATGTAGAGGGGAACGTGGGGAGTCGTACGCGGGGGAGGATTGAGGCCGACTGCGGGGAAGCGTGCGAATTGTCCCGCTGCAGCGACGCTTTCCTGGGTCCATGCCTGAATGAGGATCTCGATGCCCTCTTCCATGCGTGATCCAAGCGTATCCCCGGCGATATTGAATGTCTCAAGGTCGGGGCGGAATCCCCCCTTGCCGACACCGAAGTCGAATCGCCCATCGCTCACCTGATCGAGGAGCGCGGATTCCTGCGCCAACTGGAGGGGATGATAGAGGGGAAGCGGACAAATCGCGGTGCCGACGCGGATCCGCTTCGTCCTCCCCAGGATGAAACCTGCGAGCGTGATGGCGGACGAGCAGACGCCAACGGGGATGAAATGATGCTCCGTGATCCAGAGCCGTTCATAGCCCAGAGATTCGGCGGCATCGGCGTACGAGAGCGCGGCGTCCAGAACGTCCGCAGGCGACCAGCCAGGAAATTGGGCCGTGTTGAGCAAAGGGCCGAACGTGATCACCGTCTGCCTCCCATTTCGCTATCACGATGCGCGAGGAATCTACCCACTACGCACGCGGAGAGCCGCTATCCTCGACGAACATATGGCTGGCTTCCGCGCCGTAGTCCACACCGTAGACACTCTTGAGTTGCACGATCTGTCGGAGCGCTTCGTCGCGGAATGGAGACTTCCCTTCGAAGGCATGCAGGACGATCCCTTCGAGGAGATCACCGAGGGATAGATCATGATATTCGGCGAGCGCCTTGAGCACTTTCACAAGGCGCTTCTCCATCCTGGCGCCGATTTGTACCCGCTCGACGGGTATCCTGGCATGGTGACTGGGTGGCGTATCAGCAGCCATACTATCCCTCCTTGCGTAGCTGCAGCCTTTCCTCAGGGTACCACTCGTTGTAATGTTACCAATGTAACGTCACAACGAATGGATGTCAAGCCGTGCATTGTCTCTCAGCCCACGCACCTGGCCGGTTATCTCTTGTTGCTTGCGTACCATTACTGAGTTTGCGGCAGCGTTGGCGCGGAAGCGGTTGGGGCGGGCAGATTCTGATACAATCATCGTCTTGTTCGGTCTGCCGCAATGGGACGCGGTTCTGCCGGACAACCCTGAGAAACCACCGCCGCGCCCGTCGCGGAGACCGTCGGGAGAACCGCCTGTGTCACCCCTACCGCCACCGAGCCGGCCGCGCCCCGGCACTGTCCCGAACCGCCCCGCCACTCCCGCCGCGCCCAGCACGCCGATCTACGTCGCCGTGGATGTCGAGGCGACGGCGAACGAGCGCAACAACGAGATCATCGAGGTCGCGGCGGTCACCTTCACGGGCGAGCGAATTATCGAGCGGTGGTCGTCGTTCGTCCGGCCCGTCCGGCCTGTGCCGCTCGGCACCGCGCAACTGACGGGCATCACGAACGCGATGCTCCAGGCCGCGCCCCCCTTCGCGAGTGCCGCGCCGCAATTGCGCCGTTTCGTCCAGCGCTATCCGATTGTCGGGCAGTCGGTCGAGATTGACCTGAAACTGCTCGCCGCGCAGGGGCTGATGCTCGACAACCCGACGTACGACACCTACGAACTGGCGACATTGCTCCTGCCCGATCTGCCGGTCTACAGCCTGACGCGCATCGCGGAGCGGCTGCAGGTCGGCACGCCGCAGGAGCACCGCGCCCTCGGCGACTGCGAGCTGACCGCCGCCGTCTTCCGCGCCCTGCTGGATCGCATCGCGGAGTGCGACATGGAGATGTTGGGTGAACTGGCGCGCCTCGCGGACATCGGGCAGTCGCCCTTCGCGCGCCTTTTCCGGCAGGCGCAGCGGGAGAAGCAGCAGGGGACGTTCGGAGCGGGCGCGGGGGCGAGCATCCTCCAGCAATTGCGCGCCCAGGCGGGCGGCGGGCAGGCGGAAAAAGAGGGCGGCGTGGACCTCATGTACCTGATGCCCCGCCCGCGTCCCGAACCGCTCCGCAGCACCGGCAGCCAGCGACCGCTCGACACCGCCGCCATCCTCGACACCTTCCGGCCCGACGGCCCCTTCGCCGAGGCCTTCCCGCACTACGAGCACCGCCCGCAGCAGATGGAGATGCTCGACGCCGTCGCGGACGCCTTCAACAAGGATGAGACATTGCTCGTCGAGGCGGGCACGGGCACCGGAAAGTCGGTCGCCTATCTCGTCCCGGCGGTCGCGCACGCGGTCGAGCACGGCGAAACCGTCGTCGTCAGCACCGCGACGATTGCCTTGCAGGATCAACTGGCGAAGAAGGACATCCCCGATTTGCAGGACGTGCTGGCGGCGATCGGCGGCGCGCCCGCCGCGAACGGCGCGGGGCTGCCCGCCGACTTCCGCGCCACGGTCGTCAAGGGGCGCGCGAACTACCTCTGCCTCTACCGCTGGTTCAAATTGCGCGGCAATCCCGCCCTCTCGCCCGCCGAGGCGCGGCTGATGCTCCGATTGCTGCTCTGGCTCCAGACGACGGACTCAGGCGATGTGGGCGAGATCCGCTTCACGGACGACGAGCGACGGCTCGGCATCATCCAGGCGTGGAACCGCGTCAACGCCGGGCCGGACAGTTGCCCCTCGTCGTGCGTCTTCCAGAAGCGGGGGCAGTGCTTCGTCCAGCGGGCGCGGCGCGCGGCGGAGAACGCGCACGTCGTGATCGTCAACCACGCGTTGCTGCTCTCCGACATGACGACGAACAGCGGCGTCCTGCCGCCCTACGAGCATTTGATCGTGGACGAGGCGCACCACCTCGAAGACGAGGCGACGAACCAACTCGGCTACGCCTTCGAGCGCGCGACGGTGCTCAACTTCCTCAACCTGCTCGCGGAGCCGCACGCCGAGGGGCCGCGCGGCCTGCTCGCCGACCTGCCGATCCGCGTCCGCACCGGCAAGACGCCGAAAGATGTGCAGGAGGATGTCGCGCGCCTCTGCGGCGAACTGCTGCCGCGCATTGACGAGACGCGAGCCTTGACGCTCGCGCTCTTCGACCGCCTCGCCGCCTTCCTCGCCCGCCGCCCGCAGAACGAGACGGACACCCGCCTGCGCATCACGCAGAACGTTCGCAACGACACCGGCTGGACGGAGGTGGAGATCGCCTGGGACAACCTCTCCTTCCCGCTCGGCACGATCCAGCAGACGCTGATGGCGATTTTCGAGCAGGTCTACCGCCTGCCCGACGAGACGATGCAGGAGCAGGACGACACGCTGCTGCTGCTCACCCGCGCCCTGCGCATCTGCACCGATCTCCGCGTCGGCGCGGCGGCGGCCCTCGCGGAGCCGGACCCGGAGATGGTCTACTGGACCGAGATTGACTCCCCGCGCGGCGGGCAGCAAATGCCGGCGGACGGCGCGCCCGCCCTGATGCCGGGGATACCGGCGGCGGACGCCTCCCGCGCGGTTAGCGTCAAGGCAGCGCCGCTCCACGTCGGCGCGACATTGCAGGCGGACCTTTTCGGGCCGCGCCGCACGGTCGTCATGACGAGCGCGACGATGACGACGGAGGGGAAATTCGACTACCTCGGCTCCCGCCTCGGCATCGAGCGCGACGCGGCGACCGAAGTAGCGGTGGACTCGCCCTTCGATTATCGCCGCTCCGCCCTCCTCTACACCGTCGAGGACATGCCGGAGCCGAACCGCCCCGGCTACCAGAAGGGATTGCAGGACGCGATCATCGGCCTGTGCGAGGCGACGCGCGGGCGCGCGCTCGTCCTCTTCACCTCGTACAGCGCGCTCCAGGCGACCTATCGCGCCGTCAAGCCGGTGCTCGAAGCGGCGGGGATCGTCGTCCTCGGCCAGCGTCTGGACGGCGGGCCGCGCCAGTTGATCGAGCGGTTCAAGCAGCATCAGGAGATGGTCCTGTTCGGCACGTCGTCGTTCTGGGAGGGCGTGGATGTCGTCGGCGACGCGCTCTCGGTGCTCGTCATCACGAAATTGCCCTTCAAAGTGCCGAGCGACCCCGTCTTCCAGGCGCGCTCCGAGGGGTTCGCGGAGCCGTTCGCGGAGTTCGCCGTGCCGCAGGCGGTCCTGCAGTTCCGGCAGGGCTTCGGGCGGCTGATCCGTTCGAGCACCGACCGGGGGGTCTGCGCCGTCCTCGATTCGCGCGTCCTCACCAAGCGGTACGGTCGGACCTTCCTCAATTCCCTCCCCGGCTGCACGGTGGAGAAAGGCCGTTCCGTGGATCTCCCCGCCCGCGCCGCCGCCTGGCTCGCCATGGCGGGGCAACGGACGGACCCGACCGCGCACTGAGGCTGATTGCGCGCTCAGTAGCAGCAGGAATCCTTGAAGCCGCAGTTGGGGCAAATTGAGGCGGAGCCGCCTTTGAGCGCGGGCATCGCGTGGCCGCAGCGCGGGCACGGCTGGGTCTCTTCGCCGGGCGGGCGGATGGGCCGCCGGTCTGCTCCCACGCGCCGGGGAGGGGGATCGCTTTCCGTGCGCGGTCGTTGCTCCACGATACACGCTCCTTCGTTGTACATACAGCGTAGCGGGCGCGCAAAGGGGCGTCAAGGACGGCGTGGATTCGCACGATTGCCTACATATACGGGATTCGCGGCTTAGATTTCCGGCTCGTTGGCGGTGTGTTTCCGCGCATCATAGCGGGCGAAGGCGGGGCGCATCAGGCCGAGGAGCCGTCTCCCTTTCGTATTCCTGGGGTCGGCTCATGGGGGCCGGAACGGACGAGCCACCACCGCCTCATCAAGTCGAGCGGCGGAGTATACGCGCAGGAATGCGCGATTGCCAATATCCGCCTGTGTTCAGCGACTGCCGGTGCGTGACCGAACAACCATCACGCCGGCACCCGCGATGAGCGCGGACGAACACACGAAGGCGGCGGTGAGGGTGGTGAACTGGGCGAGGGCCCCGAGCGCGACGCCGCAAAGGATTTCGCCGCCGTACTCGACCTGGGCGAGGAACGACTGCACGGTCGCCCGCACGTCGCTGGTGGTGCGGCGGTTGACCCAGATCACGCCGACGGCGCGCGTCACGGTCAGCGCGATGCCGCCCACGAGCAGCACGCCCGCGCTGCCGATGAGGTAGCCGGGCGCGCAGGCCAGCGCGATCAAGCCGAGGGCGCCGATGAAGCACGCGGCGGCATAAACGCGACGGGCAACGCCCGTACCTTCGATGCGCGCCTCGACGATCCGTAGCGCGAGCGCGCCGACCGCGAACGCGCCGATACCGAGTCCCGTGAACCAGACGATCGGGTTGGACTGGTCAGGGAAGCCAAGCCCGACAAGCCGCTTGGGGTACAGCCGCCCGTAGGCTTCGGCGGCGCCATTGATCAGGAAGGTTGCCGCGAGGATCAGCAGGATCTCGCGATCGCGGCGCGCGAGGGTGACCCCCCGCCGCAGTATCGCCGCCGACCGCTGCCAGCGTCGCGCCCTGGTCGGGGTGAAGCCATGTTCGGTGAACCGCACCACGACGTACAGCCCGAGCATGACCATCGCGACACCGGCGACCACCATCGCCGTGCCGCGGCCGATGGCCAGGGCGAGGAGGCCGAACCCGATCAGGCCGCCGACGGCCCCGACCTGCTCCCAGCGCGCACGCGCCGTCAATACCCCGGCGATGCGGTCGGGGCGACCGAGTTCATCGGTGACCCACGCGACGTCGGCGCCGCTCGCGAACGTCCAACCCACCCCCCATATCATCTGCGTCGCGACGAGTGCCGGGAATGCCGTGACCAGACCGGTAACCGCCATACTGATACCGATGAGGGCGTGGGCGATCACGAGCGCCCACTTGCGGCTGATCGTGTCGGCCACGACCCCGGCCGGCACCTCGACCACGAGCGAGATGATTCCCTGGGCGGTACCGAGGAAGACGAGTTGAAATGCCGACAGGTGGGCATCAACGACGAGATAGAGGCTGGTGACGAGCCAGTAGCCGCGATGCAATACCGCCCGCATCCCCATCCAGCGCAAGAAAACGGCGGTGACGTCCGGCATCACGGCATACCTCGCCACGACGCGCTGCTCGCGCTCATTCGCGGTGAAGCCAAATGCGCTTCGACCTCAAGCAAGCACAGCGAAGGGAGGCTTTAGCAGGCAGCCACATTCGTACCGCATCCCCTTTACCGATTCCCCTTATCAGTCCTTCCTCAAAGGTCCAAAACCATTCACCGCGTTCATGGTATCATGCAGGGGCGAATGGGTTAGGTACGGCGGAGGATGCATGGGCACGTTTCACTACGGCGGGCAAGCGGTGATGGAAGGGGTGATGATGCGCGGGCGGCGCGAGATGGCGGTGGCCGTGCGCGCGCCCGATGGCGGCATCCGCTACTATCAGGAGCCGCTCACCTCGTGGGTCTATCGGTCGCGCGTGATGAAATGGCCGTTCCTGCGCGGGATCGTCCTCCTGTGGGACGCGCTGCTGCTCGGCACGCGCGCGCTCGTCTTCTCCGCCAATGTCGGCTTGCAGGAGGAGGAGGGCGCGCCCGCCGTCACCGTCGCGCCCGATGTGATGCCCGCGCTCCTACCCAATCCGGAGAAGAAGCGCGGCAAGGATGACAAGCCGGAAGAACCGACCGAACTGAGCGGCCCCGCGCTCTGGATCACCGTCACGTTCTCGCTCCTCTTCGGCGTGGGCTTGTTCTTTGTCCTGCCGCTCCTGGCGATCCACTTCGCGGATCAGTACATCGCCTCGTCGTTCGTGTCGAATATCGTCGAGGGATGCATCCGCCTCGGCATCCTCGTCCTCTATCTCGGCCTGATCGGGCTGATTCCCGACGTGAAGCGCGTCTTCCGGTACCACGGCGCGGAGCACAAGACGATCCACGCCTACGAGCGCGGCCTGCCGCTCGACGCCGAGCATATCCGGCCGATGCCGATCGAGCATCCGCGCTGCGGCACCGGTTTCCTGCTCGTCGTCGTCCTCTTCTCGATCCTCGTCTTCGCGCTGCTCGGCCGCCCGCCCTTCCTGCTGCGTATCCTCAGCCGCATCGTGCTCGTGCCGGTGATCGCGGGCATCGCGTACGAGTTCCTCAAACTTGGCGCGCAGTTCTACCACCATCGCTGGATGCGCATCCTGCTCGCGCCGAGCATGGCGCTCCAGAAACTGACGACGCGCGCGCCGGACGACACGATGCTCGATGTCGCCGCCGTCGCGCTGCGGCGCGTCCTCGCCGCCGACGACATGATCGAGCGCGCGGCGATCGCCGACAACGCGACGGCCGCCGATCAGAAGGGGCAGCCGCTCCGTCCCGCGCCCGTGATGGCGGCGATCCCGACAAGTTCCGGCGCGGATGGCTGACATCGCCGTCCGCCGCGCCGACTCCCCCGCAGACCGCGCCGCCTGCTACGCGATCCGGGCGGCGGTTTTCGCGGAGGAACAGGGCGTGTACGGCGCGGAGAAGGGCGACCGGGACGACCCGACCGCCGTCCACGCCCTCGGCCTCGTGGACGACGTGCCGGCGGGGACGGGGCGGCTGCATATCGTCCGCGCGCGGAGCGGCCCGGAAGGGCAGATCGCCTGGGTCAGCGTCCTGCCGCGCTTCCGGCGCATGGGCGTCGCCACCCTCGTCATGCAGCATCTGATGGACGCCGCGCGCGACCTCGGCCTGCCCGTCGTCACCCTGAGCGCGCAGACCTACGCGAAGGGCCTCTACGAGGCGTTCGGCTTCGAGCCGATGAGCACGCCCTTCCACATGGCGAACATCGAGCACATGATGATGATCGCGCACCTGAGGAGCCAGTAGGCGGCAGCCAGAGTGGACGTAGCCGTGTCGAGGTCGAACTGACGCCCGACAACCTCCGCGATATCGCCGGGGCCTTGGCCACCATCGCGGTGCAAGGGGTTCGCTATCCCGCGCACCTGGCCGCAAGGGTCGGTCGCTGAGCAGCAAAAATGGTATTTTCCGATTGCACTCCGTCGTTCACCGGTCCGGCACGCGCGCTCGGTGTTGACGTCACGTCGAGCCGGGCGCGCCCCGCCAGCGAGGAGACAGGACGTTGCCCGCGCAGTCCGCCGAGAGTGAGGAGGTTTCGCCGCTCGAACTTTTCTTCGACCTCGTCTTCGTCTTCGCGGTCTCGCAGCTCTCAACCCACCTGCGGCAGCATCTCACGTGGCGCGGCGCCGCCGAGACTGCGGTGCTGCTCATCGCCGTCTTCGCCGTGTGGTCGGGCACCAGTTTCGAAGCGACGCTGCTCCGCGTCGGCCGGTCGCAAACCCGCTGGATGATGCTCGCCGTGATGCTGGTGGGGCTGTTCATGAACGCGGCGATCAGCCACGCCTTCGACGTTGGCGGGGCGGCGTTCGTGATCCCGCTCCTCCTCATCCAGATCGTGCGCCCCATCGTGACGATCGTCACCACGCCAATCCGCATGCTGCGTGAGCACTACGCGCGTCTGCTGAGTTGGATCGTCGCCACCGCACCGCTCTGGATCGCGGGGGCGATCAGTACGGCGGAGGCTCGGTTGTTCTGGTGGGCAGGGGCCGCAGTCATTGATGTGGTCGGGACGTGGCTGGCCCACCCCCTTCCCGGGCGCGTGCTGCGCTCGGAGAACGTCGCATTCGACGCCGACCATATGATCGAACGCTGCCGGCTCTTTCTGATTATCGCCTTGGGTGAATCGGTCCTGACCACCGGCACCGCCATCGCCAACGCGCCGCGAACCCTCGCGACGGTCGTGGCGGGCGCGTGTGCGCTGGTCGCGATCGTCGCCCTGTGGGCGCTCTACTTCGCCGCATCGGATCGTCTCCTCAGCCAGTATGTCGAGGCAACGACCGATCCGCTCTTCGCCGCGCGCCGGACGGTCAATGGCCTGTTGATCGCGGTGGCCGGGCTGATCGCGCTGGCGGTGGGGAACGCGCTCGTCATTGCCCAGCCGCGCGGCCACGCACCGCTCAGTCTCGCGCTGCTGCTCTTCGGTGGCCCGCTCCTCTATCTATTTTCGCAGGCGTGGTACCTGTGGGCGGTCATTGGTATCCTCCCGGTGCGACGGTTTGCGGGTATCGCCGCGCTGATGGTGGTTGGGAGCCTGTCGCTCTTTCTGCCGCCGTTCGTGTCCCTCGGGCTGCTGGCAATCCTCCTCACCATACTCGTTCTCGCCGTCCTTCGCGCGGAAAGACGAGCGTCGAGCCGACTGCTCATAATCGGGGACGATGAATGAAACGGCACATCGTATACGCTGCGGTGGTGCCACCGGTCGCAGGGAATGAGACCTGCTCTCCCCGCCACCCTTCGGCGCGGCCGCAGTCTCCGCACGCGATGGCGCTGGGGTCAGACGACCGCCAACGCATCCACCGCGACACAGCCGTCGCCAGCGGCGCCGACGAGCACCGGGTTGAGGTCAATCTCCACGAGTTCGGGCAACTCGACCAGCAGCTGCGACACGCGGGCGACTACTGCGGCCGCGGCGGCGACATCCACGGCCGGTCGCCCGCGGAATGGGCCGAGCAGCGCCGCGCCGCGCAGCTCGCCGAGCATCCTCCGCGCTTCGTCGGCATCGAGCGGCGCGAGCCGGGTGGAGACATCCCCAAGCGCCTCGGCCAGCACGCCCCCAAGCCCGGCGACGACGATCGGGCCGAACGTCGGGTCGTTGCGCCCGCCGACGATCAGCTCGATGAGGCCGGACGCCATCCGTTCAACCCGGACGCCGCGAATCCGCGCGCCCGGCGCGCGGGCTGCGGCCCGCGCGAGCAGTGCGGCATGTTCCGCGCGGAGTTGTGCGCCGGACGCAACCCCGACCGCGACGCCGCCGACCTCGGTCTTGTGGTGGACGCCGTCGGCCTCGACTTTCAGCGCGACCGGATAGCCGACCGCGTCTGCCAGCGCGAGTGCCGCGTCAACGCTCCCGGCCAGGCCGCCGGCCGGCACCGGGATGCCGTAGCACCGCAACAGTTCCTTGCTGGCGGACTCCGCGACCCCGCCACCGCCGGCGGCTGGCAGCAGCGCGAGCGCGCAAGCCCGACGCGCGGCATCGACCGTGGTGGTGTCGCGCTGGGCGCGCTGTCCCCGCCGCCAGCGCGCATACCGGCCGGCGTGGCCGATCGCGCGCGCCGCGTTCCGCGCGCCGGAGAGGTGGATCAGCCCGTGCGCGGCCAACGCGTCGGTCATCTCGTAGGCGACGTCGGTCAGGGTATTGATGACGGCGATCGGCTTGTCCGTCCGCGCCCGGGCGTCGGCCATGCCGGCGATCATCTTGTCCCAGCCGGTCGCTTCGAGCGGCCCGGAGTTGCGCGTCGTGTCGCCGATGCAGGCGACGATATCGACCCCCGGCGTCGCGGCCAGCAGCGTGGCGACGTCGCCGTAGATCGCGCGATTGCCCCAACCGGAGGCGGTGATGTCGAGCGGGTTGAGCGGATTGGCGAACGGCGGCAGGATGCCGCGCAACTCCGCGCGCGTCTCCGGCCGCAGATCCGGCAGCGCGACCCCACCGGCGGCGGCCACATCCGCGATCAGCACGCACTCCCCGCCAGAGCTGGCGAACACGCCCAGCCCCGGCCCGGCCGGACGCCGGTCGGCGGCGAGCAGTTTGGCGGTCTCCATCAGCTCTTCGAGGTCGTCCACGCGGAGCACGCCGTATTGCGCGAAGAGCGCGTCGTAGAGCCGATCCGATCCGGTCAGCGAGCCGGTGTGGGCCACCGCCGCGCGGCCGGCCTTCTCCGACCGGCCGAGCTTCAGGGCGACGATCGGGATGTCCCGCTCGGCCGCCCGGGCCGCGACGCGGCGGAATTTCGCGACATCGGCGAGTCCCTCGATCACGGCGGCGATGACGCGGACGCCGGGTTCGTCCAGGTAAAAGCTCATCACGTCGACGGTGTCGACGACGGCCTGATTGCCAACCGACACCGCGTGGGCGAGCTGCAGGCCGCGGCTGGAGGCGATCAGCGTCAGCGCCATGTTGCCGCTCTGGGCGACCAGCCCGACCGCGCCGGCCCCGCGCCGCGCCCCGATGGTGATCGCCCACAGGGCCGCGCCGCCGCGGTAGTTCACCACCCCGAGGCAGTTCGGCCCGATGAGCGGGAAGCGCGCGCCGCAGAGCGCGCGCAGCTCGGCTTGCAGCGACCGGCCGTCCTCGCCCGCCTCCGCGAAGCCGCTGCCGAACGCGACCCCGCCCTTCGCCCCGGCGGCGATGGCCTGCCGCACCACCCCCGGCACCGCCCGCGACGGGACCGCGATGGCGACCGCGTCGACCGGCTCGGGGATCGCGCCGACCTCCGGGTAGGCCCGGAGGCCGGCGATCGTGTCGTAGTGCGGGTTGACCGGGTAGATCGTCCCGGTGAAGCCGAACGACGTGAGCGCGGCGATCACCCCCAGCCCGTAGCCGCCCTTCGGCGACGCGCCGACGACGGCGACCGAGCGGGGATAGAAGAGCGGGTAGAGCGGGTGCGACGCCGCGTCGTCCCCGGCCAGCCGCGCCCAGTCCACGGCGCCGGTCGGCGTCCCCGTCGCGGTGCGATCGGTGGCCATGGGCTTAGCGGCCCTGGAAGTTGGCTTCGCGGCGATCGAGCGTCGCGGCCAGGCCTTCCTTCGCGTCCTCGGTCCCGCCGCAGATCGCGCCGGCGCGGCGCTCGTTGCGCAGCGCGTCCTCGATGGTGAGCGAGGCGTTCCGGCGGATGTTCTCCTTCGCCAGGCCGATCGCGATCGTCGGGCCCTGCGCGAGTCGTCCGGCGAGTTCGAGCGCCGTCGGCATCAGCCGATCCGGCTCGACCAGAGCGTTCAGCAGGCCGAGACGGTCGGCCTCATCGGCGGCGATGATGCGGCCGGTGTAGATCAGTTCCATCGCGCGCGCCTCGCCGATCAGCCGCGGCAGGAGGAAGGAGCCACCGGCGTCCGGGCAATAGCCGAGTTTGATGTAGGCCTGGCCGAAGCGCGCCGCGGTCGAGGCGACGCGCAGGTCGGATGCGAGGGCGATGTCGCAGCCCGCGCCAACCGCGACGCCGTTGATGGCGGCGACGACGGGCTTGGGCAGGCGATAGATATGCATGATGAGGGCATGGGCCAGGTCAATCCAACCGGCGGACGGCTCTTCATCCGCGTGGGCGGCGCCCCACTCCTTGACATCGGCGCCGGCCGAGAAGCCGCGCCCCGCACCGGTGATCACCAGGCTCCGCACGCGCGGGTCGAACCCGGCCCGCTGCACGGCGTGGTCCAACTCGATCAGATGGGCCTGGTTGAGCGCGTTCAACGCAGCGGGCCGGTTCAGCGTGATGATGCCGACGCCGCCCTGCTGTTCCCACAGGATATTCTGGTATTCCACCTGTCCCCCTCACTTTCCTGCTTGCGCGATCGCCATCTCTCCAGCCGTGCTTCGTCCCCGGTTTTCTGACTACCGGCTACCGGCTACCGGCTACTAGAGCGGATCGCATAATGACTGATCCGTTTCGAGCAGATAGCCGCAGGCGGTGAACCAGCCTGCGGCGTCCGTCGGGGTGATCGTCGTCAGTGCCGTAGTGATTGCCTCCTCCAATGCCTCCCGTGTCCGCGCCTCCGCT
>JAICIL010000048.1 GCA_025924435.1 Chloroflexia bacterium | reverse complement strand
TGTAGTCGGCGTGGCCGGGGCAGTCGACGTGCGCGTAGTGCCGCTTCTCCGTCTCGTACTCGACGTGGGCGATGGCGATCGTGATCCCCCGCGCCCGCTCCTCGGGGGCGTTGTCGATCTGGTCGAACGCCTTGAACGAGGCCCGCCCCTGCAAGGCGAGCGTCTTGGTGATCGCCGCCGTCAGCGTCGTCTTGCCGTGGTCCACATGCCCGATCGTCCCCACGTTCACATGCGGCTTATTCCGCTCGAATCGCGCCTTGCCCATTGTGCCATCCCTCTCTGTCACTCAATACAATGGGCCGGAGCAGCACTGCCCGGCCCGATCAACTCGATTATCGCCGCGTCGCCTTCTGCGCCAGTTCCTCGGCGAGGTTGGTGGGCAGCGGCTCGTAGTGGTCGAACTCCATCGAGTACGACGCGCGCCCCTGCGTCATCGAACGCAGGTCGGTCGCGTAGCCGAACATCGTCGCCAGCGGCACAAACGCATTGATGATCTGCGCGCCCGCCCGCTCGGACATCGAGGCCAGTTGGCCGCGGCGGCTGGAAATATCGCCGATCACATCGCCCATGAAATTGTCCGGCGTCGTGACCTCCACCTTCATGATCGGCTCGAGGACGACCGGCGCCGCCTTGCGCACCGCCTCTTTGAGCGCCATCGAGCCGGCGATCTTGAACGCCATCTCGCTGGAGTCCACTTCGTGGTACGAGCCGTCATACAGCGCGACGCTGATGTCCACAATCGGGTAGCCCGCGAACGCGCCGCCCTCCATCGCTTCCTTGACGCCCGCCTCGACCGCCGGAATGTACTCGCGCGGGATGGAGCCGCCGACGATCTTGTCCTCGAAGGTGAAGCCTGCGCCGCGCTCGGCGGGCGAAACTTCGATCCAGACATCGCCGAACTGCCCCTTGCCGCCGGACTGGCGGACGAAGCGGCCTTCCTGCTTGACGGACTTCGTGATGCTCTCGCGGTACGCCACCTGCGGGCGGCCGACGTTCGCCTCCACCTTGTGCTCGCGCAGCATGCGGTCCACGATCACTTCGAGGTGCAATTCGCCCATACCGGCGATCAGCGTCTGACCCGTCTCCTCCTCCGTGCGGACACGGAAGGTCGGATCCTCCTGCGCCAGGCGGGCGAGGGCCATCCCCATCTTGTCCTGATCCACCTTCGTCTTCGGCTCGATGGCGACCTGAATGACGGGCTCCGGGAACTTGATGGATTCGAGCACGATCGGATTCGCCGGATCGCAGAGCGTGTCGCCGGTGAAGGAGTCCTTCAGGCCGATGATCGCCGCGATGTCCCCCGCCTGCACCTCTTCGATATCCTCGCGGTGATTCGCGTGCATCCGCATCAGGCGACCGATGCGCTCGCGCCGGTCCTTCGAGGAGTTGAGGGCGTAGGTGCCCTTCTCCAATTTGCCGCTGTAGACGCGGACGAAGGCGAGATTGCCGACGTGCGGGTCGTTGGCGATCTTGAAGACAAGGCCGCTGAACGGCTCATCCTCGCCGAGGCCGCGCGTCTCCTCCGCGTCGGTCTTCGGGTTCGTCCCGGCCACCGGCGGCACGTCGAGCGGCGAGGGCAAGTAGTCCACGACCGCGTCGAGCATGGACTGGACGCCCTTGTTCTTCAGCGCGGTGCCGCAGAGCACGGGGACGAGGATATTGTTAATCGTCGCCGTGCGCAGGGCGGCGCGCAGTTCGTCGTTGGAGAATTCGTCCTCTTCGAGATAACGGAGGGTGAGGTCCTCATCCGTCTCGGCGATCGCCTCGACGAGATCGAGGCGCGCCTGCGCGGCGCTCGCCTGGAGTTCCGCCGGGATCGGCTCGATGCGAATGTCGGTGCCCTTGTCGTCGTAGTACATGATGGCGTGCTGCTCGAAGACGTCAATCACGCCACGGAACTTGTCTTCGCTGCCGATCGGCAATTGAATCGCCACCGGCTTGGCGCGGAGGCGATCAATAATCATCTCGATCGTGCGCTCGAAATTCGCGCCAGTACGGTCCATTTTGTTGACGAAGCAGATGCGCGGCACGGAATACTTGTCCGCCTGCCGCCAGACCGTCTCGCTCTGCGGCTCGACACCGGCGACGGCGTCGAAAACGACCACGCCGCCATCGAGGACGCGCAGCGAGCGCTCCACCTCGACCGTGAAGTCCACGTGGCCGGGGGTGTCAATGATGTTGATGCGCACCGCGTCCGGCTGCTTCGCGTCGCCGTTGCGCGCGCCCTTGGACCAGAAGGCGGTCGTCGCGGCGGAGGTGATCGTGATGCCGCGCTCGCGCTCCTGCTCCATCCAGTCCATCGTCGCCGCGCCATCATGGACTTCGCCGGTGCGATGGATGCGCCCGGTGTAATAGAGGACGCGCTCGGTGGTCGTCGTCTTCCCCGCGTCAATGTGCGCGATGATGCCGATGTTGCGCGTCTTCTCGAGCGCCTGCATCCGTTTCGAGAGTGGTGCTGCCTGTGTCGCTACGCTCATGTCCTTGTTTTCCCTGTTTGGCCGGAGCCTTCCGCCAGGCTCCCGTTGTGTCCGTCGTTTCAATAAATCCTGTACGCAGTGCGCGGTGGGCGGTGGGCAGTTGCATCGGAAAGCGCGACGCGCATTGTCCTCTGCTCGCTGCGCATTACCGCCCTACCAGCGGTAATGCGAGAACGCCTTGTTCGCCTCCGCCATGCGGTGCGTGTCTTCCTTGCGCTTGATCGTCGCGCCCGTGTTGTTGAAGGCATCCATCACTTCCGCCGAGAGCCGGTCGGACATCGTGCGGCCATTGCGGCTGCGCGAGGCGCCGAGGAGCCAGCGGATGGCGAGCGAGGTGCGGCGCGGCCCCTCAATCGGGACAGGCACCTGCAACGTCGCGCCACCGACGCGGCGCGGCTTCACTTCGATCACCGGCGTGGCGTTGCGCATCGCGGTCTCGAAGACTTCCAGCGCATCGCGCCCGGTGCGCTCCTGAATCTTGTCGAACGCCTCGTAGACGATGCTCTCGGCGAGGCCCTTCTTGCCGTTCATCATCAACTTATTGATGAACTGCTGCACGATGACGCTCCCATAGCGGGGGTCGGGCAGGGTCTCTCGCTTGACAACCTTTGTTCGCCTCGGCATTGCGCTTCGCTCTCCTCACCCTAGAACAATTCGCCAGTCACACGAAAGAGCGGGGGGCCGGATTTTGCCCCTTCCGCTCCTGACGTGCTCACACCCTAGCGGGTCGGTTTTCGGTCGTTGCACAGCCGGGGAGCGCATCGCTCACCCGCGTCTGCAATTACCGACGCTTCGCGGCAGTCGCCGCGCCGGCCTTAGGTGCCTTGGTGCCGTACTTGGACCGGCCCTTTTTCCGATCCTCGACACCACGCGCATCGAGCGTCCCTCGGACGATGTGATACCGCACACCCGGCAAGTCCTTGACGCGGCCACCCCGGATGAGGACGACCGAGTGCTCCTGCAGGTTGTGCCCCTCGCCGGGAATGTACGCCGTCACCTCGATGCCATTGGTGAGGCGGACACGGGCGATCTTGCGGAGGGCCGAGTTCGGCTTCTTGGGGGTCATCGTCTTCACCTGCGTGCAGACGCCCCGCTTCTGAGGCGAACCCTTCCCCGCCTTCGTCTGGCCGGCATAGCGGCCGAGCGAGTTGTTTGTGAACTGGAGCGCTGGCGCTTTCGTCTTCTTCGTCACGGGCGTTCGACCCTTGCGCACCAGCTGACTAATCGTTGGCATTCCTGCGTTTCTCCTTCAGTCCACGCGCGCCCGCTGCCCGTGCAGCCGCCGCGAAGGGAGAGTATACCAATCCCCCGCAACCCCGTCAACACTTTCGCAGGATTGTCCCCGCCCCTCCCCCGACGGGAGGAGGAGATCAAAAGCTCCCTCCCGTGTCGGGAGGGGGCTTGGGGTGGGCGTTTTTCCCGCTTATCGCGGCGGCTGCGGGCCGCGCGGATCATTGTTCGGCGGCCATCCGCCCTGATCCTGCCCGCCGACGGGGCCGCGCGGCGGTTGCGGCGGATAGGGACCGCCGTAGCCTTGCCCTTGACCCTGACCGCCTTGGGGCGGGTACTGCGGTGGGTAGCCGCCTTGCGGTGGTGGTTGCGGCGGCTGGCCGTACCCGCCGCCGTACGGTGGCTGCGGCGGATACTGACCGCCATCGGGTTGCTGCGGGGGTTGCCCATAACCGCCCGGCGGGCGCGGCGGTTGTCCGGGCGGCTGTTGCCCGCCGTACGGCGGTTGACCATACTGCGGCGGCGGTTGCTGGCCGCCATACGGCGGTGGACCTTGGGCCGGATACTGCGCGGTCGGGTAGCCGCCCGCGACTGCGGGCGCGGGCTTCCGGCCACGCCCGCGCGTCGCGAAGAAGAGGCCCGTGCCGCCTCCGGCGACGACGATCAGGGCGATCGCGAGGACGATCCAGAGCGTCGAATTACCGCCACTTTTCTTGTTCGCAACCGCCGTCGTGGTTGATGCGGCAGGCGCATTATTCGCCGCTGTCGCGACGGGCGCGGCGTTCGCGGCGGTCGTCGCCCGACTGGCTGTCGGCGTGCTGCCGCCAGTGGTCGTCGCCACCGCCGCGACCGGATTGCCGCCCTGACCGCCGCTCTTGTCCGACTCGACAAAGATGTCCGCCGCCTTGTCGCCGGTCTTGAAACTCCACGACACGGTGGATTTGTCCACCTTCGCGAGCGCGTCCTTGCTCGTGATCTTGCCGGGCATCGTGAAGGCGAGGGCGACGACGCCATCGGTGCCGCCGAACGCCTTCGGGTCGAAGCCGGGGATCGCCGTGCTGCTCGAGGTGTCGCTCAGGCTGCTGAGCGGGTCCACCTTGCCATCAATGCGGACGCCATTCGCGGTTGCCTTCGCCGTGATCCGGACGATGTCCGTCTGCGTGTCGCTCGCGCTCGTGCCGGTCGTGCCCGTCGTCTGGCTCAACGACGAGTTGCTGCCGAGTAGCGTGTTGATCTGCGTCTGCATCTCTTCGAGCGACTTGAAGGTGAACGATGCATCAACGCCCTGGAACTTGTCGTTCTTGTACGGCTTCGAGGTGCCGCCGAGTTGCGCGATCTGCTTGTTGAGATCGGCGAAGGGATCCTCCTGCGTGGCGGGCGTCGCCTTCGCGCCGGGCGCGCTCGGCGTGCCGAGGCTGCTCGCGAAGCCGCCCGCAAGCAGCAACGCCTGCTGCGAAATGCCGACCCGAATCTGCGATGTGCCGGTGTAATCCGGTTTGATCGTGCTCTGCTGATTGACCTCGACACAGGCGGACAGCATGAGCGCCATCGCCGCCAGCAGACTCACCGGCACAATGCGCCGCCAGAGCCTCCCATTCAATCCGTGCTTCCCGGAGGGCGACCGCCCCCGCCCCACCCACGCTACCAGCGCCATGACCGGTCCCTCCTCGCCATCCGCCCATGCGGCAACGCGCGATGCACCACCGCGCCCCTCGCCAAATCTTTGCCGGTTGTTACAATGGTCGCGAAACCGAGCCGTGCACGGCGCGATCATCGCCGCGTGCCACGCGATACCCGGTACTGATTGAATAAACGACGCGAACCCAAAATGGTTCCGGGTTCACACGCGCTCCGCGTGCTCGACTGTGTAGGCGTATCCCTGCTCCGCGAGAAAGAGCCGCCGGTGCCGGGCGTACCGCACCTCGCTCGTGCCGGTCGTGACGAGCGTGTAGAAGACGCTCGCCGCGCCGCGCCCGTTGGGGCGGAGCAGGCGACCGAGCCGTTGCGCCTCCTCCTGCCGCGACCCGAAATGGCCGGAAACCTGGATGGCCACCGCCGCGCCGGGCAAGTCCACGCCCTGATTCGCGACGCTCGACACGATGAGCGCGCACGCCTCCCCGTCGCGGAAGGCCGCGTAGCGCCGCTCGCGCTCCGCCGCCGGGGTGTCGCCGGTGACGAGGGGGAGGCGCAGCCGCCGCGCGAGCCGGTGCAGCAGATCGAGATGCCCGCCGATCACGAGCGTCGGCGCGCCGCGATGCCGCGCGAGCAATCGCTCGACGACCGCATCCTTGCGCGGATTGAGCGCGGCGGCGTTCGCATCCACCGCGCCTCCCGCAGGCGGCCAGCCGGGCGCGAGCGGCACGCGCACCTCGACGCAGCGCGCCGGTGCGATCCATCCTTGCGCCTCCAACTCGCGCCACGGGCGATTGAACAGCGCCGGCCCGACGAGGGCGAAGACATCCGTCTCCCGGCCATCCTCGCGGATCAGCGTCGCGGTCAGGCCGAGCCGCCGCCGCGCCTGCATCGCCGCGCTCGCGCAGAGCCGGAAGCCGTCGGCAGGGAGCATGTGCGCCTCGTCATAGATCACCAGTCCCCAGTCCGCATCGGCGAACATGCCGAGATGGCGCGGCGACTCCACCCCGCGCGCCCGCGATGTCAGCGCCTGATAGGTCGCGATCGTCACCGGGGAGAGCCGCTGCCGCGCGCCGTCAAAGACGCCGACGGCATCGGGCGGCAGGTCGGTCCAGGTGCGGAAGGCGCGCTCCCATTGGGCGGCGTTCGTCCGGCCCGGGCAGAGGACGAGCGTGCGCGCCTGGAACCGCGCCGCCGCCGCGATGCCGACGAGCGTCTTCCCCGCGCCACACGGCAGGAGAACGACGCCACCGCCCGCCGCGCGCGCCGTCGCCGCGACGGCCTCCCGCTGGTATGGGCGCAACCCGGGCGCGTCCGGGCGGAGCGCGAACGGCAGATGCGCGCCCTCGACGACGCGCAGTTCGTCCCGCACCGGGTAGCCGAGCGCGGCGAACGCCAGTTTCACCCGCCCGCGCTGCTCCGGCGCGACGGCGACGTGTCCGCCCCCGTCCACGTCGCGCACGACGGATGGGAGCGGCAAACCCGACCGCTCGCGGAGCGAGCCGAGCAAGTCGGCATCGGCGCTCGTCAACGCGATGCCGTCGGCGGTTTCTCGCAACTGGATCGCACCGGAGCGCGCGAACGTCTCGTGGACGAATGCCGCCGTCGCCGGGAGAGCGGCGGATGCACTCAGATCGCGGAGGGTGGCGAGGACGGTCGCGGCATCGAGGCCGGCGGTGGCGGCATTCCAGAGCGAGAGCGGCGTCAGCCGGTAGGCCGCGAAGCCGCCGCCGAGCCGCAGCAGTTCGGCGAACGGCCGGAGGGCGTCGCGCACCGCCGGCCAGCGCGAATCATCGGTGCGGACAAGGAGCGAGTGATCGCGCTGGAGGACGACGAGCGGCGATCCCCGGCCCGGCTGCATCAACCGGCCGCCTCGCTGATGTCCGGTTCGAGCGCGACGGGCCGGCGCGGCCAGACGGGCTGGAGAATGTCCCACTGATCGGGCGCGACGAGGATCATCGCTTCGAGTTGCCGCGCGACCGCCTGCGTGTCGGCGGCGCGGCGCTGTTCGGGCGTGCCGATGGATGCGGGCAATGCCATTTCCGGCAGCGCGACGGCGATCGAGCGCGTGTTGCCGACGCGGTAGGCGTAGGCGGGCAGCAATGCCGCTCCGGTGCGTCGGGCAAGTAACGCAGGCCCGGCGGGCAGCATCGTCCGCTCGCCAAAAAACGTCACCGCGTCGCTGCTCGTGCCGACATCGCGGTCCGCCAGCATCATCACGCCGCTGCCGGCACGGAGCGCGCGGAGGATGTTGCGCACATCCTCCGGGCCGGTGGAAAGCAATTGCACATCCTGATTTGCCCGCAATCGGAAGAAATATTCGTGCAACTTCGGATCGCGGATGCGCTCGACGACCGCGACGGTCGGATAGCCGAGGCTGCTCACATAAGACGGCACGAGATTGTAACTGCCCATGTGCGGCGCGACGATGATGACGCCCTTGCCGCGCGCGTGCGCCGCGACGAGATGTTCGATGCTCTGCACATCGAAAAACGCGAGCAGGTCCTGCCGCGATAGCGACGGGAGGCGGAACAGGTCGTAGTAATTCTTCGCGACCGAGATGGCGACGCGCCGGGCGCTGCGAGCAATCGTCCGCCGTGATGCGCCGGGCAGCAGCCGCCGCTGATTGGCGACCAGCGTCCGGCGCAGGCCGCGACAGAAGATGAACAGCCCCACGCCGGTCACCCGCGCCAACGCGTAGGCGGCCCGCTCGGGCAGCCACGACGCCAGCCATTCACAAAAGCGATAATAGCGGTACAACATGGCCGGACCCGTCTTCCCTGCGCGACGCTCCCCACGCATCGCTCCCCGCCACTATTGTAGCGAAGTTGGGGCAATGAGCAATGAGGGGCAGTGCGGAGTTCGATGTTCGACGTTCGAAGAATGAACTTACTCCGCACTCCGAACTCCGCACTCCGAACTTCTCTCCGGCCAGAGCGGGCGGAACATGTACCACTGCGCGGGGTGCGCGACGATGGCTCGTTCCAGCGCCGTCGCGATTCGCTGGGTGAGCGCCTCGGCGTCGGCGGGCGGGGCGGGGTCGGACGTGCCGAGCGTGGCGAGGGCGCAGAAGCCGTCGTACGTCACCATGTCGGGCCGCCGGAAGAGACCCGCGACGACGACGGGGCACCCTGTTCGCAGCGCCAGTTGCGCGACGCCGGCCGGGAACCGCGTCCGCTCGCCGAAGAAGGTGACGGGGATGCCGCGCGGATCGGGCGTGTCAACGAGCAGGACGAGCGCCTCGCGGCGCTGCAAGACGCGGTACATCTCGCGGAGCGCGCCGGGCCGCTCGACGGCGACGGCGTTCATCCTGAACTTCCGCCGCATCCGCGTCACCCATTGATCGAGTTCGGGCGGCGAAAAGGTGTCCACGAGGGCCGTCGCCGTGTATCCATACCCCGTGAAGACCGCGCCCGCTCGATCCCACGACCCCATGTGCCCCGTGACGAGGATGAACCCCTTGCCCTCCGCCGCCGCACGTTCGAGATGTTCGAGGCCGATGACGCTCGCGTGCGCGTTGATTTCCGCGTGCGCCGCATACGGCAACCGGAAGAAGTCCACCAGCACGCGGGCATAGTTGCCGAACGACTGGCGCGCGACCTTGCGCACATAGGGCGATGATTCCGGCTCATTGAGGACGCGGGCGAGGTTGAACGCCGCCCACCGGGAATGCGACGGCCGCACGAAACAGTACGCCTCCCCAATCGCCCCCGCGAGGGCATAGGAAAGGCGCACGGGCATGACGCTGAGAAGAAAGGATGCGACGCGAACAAGCACGTAAAGCAATGAAGACGTCAGTCGGGTCATTTATTTCAACCGCCAAGACGCCAAGAAACCGCGAAGAAGAGCACAATAATCGCTCAATTTCTTTCTCCTTGGCGTCCTTGGCGTCTTGGCGGTTCCGTCGCCACCGTTATGTGCGTGTCTTGGCCTTTTCGCTCGCTACGTGAGCGGTGTCGCGGGCATGGGCCTGGATGAAGGTCTCGGTATCCTGTCGGGCCTGATCGTCCGTCACCTGCACGGGCGGGGACTTCATGAAGTAGGAAGACGGGGCGGTGAGCGCGCCACTCATACCGTGGTCGAGGGCGAGGCGGGCGCAGCGGATCGCGTCAATGACGACGCCCGCCGAGTTCGGGCTGTCCCAGACTTCCAATTTCAATTCGAGCGAGAGCGGCACGTCGCCGAAGGTCGTCCCCTCGATGCGGATGTTCGCCCACTTGCGGTCGGTCAGCCACGGCACATAATCGGACGGGCCGACGTGGATATTCCCCGGCGCGATCTCGTACGGCAACTGGCTGGTGACGGAGTTCGTCTTGGAGATCTTCTTCGACTCCAGCCGGTCGCGTTCGAGCATATTGAGGAAATCGGTGTTGCCGCCGAAGTTCAACTGGTACATGCGGTCAATGCGGACGCCGCGATCCTCGAACAGGCGGGTGAGGACGCGGTGCGTGATCGTCGCGCCGACCTGGCTCTTGATGTCGTCCCCGATGATCGGCAGCCCCTTGTTCATGAACCGCTTCTGCCAGTAATCCTCGCGGGCGATGAAGACTGGGATGCAGTTCACGAAGGCGCAGCCCGCGTTCAGGATTTGCTCGACATACCATTTCGTCGCCTGCTCCGAGCCGACCGGAAGGTAATTGACGACGACCTGCGTGCCGGTGCTCTTGAGGATGCCGGTGATGTCGGCGGTCGGGCCGGGCGCTTTGGTGATGACCTCGGACAGATATTTGCCGATGCCGTCGTGCGTCATGCCGCGATGGACGCGCACATTGAGATACGGGACGTCCGAAAACTTGATCGTGTTGTTCGGATCGGCCCAGATCGCCTCGGAGAGGTCCTTGCCGACCTTCGTCACGTTCACATCGAATGCCGCCGTGAACTCGATGTCGCGGATGCGATAGCCGCCGAGGTTCGTGTGCATCAGGCCGGGGATATGCGTCTCGTCCGACGTGTTCTTGTAGAATTCGACGCCCTGCACGAGCGACGACGCGCAGTTGCCGACGCCGATGATCGCCACTCTAATCTTCCCGTTGCTCTCCACGTTCGCTCTCCTCCGCGAAGCGGCCCACCGCGCGCACTGCGCGGCCAACGGGCCTCCACCGTCGCGCGAGAATACGCCGCGCGCCGCGCCGCTGTCAATCGATGCGCACCGACGCGCCGATTTCCCCTCCCACCGATATTTCGCCCGACCAGACCGCGAACATCCGTTCGAGTACGCCCGTTTCAGGTGCGAACGTACGCACTTTCCGCTTTGCGGCAATTAAGGTATACTATGCGTGTAAAGTACTGGGTACGGCGTACCGAGCGCATGGGAAGTACGATCGGCGAGAACGCCGTCGCCGCATCTCCCGGCTCAGTCCTCAGTCCTGATTTGACCGGAGGGATATGCATGGTTGACAGCAACGAGCGGGGTCTTGTCCGCTTCGTAAATCTTGACACGGAGATGCGCAACTCCTATCGCGATTACGCGATGAGCGTCATCGTGTCGCGCGCGCTCCCCGATGCGCGGGACGGCCTGAAGCCCGTCCAGCGGCGCATCCTCTACGCGATGCATCAGATGGGCCTCAGGCCGAACACGAAGCATCGCAAGTGCGCCGGTGTCATCGGCGAGGTGATGAAGAACTTCCACCCCCACAGCGACACGGCGATCTATGACGCACTGGCCCGCATGGCGCAGGATTTCTCGATGCGCTACCCGCTGATTGACGGGCAGGGCAACTTCGGCTCGGTGGACGGCGATCCGCCCGCCGCGATGCGCTACACCGAGGCGAAACTGGCGCAAATCGCGGAAGAACTGCTGCGCGACATCGAGAAGGATACCGTTGATTTCGAGGACAACTACGACGGCGAGTTGAAGGAGCCGAAGAAGGTCCTGCCCGCCCGCCTGCCGAACCTCCTCTTGAACGGCTCGACGGGCATCGCCGTCGGCATGGCGACGAATATCCCCCCGCACAACGCGAACGAACTCTGCGATGTCTTGATCTACCTGATTGACAACCCCGATTGCGCGCTGACGGACCTGATCGAGCGGCTGCCGGGGCCGGACTTCCCGACCGGCGGCATCATCCTCGGCCGCGAGGGGATCAAGCAGGCGTACTCGACGGGCAATGGCCGCGTCGTCGTCCGCGCCAAGGCGTACATCGAGGAGGGGCGCGCCAACCGCTACCAGATCATCGTCACCGAACTGCCGTACGCCGTGAACAAGGCCTCCCTGATCGAGAAGATCGCCCACATGGTCAAGGATGGCAAGATTGACGGCATCAGCGACCTGCGCGACGAGTCCGACCGCTCCGGCATGCGGATGGTCATCGAACTGAAGCGCGACGCCCAGCCGATGAAGGTGCTCAACAACCTCTTCAAGCACACCGCCTTGCAGACGACTTTCGGCGTCAACATGATCGCCCTCGTGGAGAACGGCACGCAGCCGCACACCCTGACGCTGAAGCGCGCGTTGCAGGAATTCATCGCGCACCGGCAGGTCGTCATCCGCCGCCGCACCGAGTTCGAACTGCGCAAGGCGCGGGAGCGCGCCCACATCCTCGAAGGTCTCAAAATCGCCCTCGACCACCTCGATGAGGTGATCGCGACGATCCGCCGCTCGCAGACGACGGAGACCGCCCGGAAGAACCTGCGCACGAACTTCAAACTGACCGAGGTGCAGGCGCAAGCGATCCTCGATCTGCGCCTCGCCCGCCTCGCCGCTCTCGAACGGAAGAAGATCGAGGAGGAGTACAAGGAAGTCCTCAAGGCGATCCGGGACTACGAGGACATCCTCTCCCGCCCGGAGCGCGTGCTGACGATCATCAAGGCGGATTTGCAGGACATCAAGGAGCGGTACGGCGACGAGCGGCGCACGGAGATCCGCGCCGAGGCGTCCGGCGATCTCAGCGAGGAAGACCTGATCCCCGATGTGGATGTCGTCGTCACGCTCACGAAGAGCGGCTACATCAAGCGCATCCCCGGCGACACCTACCGGACGCAGCACCGGGGCGGGCGCGGCATCACGGGCGTCAAGCCGAAGGAAGAGGACAAGGTCGAGCACATCCTGCATTGCAGCACGATGGATTCGCTGCTCTTCTTCACCGACCGGGGCAAGACGTTCCAGGTGAAGGTGCATGAACTGCCCGACGCCTCGCGCACGGCCAAGGGCACGCCGATCATCCAACTGATCAACATCCAGCAGGACGAGACGGTCACGACCCTGCTCGCCGTCGCGGATTACGGCAATTCGTCGTTCCTGACGATGGTGACGAAGAACGGGCGCATCAAGCGGACGGAATTGAAGGCGTTCGCCGCCGTCCGCTCGTCCGGCCTGATCGCGCTCGGCCTCGATGAGGGCGACGAGCTGCGCTGGGTGCGCGTGACGACCGGCAACGACCAGATGATCCTCACGACGCGGCGCGGCTCGGCGATCCGCTTCAACGAATCCGACGCGCGGGCGATGGGCCGCACGGCGGCGGGCGTCCACGCCATCTCGCTGCGGGAGAACGACACGCTCGTCTCGGCGGACGCCATTCCCGGCGAGCGCGCGAAGGACATCTGCCTCTTCGTCATCTCGGAGAGTGGCCTGGGCAAGCGAACGCGCGTCTCGGACTTCCCGGTGCAGAAACGGGCCGGCCTTGGCGTAAAGGCGATGAATGTGACTCCTAGGACGGGCACAATTGTCGCGGCGGGAATTGTCGAGACGACCGACGATCTCATCTTCATCTCCGCCAAGGGCATCGTCATGCGCACGAAAGTCGCCGATCTCCGCATGATCGGGCGCGCGACGCAGGGCGTGATCGTCATGCGGATGGACGATGGCGACCGCGTCGCCTCGTTCGCCCGCGTCCCGGCCGGCGCCGACGAGAACGGCCTCGTCACGGAGACGGGCGCGGAGCCGGTCGCCGCCGAAGCGGCGGCGCCGACGAAGCGGCGCAAGGCGGTCGAACCCGCCCTCGTCCCCGCCGACGGCGACTGATTCGGAGCCTTTGAACCACGAAGGCGCGAAGGGCGCGAAGGAGAGAGGAAGAATGAAACTATTTTCCTTCTTTCCCTCTTCGCGCCCTTCGCGCCTTCGTGGTTCAGTTATCGAACGGATGGTATAAGCGATGAGTATGCCGACGGTGCCGACGCTGCCCGCGCCCGAATCGGCGACGGCGCGCGTGCCGAGCGAGACGATGCGCGTCGGGTTGGCGCAGGTGCGGCCCTGCCTCGGCGATCTCGACGCGAACATCGCCACGCACGAGCGCGTCATCGCCGAGGCGCGCGACGCCGGGGCGGACCTCCTCGTCTTCCCGGAACTGGCGCTGACCGGCTATTTCCTCCGCGATCTCGTCGCCGATGTCGCAATACGGGCGGACGATGACCGCCTCCGCGCGCTCTCCGCACTCGCCGGGCCGACGGATCTCGTGCTCTGCTTCGCGGAGGAGGACGAGCGGGGTCGGTTCTACATCTCTGCGGGGTATTGGAGCGGCGGCGAACTCGTCCATGTTCACCGCAAGGTCTATCTGCCGACGTACGGTTTCTTCGATGATGGCCGCTTTTTCGCGCGCGGCGACCGCGTGCGCGCCTTCGATACCCGGTTCGGGCGCGTCGGCGTGCTGATCTGCGAGGATTTCTGGCATCTCAGTTCGCCGTATTTGCTCTGGCAGGACGGCGCGGATTTGCTCCTCTTCTGCAACAACCACCCCGGCCGGGGCACGGACAGCCGGACGGGCGACATCGCCTCGATCGAGTTCGTCAGCGCGCTCTGCCGCACCTACGCGGGCAGCATGACGGTGCCGGTTGTCCAGTGTAACCGCGTCGGCTGGGAGGACGGCATCAACTTCTGGGGCGGCAGTTTCGTCGTGGATGCGGGCGGCGTCGAGATCGCCCGCGCCCCGGCGATGACCGACCATCTGCTGATCGCCGACCTCGACCGCGCAGAGACGCGCCGCCGCCGCCTCTCCTTCCCCTCCCTGCGCGACGAACGCCCCGACCTCGTCCGGCGCGAACTGGCCCGCATCCTGCGGGAGCAATGAGTGATGAGCAATGAGTAGGATGCGGCACCCCTCATTGCTCATCACTCATTGCTTCGATAGAGTCCATGCTCCTGAATGTATTCCCAGACATCCGCGCGCAATTGGTAGCGGGAGGGCGCGTTGCCGCGCAGGCGCTCGCGGAGTTGGCGCGAGGCGATGTCGAGCATCGGGATCGGGATGAAATCGCAGCAGCGGACGATGCCGGGGATCGCCACATCGAGCATCGCGAGGTCCGCCACGTCCACCTTCCAGCCGGGGCGGGTGACGACGGCGAGGCGCGCGTGCTCGACGATTCGTTCGGGGTGCAGCCAGTTCGGCACATCGAGGATCGTATCCTCGCCCATGATGAACCACAGCGCAGCGTCCGGTTCGGCGCGGCGCAGGATGGTCAGGGCGTCCGCCGTGTAGTGCGGGCCGGGGCGGTCGAGGTCAATCGTGCTGAGGGCGAAGTACGGGTTGTCGGCGATTGCCAGTTCAACCATCCGCTTGCGATGCACCGCCGCCGTCATGCCATTATTGGCCTTGTGCGGCGGCTCACCGGCGGGGAGAAAGAGGACGCGGTCGAGGCCGAGCACGTACTGGACCTCGGCGGCCGCGACGAGATGGCCGATGTGGATCGGATCGAAGGTCCCGCCGTAAACACCGATACGCCGCATCGTTCCCCCCATGCCCCACAACCCCTTCACGACGATAACGAGTTGAACCGCCAAGACGCCAAGGACGCCAAGAGGGACAAAGAAGACAGCGCAATCAGGATTATGTTCGTTTCTTTCTCACTTGGCGTCCTTGGCGTCTTGGCGGTTCAGAATCGGATGTCAACTTCCGCTCGTGATCTTCGCGCCGGGGAATCGGTCGCCGAGCGCCGCGATCGCCTCCGGCGCGGGATTGTGCAGACCCCGATACCAGAACTCGATCTGCATTTCCGTCGCGCCGTCCTGCAGGCCGACGATCTTCGTCTGCGGCGCGGGTTGCGCCATGAGCGTGTCGAGTTTCTGGATCGCGTCGCGGGCCTTCGCGCCCACTTCATCGGGCCTGCCGCTGACATTCGTCAGCGTCAGTGTCGCATGGCCGATGCCGGACGCCGATCGGTTCGTGACGATCTCCGTGAAGATGATGTTGTTCGGGACGAGGATAATCATGCCCGCGTCCGTCTTCAGGGCGGTCGTGCGGATGTCCACCTCCTCGACCGATCCTTCGGCATCCCGCACCTTCACGCGGTCGCCGATGGTGAAGGGGCGCTCGACGAGCAGGTAGATGCCCGCGATGAAGTTCTTCAGGACATCCTGGAAGGCCAGCACGATCCCGGCGGTCGCGAGGCTGAGCGAGGTGATCACCGCGCTGGTCGGCACGCCGAGGAGCGAGAGGATGATCGAGGCGCAGAAGATGCCCCCGACCACGGTGACGCCGTTGCCCGCGAGCGCGACGATGTTCAGCGGCATGCGGGCGCGGATCAACACGCGGCGCATCATTTTCTTGAAAAAGCGTGTCGCGAGGACGGTGATGCAAATCGCAATTGTGCCCCAGAAGAGCGCGAACGCGAGATTGGCGAGCGTGTGCTGCCCCTGAAACCGATTGCGCAACGCCTCCCAGAAACCCATCATGAAATCTTCATTCCCCCCGCATGCCGACACACACCGGCGCGAGTATAGCATCCTGCGTACGCGGGCAGTGGACAGTGGGCAGTGGGCAGTGGCGCGACGCGGCCCCCAAACCCAGGGAGCGTCACGGTGATTGCTGCCCAACCGCCCACCGCCCGCTGTGGTATCATCGAACGCGAGAAAGGAAGGACCGCACCGGATGTACGACTATCACACGCACACGACGAATTCCCCGGATAGCCGGGTGAAGATGCACGAATACTGCGAGCGGGCAATCGAGATCGGAATCCAGGAAGTCGCCTTCACCGACCATATAGATCACGACCCCGCCGAGCGCACGCGCGGCCACAACAACTACCCCGCATACATGGCCGATATCGCCGCGTGCCGCGCAACGTACGGCGACCGCCTGACGATCCTCGCAGCCGCCGAGGTGGACTGGAACCGGCAGACTGCGCCGGAGGTTCGCGCCTATCTCGCGGACAAGCCGTTCGACTTCGTCATCTGCTCCGTCCACTGGATCAATGGCGAATACCTCGGCGAGCGCGCCCCGAAGCATCCGAGCATCGAAGTCTACCGGCAGTATCTCGACGAGATCGAGGCGCTCGTCACGACGGAAGATTTCTTCCACGTCATCGGGCACTTCGACCTCGGCAAGCGCTACCATGCCGTCAACGGTCGGATTGATCTCGACCACAACCGCGCGCAACTGGGCCGCATCTTCGACGCGATGGCCGCGCACGGCACAGGGTTCGACCTCAACACCTCCGCCGTGCGGACGGCGGCGCGCGAGCCGATGCCCGGCTCCGACATCCTCCGCCTCTTCCGGGGGCACGGCGGCGAGCACGTCACAATCGGTTCCGACACGCACATGCTGAGCACCTTCGGCACGAACATAGATGTCGCGGTGCGGACGCTGCGCGACGCCGGATGGACGACCGCCAGCCACATCGAAAACGGCCGTCTCGTCGCGGTGCCGCTCGAACGGGTCGCGGAAACCGCGCACCTCGCGGCGCCCGCCCTCGCCTGAAGATGGTGGAAACGGCGACGGCGATGAGCGACCGGGCCGCCCAACGCCGCCGGGCGGCGGTCGGCGGCATTGCCCGCTGGTACGGCGCGTTCGATGCGATGGTGCCGTATCTGATCGCCCTGATCGCCGTCGCCGTCGCCCGGCATCCCTTCGCCTCCACGAGGCCCGCGACATCCGCGGTGATTGTGGCGACCATCCTCCTCGCCGCCGGAGCGGGCGCGATGTTCTTCCGGGAAATGCCGGACGCGCATCGCACATGGCCGGTCGCGTTCGTGTCGTTCGTGCTGCTCGCGCCATTCCTCGCGCT
This sequence comes from Chloroflexia bacterium, assembly GCA_025924435.1. The sequence continues at coordinate 1,674 of JAICIL010000048.1, read as the reverse complement.
GCATGCTTCACTCGAAAACAGCGCGCTCAACGCGCCGGTCCCGATTCATCTGCTGCCGCTCGTCTTCACATGGGCCGGCCTGTTTGTCGCGGCATTGCTGATCGCCGGGTATCTCTATGCAACGGCCGCCGACCGTCCCGGCTGGGCGGGCGTGATCGTTGCCCCCATCGCCGCATTGATCGCGACCGTCGCCGCGACCAGCCCGGACGCCTCGCGCCATGCGGTGCTCACGGCGCTCCTCGTCGGGTTTGCCATCGCTGAGGTGGCTGCGGGCGTCGGCTGGCTCCTCCCGGAGCGCTATCGGTGGTTCCTCATCCCCGCCACCCTGGCGACGGGCGCGCTCGTAGCCGCGCGGATCGTCCTGACTACACCGCACCACCTGCCGGGCCGCTGGCTGCTCCTCGGCGACGCGACGCTGGCAAGCGCGGTCGGCCTGATCGCGCTGGGATCGCCATTCCTCTGTCGCCGACTCGCGGGCGCGGTCGCGAACCCTCGCCCCCGGCCCCACTCCATCGCCCCCGGATCACGGAGCAAATAGATTTCGCCCGGCGATGGAGTGGAGAGCGAATCGCTCATCGCTATTCTAATGTCCCCAGTCGCGCAAATAGAGGAAATCGTGCTCGATGGTGCGGGCGCTCAGTTTGGCGATGGGCGGCATGCGGCGCTTATACTGCGCGGCTCGCACAAGGCGGAGGACGCGCTCGACGACCGGGGCGGGCAGGCCGCGCTCGATCAATGCGGCGGGGCGCATCCGACGATCCACGAGTTCGTAGAGCACTTCGTCCACCGCCTCGTAGGTCAACTGCAACTCATCCTCGTCGGTCTGGCCCGGCCAGAGGTCCGCGCTCGGCGGCTTGCTGATGATGACGGGCGGGACGCCGACGGCGGCGCTCAACTGCCGGACCTGCGTCTTGTACAGATCGGCAATCGGATGGATCGCGGCGGCGGAATCGCCGTAGACGGTCGAATACCCCAGTAGCATCTCGGTCTTGTTCGAGGTGCCGATGACGAGGCCGCCGTACCCCTCGGATTGATCGTAGAGGATCTTCATCCGCTCGCGCGCCATGATGTTGCCCCGGCGGCGGTTCGACATCTCCGGGAACTGGGCGAAATAGGGGTCCACCTGCGGCGTGACGGGGATTGTGACACTATTCACGCCGAGTTGCTCGACGCAGAGGAGGCCGTGGGCGAGGCTGTCCGGGTTGCTCGTTCGGTACGGCATCAGGACGGCGAGGACATTCTCCGGCCCGAGCGCCGCCGCCGCGAGGGCGACGACGAGCGCCGAATCTATGCCGCCGCTCACGCCGACGACGCCGCGCCGCACGCCGAACTTGCCGATCTCCTCTGCGATGAACTGGATCAGGACGCGCTCGGTCAGATCGGGGTCAATCCAGAGCGCGCCCCGCCGCCCGTCCATCCGCTCGGCTGCCGCCTCCGCCATCTGCTCGACCGCTCGCGCCATCGTGGAACGCCCCTTGATCGTGCATTGCTTCACAAATACAACATGCGGCGAGGATACCATGCCGATCATCCGAGAGCAATCATCGTGCCGCCACTCCGAACAGCGCGATCATCCCTTCGTTGGCAGTCATCCCGGCGCACGCGAAGGGTCATCCGTTTCTGCGGAGGGCATCGAGGACAACGCGGAGATCATCGGGCAGCGGGGCGACGAAT
>JAICIL010000047.1 GCA_025924435.1 Chloroflexia bacterium | reverse complement strand
TGGAGCAACGGGCAAACCGAGGGGCAGATTCACCGTCTGAAGCTGTTGAAACGGCAAATGTATGGACGTGCTGGATTCGCCCTGCTCCGTGTCCGCGTGCTTGCGACGGCGTGAGCGCATCAGCGAGAAGGTGGAAGACCCCCTATCCCCTGACGAGGTGTGGCCGATGAGGGTACGCTTGATGGCGGTGGACCGCAACCGTGCGACGCGGGGAGTTGTCCGATCCGTCCATTGCGACGGGCGCCGGTGTGGGGCGTTTTCGGCCGGGGCGCACTGTCCATCGCGGTACGAGCAACAAAACGGGTGCGTCCACGTACGCTCCCCGTTCATTTCGCGAAGGATACAAGGAGAAAGAGTGGTGAGCCGCACAGGACTTGAACCTGTAACCCGCTGATTAAGAGTCAGCTGCTCTGCCAATTGAGCTAGCGGCCCCGACACCGTGGCGTTTACGTTTCCGCCTTCGCATCGTCGCACCGATTACGTAGGCGAAAGTGGCGGAAGCGACGGGATTCGAACCCGCGATCTCTGCCTTGACAGGGCAGCGCTTTAAGCCTCTAAGCTACGCCTCCGCAGCGCTGCACTACCTTACGGCACGGACGCGCCCCTGTCAAGATGCTTCGCGGTTCGGTTTTCCGCCCCTAACTGCCCGCGCACACGGCTTGCGGCAGTAGTACATACGTGCTATGCTTGGGTGTCCGTTCATGTAGGGGAGCCAACGCGAGATGTCTGTTCACAACAATGCAATGACGCTCGGCGAACAACTCGGTGCGGCGCTCGGATCGCTCCGCGCCAGCGGGCTGCCCTTCGTCGCGACGCCCGCCGCGATCCGGCTCGAACACGACCTCGTCCCGTTCGGTGGCGACGATGCCCACGAGCGCGGCGGCCCGCGCATCGAACATCTCGAGGGCGCGCACCTCTCGATCGCGCCGATCCCCCCCGTCCCGCCGCCGCCCGGTTCAACATGGCGGGTCCGCTATTTCCTCGACGGCGTCCAGCGCACCTTACCGATCGGCTGGTGCGGCATGAACGCGCTCGCCCTCGTCGTCGTCGTCGCGGGCGTGATCGAGCGGCGGCCGCAGGACGGCGTCTTTCGCGCCGTGCCCGGCATGACGCACATCGCGGGCAGCATCATCATCGCCTCCGCCAGCGACGACGCGCACACCGACGATCTGACCGACGCCTTCCGGCGGACGGGGCTTGATGTCCAGCCTGCCGGGCATCCGGCCGCAGGCGTGCCGCACGACGGCGATTTCATCGCCCTGCAATCGCGCATCCGCCCCGTCGTGAGCACGGTGCGCGAGGCATGCGAGTACGAGGCGCTCAAGGCGTGGATCGAGCGGACCGACGGCAGCGAGGGGTGGCTGATCATGGACGGCTCGCTCGCCCGCGCGGACATCGGCAACGCGGTGGGCTTAATCAAGCGGCACAGCCGGTTCGATCTCACGAACGCCGAGATGACGGACCTGCTGCGCATGCCGGTCGGCCATCGCAGCAGCGCGTTCCAGCGCGACGTCTCGGGCGGGCTGCGGCCGATCACCTGGTATGTGCGCCTGCACGAGGCGACCGGGGCGGACCCGCTCTTCGGCCTCGCGCGCGTCGAGGCGCCCTCGCAGATTGCCGCGCCCGGCGACCTCGATGCCCTCTCGCGGCTGATCTTTTCCGAGCGGACGCCGCGCGCGACGAACGACGATCGCTGGCCGACGCTGCTCTACCCGATCCACATCGCCGAGCGGATATTGAAAGTGAAACTCGAACGCACGCTCCTCGGCGTGCCCGCCGCACTCCGTCGCTATCTGCGGGAGGTCGCTTAAGTGGATGCCCCGTCGCTCGTCGCGCATTTCGACGCGCTGATTGACACGCGCACCGGCCCGGTCGGGCGCGTCGTCACCAGCGAGAAAAACCCGGCCGCCGCGCACGCCTTCTCCTTCTGGGCCGCCGATGCGCCCGCCGCCGCGCTCGCCCTCGACATCGGGCACATCGTCGTCGCATTCAGCGAGGAGGCGGCGGTGATCGGCATTTTGGATGAGCCGCAGCGGTACAGCGACCTCGGCACCTTCCTCGACGACTACTTCGATTACCAGGGCGAGGAGGACATCGGCACGGCGCTCGCCTCCACGCGCCCCGAAATTCTCGTCTTCACCTGCCGGGTGCTCGCCTCGCGCCACCTGCGGGACGATGTGCGCTCCCGCCGCCCACCCCGCAGCGGCCCCGTCTACTACGCCACGCCCGACGCGATCCGCCTCGCCCTCGGCAAGGAGGGGTACAGCGGCACGGCGATCCCCGTCCTCCTGCACCGCAACGGCAACGCGGCGCGCGACGACGACGGGAACGAAATCTACGAGACGGCCGATGACGGCGCGAGTCGCCTCGTCTTCCAGCACACGCCGGTGGATGTGGACAGCGACTATCTGCTCGGCCCGGAGGCGGGCCACGCGAACTGGACGGGCCAGTCCGGCCTCGCCACCAAGACGAGCCATGCGCTCTTCGTCATCAGCAGCGTCTTCCAGAGGTCGCCGCAGTCCGTCGCCGCCCTGATGTTCAACGTCAAAGGCCCCGATCTCCTCTGGCTCGACAAGGCCGCCTATGTCCCGCCGGAGGAGGGGGACGCGCTCGCCGCGCGCGGCGTCAAGATGCCCTCGCCGCTCGACCGCCTGATGTACGAGAAGATGGCGATGTCGCCCGCGCCGGTAGACAACTTGCGCATCTTCGCGCCGTACAAGCCGGGCGGCGAGCCGCACAACGAGCACGGCGACCAGATCAATCTCGACGGCACGTTCGATCACGCCGCCCTCAACACGCTCCGCACCGCGCGGCACGAGACCGGCTGCGTCTATCCGATCCTCTGGAACTTGCAGGAAGTCCTGCGCTACCCGCACCGCGTCTTCGAGGGCGCCGATCTGGACGACAAGTTCTTCGGCTTCCTCTCCGATCTGCGCGAGCAGCGCGTCCAGACTGTCAAGGGTTTCGAGGCGAAGATGCGCGAGATCATGGACTACTTGAACACGGAAGGTGACGACGGCAAGAAGCCGCAAACGTGGAATGACCACCATCGGTTCACCATTCTCAAAGCGAAGAACCGCATCAGCAATCTGACGACCAAGTGCGGCGGCCTGCTCGCCCGCAACTTCGTTGATTACGGCGAATTGCCCCGCTGCGACGGGGCATTCGCGGATCGCGAACTGCGCGTCATTGACATCGCGAACTGCAACACGACCGTGCAGGAATTGCTCGTCAGTGCGACAATACAACGGATTTGGGAGCGCGCGGAGCGCGCCGAACTCGGTGTGGAGAAGGTCATCATCTTCGTGGACGAACTGAACAAGTACGCCCCCGGCGGCGGGCGCGGCGGCCTGCGCGATACCCTCGTGGACATCGCGGCGCGCGGTCGGCATCTCAATGTCGTGCTCTTCGGCGCGGAGCAGTTCCGCTCCAAGGTGGACGACGAGGTCGTCGGCAATGCCGCGACTTCCTTCTACGGACGGATCGGCGACGAGGAGATCATCAGCCCGTCGTATCGCGCGCTCACCGAGTCCACGCGGGCGGAGTTGCTGCGCGTGCCGAAGGGGACGCTCCTGATGCGCCACGCGCACATCCCCGTGCCCGTCTTCGGCGTCTTCCCGCGCCCGCCCGCGCTGGCCGGGAGCGACGCGCAGAAGGTCTACGGCGCGTCCGTCCATTTCGGGCCGGAGGAATCCGTCTATCGCGTCCTCCGCGACCTGTCGCAGCGCGCCGGTGTGACGGAACCAACATTGGCGCAGGTAAAGACGGTGATCGCGGAGCACGACCTGACGAGCGCGCAGTGCGACACATTGATGGAGCAGGTTCGGACGTATCGCCTCGGCTCACGGATGACACCCTGGCAGTACTTCTGTAGCACGGTCAACAAGAATGGTATCTGAAAGACAGGCTGACGACTCATGAGTGACGCACCGCTTCGCATCGCCCATCTCGCCGACACGCACCTCGGCTTCAGCGCCCTGACCCGCCTCTGCCCGACGACCGGCCGGAACCAGCGCGCCGTGGACATCGAACACGCCTTCGCGGCGGCGGTGGACCACATCATCGCGTCCGGGGATATTGACCTCGTCCTGCACGCGGGGGACGTCTTCCACCACAGCCGCCCGCCGATGCAGACGCTGATTTTCTTCGTGCAGCAGATGCGGCGACTGGAGGCGGCGGGCATCCCGACCATCGTGATCGGCGGCAACCACGACACGCCGCGCCTGCGCAACGCCGGGAGCGTCCTCGATCTCTGCGCCGTCGCCTGCCGCAATGTCCAGTTCGCCACCGGCTACGATTGGGAGCGCTTCCCGCTCATCCTCAAGGGGCGCAAAGTCGTCGTGACCGCCGTGCCGCACGGCGCGTTCACGAACGAGCAGCCGCCGAACGCGATGTTGACGGAGGGCGAAGCCGTGAACATCCTCGTCGCGCACGGGTCGTTCGACCTCGCCGTCCAGCACGACCGGCGTGGCGGCGCGGACGAAATCGAGGATGCCCTGCTCGACCCGCGCTACGACTACATCGCCCTCGGCCACTGGCACATCCACGAGCGGAAGCGCGCGAACACGTTCTACAGCGGCAGCACCGAGCGGATCGGCCTCTCCGACCTCACGGCGAAACCCGGCTATGTGCGCGTCGCCGTCGGCGGCGACGGGCCGGCGGTCGAGCACGTCCCGCTCCCGGCGCGCGACCATCTCACCCTGCCCATCGTCCACGGCGAGGAGTTGGGCGCGGAGGCGATTGTCGCCCAGGTGGTGCGCCATCTCGAACGCGAGACGGCGGCGCGCCGCGCGGAGGCGATGGTGCTCTGCGGCGTCCGGGACACGGCGCTCGGCGTGGACCGCGAGGTCGTGCGGATGCTGCGCGGCCTCGACATCGTCAAGGAGTGCTGGGCGTTCGTGCCCGATGTCCGCGCCGTGCGCGCGCCGGGCGCGCTCGTCGAGGAATCCAGCCCGATCGGCCAGTTGCTCGACGAATTCGGCGAGTTCGTCGCGACCCGCGCGGCGAGCGGCGTCTACGAACCGGCCTTCGCCGCCTCGTTCCGCGAGAGGGGCCGCGCGCTGCTCGAGGAGGCGTTGCGCGGCGGCGAAGAGGCGCACCCCGTCGCCGCCGCGCCCGAACCCGTCGCGGCGGGAGGGGCGGCATGATCCTCCAGCGGCTGCGGATCGAGAACTTCAAGCGCCTGCGCGAGGTGGACATCCAGTTCCCGTCCATCGGCATCATCGGCGTCGTCGGCACGAACGGCGCGGGCAAGAGCACGCTCTTCGAGGCGATGCTCTGGGCGCTCTTCCGGCCCAATGCGGTTGGCACGGACAACCGCGATGTCGTGCCGCGCCGCAGCGCCGGGCTGACCACCAAAGTGGAACTGACGGTCGAGACGAACGACAATGTCTACACGATCTCCCGCAGCCTGCGCATCACCGCCGGGGGCAGCCAGCGCGTCGAGGCGAGCGTCTTCCGGGGCGACGACCCGGAGCCGATCGTCACCGGCGCCAATCCCGTCTCCGATTACATCCGCGCGACGCTGCTGCGCATGAGCCCGCAATCGTTCACGACGACGTTTTTCACCCGCCAGAAGGAGCTCGCCTTCTTCGCCGATGTCGGCGACGCCGAGCGGCGCCGGGAGATGCAGCGTCTGCTCGACCTCGACGCCGTCGAGCGCGCGCAGACGAAACTGCGCGAGGAGCGCACGCGCGAGCGCCATACCCTCGCCGCGCGGACGAGCCAACTGGCGGACGAGACGGACGCGCGCGACCTCGATAGCGAACTCAGTGTGGCGCGCGGCGCGGAGGAACAGGCCGCCGCGATGGTCGCGCGGCTGGCGGCGGAATTCGAGACGCGGAGCGCCGAATATGAGATGGTCGCGACGCGCCTGGAGTCGCGGCGCGAGGTGCAGCGGCGGTTCGATCACCTGGCGTCCGAGCGGCGTGCGGCGGAAGCGGCGAAAAGCGCCGCCGTGGCGACGCGCGACGACGCATCCCGGCGGATTGACGCGCTCCACGCCCGCGCCCGGCGCGCGGCGGAGATCGCGCCGCTGCTCGCCGCCCGGTCCGAGACGGACGCCGCGCTCTCGGCGGCCGAAATCGCCGCCGCGCACGCGCAACGCGTGGCCGACAGCGCGCGCGACCTCCGGGAATCCGAGAACCGGGCGGCCGAACTGGGCACGGCGGCGGACGCGATGATCGCCGACCTCGACGCCCTGCGCGATCTGCTCTTCGACTGGGAGACGCTCGACAGCGAGCCGCCGGGCGTCGGGCGGGCGCGTTTGGTGGCGGCGCAGTTGACCGCCGCCGCGCCGCTCGCCATCGAGCGCGTCAAGGAGCGCGACCAACTGCGCGCGCTGATCCGCGTCGCCGAGGATGCCGGGCGCGCCGCCGATGAGGCGAAGCATCGGGCGAACAAGCGCGCCGAACTGGACGCGCGGCTGGCGGTCGTCGTCGCGAGCGGCGATCCGGCGGGCCGGGTCGCGGAACTCGAACGACGGGAGCGCGCGCTGACCGAGGATATCGCGCGGCTGGAAACTGAACGCGCCGCGTTGCGCACCGAGCATGCGAAGTACGCGACGCTGCTCAAGCAGTGGGAGGGGGCGGAGCCGGACGCCGACTGCCCGACCTGCGGGCGGCCCTTCACCGAGGACGACGCGGGCGTGATGTTCGCGTCGCTCCGGCGCTCGATGGACGCCTGCATGTCGCAGGGGAAAGCCGTAAGCGCGGACCTCGAAGAGACACGGGCGGCGGGGCGCGCGACGAGCGGCGCGCTGCAAGCGGAGCGGGAGCGCCTGCGGCAGGCGGAGACGATCGTCGCCCAGCGGGATCGCGCGCTCGCCGAGGAGCGGGACGCCGCCGACCGCGCGACGCGCGCCGACGCGCATCTGCACTCCACGCTCGCGGCGGCGGGGCGGCGCAAGCCGCCGACGGAGCAGGATGTCGCCGCCTTCGAGACGGAACTGGGGCTGCTCGAACGCGCCGCGAACGCGGTCGGGGCGGCGAACCGCCTCGCCGCGCAACTCGACCGGATCACCGCGCAGGTCACCGAGCAGCGCGACGCGCTCGCCGCGCTCGGCCCCACCACGTACGACGCCGCGCGGCACGAGGAACTGCGGCAGGAGCGGGTGCGCCTCGTCGCCTTGCAGACCGAGGCGGCGCGCATCACCGAAGAACTCACTTCCCTCCCATCCGAGGAGGCGCGCCGCGACGGTGCGAGCGCAAGTATCGCGGAATGCGACGCGGCGATTGCGCGGACGGCCACGGAGCAGGCCGCACCCGGCTACGCCCCGGCCGCCGGCGCGACGGCGGAGGCCGAAGCCGTCGCAGCGGCGGAGATCGCGAACCGGGTGCAGGGCGCGCTGGCGGATGCCCGCGTCGCGGCGGCGAACGCCCGCCACGGCGTCGAGCGGATCGAAGCCGAGCAGACGCGCCTCGCCGTCCTCCGCGCCGATGTGGATCGCCTCGCGGCGTCCGTCGCGCGGTACAACCTGATGGACGACGGCTTCACGGATTTCTCGGTCGCGCTCGCCGCGCGCATCCAGCCGAAACTGGGCGAGTACGCGAGCGACCTGATCGAGCGGATGTCCAACGGCCGGTACAACCGCCTCGCCTTCGACACGAATTACACGCCCGCGCTCTACGACGGCGACCTCGAAAAATTTCCGGTGGAGAAGTTCTCCGGCGGTGAGCGCGACATCGCCGCACTGGCGGCGCGGATCGCCCTCTCCCAACTGCTCGCCGCGCGGGGCGGCCACGAGATCGGCTTCATGGTGCTCGATGAGGTCTTCGGCTCGCTCGACGCCGAGCGGCGAACGCTGGTATTGGAGGCGCTCGCCGCGATGGGCGACATCGTGCCGCAACTCTTCATCATCAGTCATGTGGACGACGTGCGGATGTCGCCGCTGATGAACGAGGTATGGACGGTGGCGGCGCAGCCGGACGGCACGAGCGCCGTCCTCCGGCGCGACGCCGCCGATCTGCTCCTCGGCGCGTCCGCGTTCGCGGCGATGTGAGGATGCGACATGGAAATGCACACAAAAAGAGAGGGCCAAATCGTCGGTCGTCATAGGCCGCCACGGTGCCGGTGCCGCGTCTCGCGATGCCGAAAACCCTTGAGGGTGGTGCGCTTCGCCGCTACAAGCCCGCGCATCCTGCGTGCATCGGATCGTTTCACTGGCTGCGCGCCACCGGCAGCATCGCTGCGTAGGCGCGTCCCCGGGGGCGTCACTCGTAGTGGGGCCGACGGGCTTCCTCTCTGTGTCCCCAGCCTACGCGCTTCCGCATCTTCTGTCAACTTCGTGAAGCGGCGCACGAGCGGCGCGCATTGCGCGGCGCGGCGCAGTCGGCGTACAATCACGTCGGTGCTTGTGCTTGCGCCCCTGTAGCTCAGCGGACAGAGCGAGGGCCTTCTAATCCCTAGGTCGCAGGTTCGAGCCCTGCCAGGGGCGCCATTTCCCAGGAGCAACCACATGGCCGCAAAGACGCTCTACGCGCGCGACATCGAACCGAACATGAACGTGGACTCCACCTTCCTCGTCCGCAGCGTCGAGCGCAAGATGACGAAGCCGAACAAGTTCGGCGAGTCGAAGCCCTTCCTCTCCCTCGAACTCGCCGATCGCACGGGGATCGTGCCGGGCCGCGTTTGGTCGGAGAATCTGCCCTTCGTGGAGAACATCCTCCTCAAAGACGCGGTCGTGCAGGTGATCGGGACGACGCAGGCATACGGGAACGAAATCTCGCTGATCGTCTCCGACGCCACGGCCATCGAGGACGCCGACCTGACGGACTACGTCCCGTCGTCCCCGCGCGATCACCGGCAGATGGTGCAGGAGTACGCGGGGCTGGCGGAAACCGTCGCGAACCGCGAACTGCACCACCTCCTCAGCGTCTTCATGGCTTCGGGCTTCTTCGACGACTTCGCCCGCGCGCCCGCCGCGCACGTCGAGGCGTACGCCTATCTCGGCGGGTTGCTCGAACACTCGCTCAATGTCGCGCAACTCGCCCTCGCCATCGCGACGACGCGGACCGATGTGGACGCCGATTTGCTCCTCACGGCGGCGCTGCTCCACGACATCGGCAAGGTTGATGCGTACGAGCCGCTGACCTTCGCGCAATCCATCGAGGGGCAATTGCTCGACCCGTCCACGCTCTCGCTCATCCGCCTCGACCGCCTCGTGGACGAGGCGGGCGGGCTGGCGGACGAACCCCGGCGGCGGCTGTATCACGCCGTCGCGACGCACGAGCAGCGCGGCTATAGCGGCGCGCCGCCCCAAACGGCGGAGGCCGTCGTCCTGCAAGCGTGCAACCAACTCGATATGACGCTGACCGCCGCCGCCCGCTCCAGCGCGGGCGACGGGCCGTGGTCGGACACGGTCCGCTCGCTGCGCCGGCGATTCTATCGCGGCACGACGCAGCCAGAAGCGGCCGCGCCGCCCGCCCTCGCGGCGGCTTCCGCGCCCGCCGAGCAGCCGCGCTCAATCTGGGACGAGCCGGCGGCGGACGATCTCGACGCCGAGATCCCGTTCTAGCGATGCCGACAATCACCCTCCGCCATTTTGCCATCATCCGCGAGGCGGTCGGCGCGGAGAGCGAGCGCCGCGCCGTGCCGGAGGGCACGACGGCGGCGGACATCGCGGCGGCGCTCAGCGCGGAATATCCGCGCATCGCCGGGCTGCTCCGCACCTCGCCGGTGATGGTCAACGCCGCCTACGCCGACCTCGACGCGCCGTTGCGGGAGGGCGACGAGGTCGCCTTCATCCCACCCGTCGCGGGGGGGGCGGGCGACGACGCGCGCTTCGTCGTGACCGCGTCGCCGCTGATCGGGGATGCGGTCGCCGCGCTTGTCGCCGCGCCGGAGGCCGGGGCGGTGGTGACGTTCGTCGGCACGGTGCGCAACCACGCGCGGGGCCGCGCCGTCCGGTGGCTCGATTACGAGGCGTACGCGGCCGGTTGCGCGCCGATCTTCGCCCAGATCGCGGCGGAGATGCGCGAGCGGTGGAGCATCCTCGATGTGGCGATTCATCACCGCGTCGGCCATCTCGCGGTCGGCGACGCGAGCGTCGTGATCGCCGTCTCGTCCGCGCACCGGCACGACGCCTTCGCGGCGAGCGAGTACGCGATTGACCGCCTCAAAGAACTCGCGCCGATCTGGAAGAAAGAGGCGTACGCCGACGGCGATGTCTGGATCGGCGCGGAAGCCGCCTACCAGTCGCTGCCGGACCGTCGCGCGCATTGACCCGCACCGTTTTTGGCAGTACAAACACCGGAACATGTGATGATCCTCTGGATGCTCGCAGCCACAGGAGGCGGCGTGGTGCCTGATCTCTTTAAGCATTACATCGGCGGTCACTGGGTCGAGTCGGCGGACGGCGCGACGTTCGAGAATCGCAACCCGGCGAACGGCGAACTCGTCGGCATCTTCGCGAAGGGCGGTGCGGCGGACGTCGGCCGCGCGGTCGAGGCGGCGAAGCGCGCCTTCGCGAAATGGCGGCTCTATCCCGCGCCGCATCGGGGCGAAATCCTCTATCGCGTCGGCCAACTGCTGCGCGAGCAGAAGGAATCGCTCGCGCGGGATATGACGCGCGAGATGGGCAAGGTGCTGGCCGAGGCGCGCGGCGATGTGCAGGAAGGCATTGACATGGCCTTCTACATGGCCGGTGAGGGCCGCCGCCAGTTCGGGCAGGTCGTGCCATCCGAGTTGCCGAACAAATGGGCGATGGCGCAGCGCCGCCCGATCGGTGTCGTCGGCCTCATCACGCCGTGGAATTTCCCGATGGCGATCCCGACGTGGAAGATCATGCCCGCGCTCATCTGCGGCAACACGGTCGTCTTCAAACCGGCGACCTACACGCCCCTGCTCGCCTACCGGCTCGTGAAGATTTTCGCGGAGGCGGGCCTGCCGCCCGGCGTTCTCAATATCGTCTTCGGCACGGGGAGCGAGGCGGGCAACGCCCTCATCGCGCACCCCGATGTCAAACTGATCTCCTTCACCGGCAGCACCGAGGTCGGCGACGCGGTCGCGATGGCGGGCGCGCGCGGGCGCAAGCGCGTGATGCTCGAACTCGGCGGCAAGAACGCCGTGATGGTGATGGACGATGCGGACCTCGACCTGGCGACCGAGGGCATCCTCTGGTCCGCCTTCGGCACCTCCGGGCAGCGCTGCACGGCGGCGAGCCGCGTGATCGTCCATCGGGCGGTCTATCGCGACCTCACGGACAAACTCGTCGCGAAGGCGCGGCAATTGCGGCTCGGCGACGGCTTGGACGAGGCGACGGACGTCGGCCCGGTGATCAGCGACACGCAATTGGAGCGCATCCAATCGTACATCCCCGTCGGCCAGCGCGAGGGCGCGGAACTGGTGATCGGCGGCAACGTCGCGCACAGCGGGGCGCTCGACAAGGGATTCTTCCACGAGCCGACGATTTTCACCGGCGTCACGCGCGATATGCGGATCGCCCGCGAGGAGATTTTCGGCCCGGTGATGTCCGTCCTGCCCGTCGAGTCGCTCGAACAGGCCATCGAAATCGTCAACGAGAGCGAGTACGGGCTGTCCGCCTCGATCTTCACGCGCGATGTGAACCGGGCGTTCCGGGCGATGCGGGATGTGGACACCGGCATCCTCTACGTGAACGCGGGAACCATCGGCGCGGAAATTCAGTTACCATTCGGGGGGACGAAAGCGACCGGCAACGGCCATCGCGAGGCGGGCACGGCGGCGCTCGATGTCTTCTCGGAATGGCAGGCGCTGTATATTGACTACAGCGGCAAACTGCAAAAGGCACAGATAGACGCGGTGACGAGCAATGAGCAATGAGCAATGAGCAACGAGGGGATACATGCAGGAGCGCCGCGCATCCCAAATCACTCATTGCTCGTCGCTCATTGCTCATTGCTGAATGTGGAGGGCAGGCGTGAGCGAAGCGGTCGGGACCGGGGCGTCACCGAACGGTGAGTTCCATCTCTGGGTGGGGGCGCGGACCGACACCGGGCGGGTCCGGGCGAATAACCAGGACGCGGTCGGCACCTGGCAGGACTTGCCGCAGACCATCCCCTTTGCGGAGAGCGGCTACCTCTTCGCGGTCGCCGACGGCGTCGGCGGGAACGAGCAGGGCGAAGTCGCCAGCGCGCTCGCCATCGAGACGCTCTTCCATACCTACTACGGCAGCGACACGACGGAGATTCCGGCCGCCCTGAAGCGTGCCGTTCGCCTGGCGAACGAGGCGGTCTACGAGCGCGGCCTCAGCCAGAGCGAGGACACCGATCGGGCGATGGGGACGACGCTCGTCGCCGGGGTTGTCCGGGGCGCGACGCTGGTGATCGGGAACGTCGGGGACAGCCGCGCTTATCTCGCGCGGGGTCGGACGCAGATGACGCCAATCTCGAAGGATCACTCCCTCGTGGCCGAGGCGGTTCGCGCCGGGCAGATGACGGCGGAACAGGCGAAGAACAGCCGACAGCGCAACGTCATCACGCGCGCGCTGGGCCAGCGGCAGCGCGTGGACGTGGACATTTTCGAGGTGGACCTGATGGCGGACGATGTCGTCCTGCTCTGCTCCGACGGCCTGCACGGCATCGTCGAGGACGCCGAGATGAAGCAGGTCGTCCAGGCGCTCCCGCCGGAGCAGGCCGCGAACGAACTGGTTGACCTCGCCAATCATCGCAACGCGTCGGACAATGTCTCGGTCGTCATCGTCAAGGCGACGCGCGAGATGGCCCCGCTCTCCGCGCCGGTCGCGCCGCCGATGACGCTCTCCGAAGCGGCGACGGATCGGCTGCCCGCCGTGCCGAGCAAGAGGGGGATGCCCGTCGCGGCGCTCATCGGCATCATCGTCGCCGTTGTCGCGATCATCGCGGTGATCGTCCTCGTCTTCCTGTTCCGTTAGGAGGCTAGGAGGGGTACGTGCTGCTCTCAGACCGTCGCATTCGGCAGGCGATGGAAACCGGCGACATCGTGATCGAGCCGTTCGAGCCGCGCCAACTGGGCACAAACTCGTACGACGTGCGGCTCGGCGAGTGGTATTTCGAGCCGAACCGGAACATGCAAACGGTCAGTTTCCTCTCCGAGGAGCAGACGAAGAAGTTCTGGGGCGAGCCGATTCGCGCCGATGGCATCATCGCCGTCCGCCCCGGCGACACGATCCTCGCCCATACGCTCGAAGTGGTCGGCGGCCGGAACGGCTATACGACCTCGATGCGGGCGCGTTCGAGCATCGGGCGCTCGTGCATGAGCGTCTGCAAGTGCGCGGGCGTCGGCGATGTCGGCTACATCGCGCGCTGGACGATGGAGATCACGAACCACTCGCACGCGACGATTGAATTGCCCGTCGGCCTCCGTGTGGCGCAAATCCTCTTTTTCGAAGTCGGCGAGACGGACGCGCAGTATGCGGGGAAGTACGGCCAGAGCAACGAATGGTCGCCGTACGACATGCTGCCGCGCCTGTACAACGACCCCGATATGCGCCACGTCACGCCGACGCAGGGCGAGTAGGAGGCATCCATGCTCGCCGGTGTCCGTGGCGTGGTCGTCGGCGTGCTCCCCGATGGTATCTTCCTCGAAGTCGGCCCGATCACCCTGCAAATCGCCGTCTCGCACACGACGCTCGGCGCGCTCCCGCGCGACGGCACGCCGGTTCGGCTCGTGACGCATCTCTATCTGCGCGAAGACCAGATCGCGCTGTACGGCTTCACGACGGAGACCGAACTTGGCCTCTTTCGCCTGCTGCTCGGCGTCACCGGCGTCGGGCCGAAGGTCGCGCTCAACATCTGCGGTTCGGGCGAACCCGATATCGTGCTGCAAACGATCGCGGCGGGCGATATTGACGCCCTCGCGCGCGTCCCCGGCATCGGCAAAAAGACCGCCGGTCGGCTCGTCCTCGAATTGCGCGGCAAGTTGGACGCGCTCGTCGGCGGCGCGCTCCCGGTGAGCGGCGGCCCGTCCTCGCAACAGCGCGACGACAGCGCCGAGGTGATCGCCGCGCTCCAGGCGCTCGGCTACTCGGCCACCGAAGCCTACACCGCGTTGCGCGACGCGGAGATCGCCGAGGGGATGACGGTCGAGGAGCGCGTGCTCACCGCGCTGCGCCAGATGGGCCAGAAGCGGTAACAGGCAACCTATTGCGAGGGTGTCGTCAGGGCGTCGTTCACCGCGGCGGTCAGCACGCCGGAACTGACGGGCTTGGTGAGGAAATCCGTCGCCCCCGCCTCCATCGCGCGATCCTGATCCGACTCCTCGCCCCGCGCGGTCAGGACGATGATCGGCAGGTCGCGCCCCGTCGGCAGCGCGCGGATCTGCCGCGTCAGTTCGATACCGTCGAGAATCGGCATCATCAGGTCGGTGATGAGGACGTCGGGCACATGCGTCGCCATGCGCGCGAGGACGGCGACCGGGCTTGTCTCCGTCTCGACGGCGTGGCCGTACCGCTCGAGGATGAGCCGGCAAACCCGCAGATTGACCGGGTTATCGTCAACAACGAGGACGTTCGCCACGCGGCACCTCAATCACCTATGCGCTACGCGCCGATTGAATTCACCGCGGCCCGCACGTCCGGCGCGATATCGAACGCCCGGTCGAGCATCGTCAGCGTCAGCACCTGGCGCACATTCGGCTGCACCGCCGCGAGGCGGAACTGCTTCCCCTGCGAGCGGAAGGTCTTCAGCCCCGAGATGAGCGAGGCAAGGCCGGAGGAGTCAATGAACGAGACGTTCGCCAGATCAACCACCGCGTGGTACTCGCCCGTGCCGTACTCGCGGAACGCTTCTTTCGCGTGGGGCGCGGAGAGCGCGTCGAGATGCCCCTCCATCGCGATGATGGCGATCCCCTCTTCGACCGTCACGGTGACATCCATCTACTCGCCTCGCTTTTCCGTGAATTGCTTTTCCAGCCGCCAATGGTTGCGCTCGCCGGCGCGATCATACGCCACGCGATCAACGGATTGGTGAATGATGAACGACCCATAGCCGCCCTCCGCGAGCCGCTCCAGGTCGGGCAGCGTCGGCGGTTTCATCCGGTATGCCGCGCCGGTGTCGAAAAAGTCCAGCGTCACCGCGCGGCCAACGCCCCGGGCGCGCAGTTCGACGGCCCCCGGCGGACGGTCGCGGTAGGCATGCTTGATGATGTTCGTCGCCAGCTCGGAGACGGCCAGTTGCAGTTGGTATACCTGCTCCTCGTACGCCTCGGATTCGAGGCAATCAACGCAGAAGGCGTGCACCGCATCGCGCAGCGCCGTCAGATACTGCAACGACGCGGGGAACCGGAAGATGAGATCGCGCTCGTGCGTGGGCATGCGATCACGCCTCCGCTTTCACGATGAGGAGCGTAATGTCGTCGCGCTGCACCGGCGCGAAGGCGCGCACCTGCGCCAGAATCGTGTCGCGAATCTCGGTCGGCTCCCGATCGGCGCATTCCGCCAGCAGGGCGCGCAGCCGTGCGTCGCCGAAAAGTTCACCGTCCGGCGCGGCCGCTTCGGTCACGCCGTCGGTGTAGAAGAGCAGGACATCGCCGGGATCGAGCGTCGCGGTCGCGTTCTCGACGGCGACGCCGATGTCCACACCGAGCGGCAGGCCCGTCGCCCCCAGTGCCTCGATCCCCTTCTCCCGCGCCCGCCAGCGGAGGATCGCGGTGTGCCCGGCGTTCGCGTACTCGAGCCGCCGCGACGACGGGTCGTACGTGGCGAGGATGCACGTGACGAACGAGTCAATGCGCGACAACTCATCCTGGATGAAGCCCTGCACCGATTGGAGCGCCTGCGCGGGCGATGCGACGTGCCGGATCTCCGCGCGCATCGCGCTGAGGCAGACCGTGGTGATCAGCGCGGCGGCGACGCCCTTCCCCGCGACATCGCCGATGGCAAACGCCAGCACGTCACTCTGCGCGGCGCGGTCGTCGGGATGGTTGTAGAAATCCCCGCCGACCTCGCTCGCGGGGACCATCGTCGCGACGACCGAGACGCGCGGGCGGGCGGGGAACGAGCCGGGCAGCAGCGCGGTCTGGATTTGCGCGGCGAGTTCGAGATCGCGTGCGAGGCGGCTCCGCCGGATTTGCTCCTCCTGGAGCGCGAACTGCCCGGCGATAGCGATGGTCTGTTCGGCCACGGCCTGCATCAGTTTCCGGTTCCCGGCGGTGAATCCGCCCGGCTTCGTCGCGCCGAAGCAGGCCGCACTCGCCACACCCTGCGGCGTGACAATCGGCGCGACGACGATGCTCGTGGCCGCGTCCGCCCGCCGGCCGACCGTCGCCGCGACCGCCGCCGCGTCGTTCGCAACGAGCGGCCGGTCCGCCCCCGTGGCGACGCGATGCGCGGCGATGAGGAAATCCTCACCGGGCACGAGGCCATCCGTGAAGACGACCATCGGCTTCTCGGCCTGTTCGATGACCAGCGCGCCGCCATCCGCGCCGACGATGTGCCGCGCCTGCGCGAGCAGGGCGGTGAGCGCCTCCGCGAGCGTCGCGGTCGTCGAGAGCATCCGGGCAATTTCATAGAGGAAGGTGAGTTGGTCGTACGAATCCACCAACTCATCGGTCATCGTGTCCAGTTCGGTTTCCATCGCCAGCGCGTCGCCGATGAGGTTCGCGATCGCCCGCAGCAGCGGCTCGCATCCGTCGCCCCCGGACGCGCTGCCGAGCAGCGCGAAGGTCTGCCCGCCCCCGCCAATCGGCGCCGCGATCGTGAAGCCGACCGACGAAACGCCCTCCACGCGGAGCGCGTCGCCGGTCGCGCCGCGCCACATCTCGCCCCACTGCCGCCAGAGATCGGGGTGCGCGTCAATCCACGCCTCGACGCGGGCGATACCGGCGTCTGTTTCCGCCACCGCACGCTCGTTAACGCGGATCATTCGGTCGGCGTCCCTTCGGGCACCGGGGGAGTCGCGCCGTCGTGCAAGTACGACGCGATAATCTCCGGGAAGGCGCGCGTGTCAATCGGTTTGGCGACGTACCCGGTGCATCCGGCGCGCAGGAACATCTCGCGATCGCCCGGCATCGCATACGCGGTGAGGGCGACAATCGGCGTGGTGGCGAAACGCGGTTCTTTCCGCAGGCGGCGTGTGATCTCCAGGCCGTCCACATCGGGGAGTTGAATATCAACGAGGATGATGTCCGGCGTCGTGCTTTCGAGGGTCGCGAGGGCTTCCCTGCCGTCAACGGCTTCGAGCAATTGATACCCGAGCGGGCGCAAAAGCAGGCGCATCAGGCGCATGTTGCGCTCGTTATCCTCGACGATCAGCACGGTCGTCATCCGCTCTTCCTCATCCCCATGCGTCGTATTGCCGTACGTTCGTCCACAGTATACATCACGCACCGCGCGATCCGGTAGATGCCGCGATACCGACACTAATTTTCCGCAATGTACTCCCGGCGCAGCCGCGCGCCGAAGCGGACCGCCACTTCGTAGGCGATCGTGCCCGCGTCGCGCGCGAGGGCCGAGACTGTCCGCTCCGCGTCCCCTTGTTTCCCGACAATCACGACCGGATCGTCCACGGCGACATCGCGCCCGCCCGGCAACGCGACGACGCACTGATCCATCGAGACATTGCCGATCAGCGGGCAGCGACGCCCGCCGATCAGCAGATGCCCCCGGTTGGACGCCGAGCGGGGCAGGCCATCCGCGTACCCGACGGGGACCAGCGCCGCGCGCGTCGGCGTCGCGGCGGTAAATGTCCGGCCGTAGCCGACGCTGTCGCCCGGCGCAAGATCGAAGACGCGCGCGACGCGGCTCCGCACCGCGAGCGCCGCCACGAGATCGCCGGGCATCGGGAAATCCGGCGCGGGCGGGATGCCGTAGAGCGCGATGCCGACGCGGACCAGATCCCGGCAGCCGACACCCTGGAGCGCCGCGCCGGAGTTCGCGGCATGGGCGACCGGCGGGCGGATGCCCGCGCGCTCCAACGCGGCGAGGATGGCCGCGAATCGCGCCTCCTGCTCGTGCAGAAACGGATCGGCAATCACATCCGCCGTCGCGAAATGCGTCGCAATCCCGGCGACGGCGATATCCGGGCCGCCATGCAGGGATTGCAGAAACGGAACCGCCCGCGACGCCGCGACGCCGAAGCGGCCCATGCCGGTATCAACCTTGACATGCACCCCGTACGGCGCGCGACCATGCCGACGGGCGGCTGCCGCGATCGCCGCGACCGGCGAACCCGCGTCAATGGTCGGCGTGAGCCCGGCGCGCACGAGGTCCTCGGTCTCTTCGGCGGCGATTGGGCCGAGGATGAGGATCGGTACATCCGCCAGGCCCGCATTGCGCAGTTCGATGCCCTCGGGAACCGTCGCGACCATCAGCCACGACGCACCCCCGGCGATGGCCGCCCGCGCGACGGGGATTGCGCCATGGCCGTACCCATCGGCCTTGACGACGGCGCCGAACGCGCAACCGGGCGGCAGCATGCGGCGGATGACCCGCACATTATTGGCAATCGCGCCGAGGTCAACCGTCGCGAACGAGCGCCGGTGATCGGCACTCGCGGGCGTCCCATGCGTCACCCCTCAGACTCCCAGGATGTCGCGCAATGCGTCCGCGATCCGGGGCAGGAGATCGGGGGCGACCATGCCATGGACACCAACCATGTCCGCCGCGCGCTCCGCCGCGCGGGAGCCGACATGGACGCCGCAAATCGCGGCGTCGAGCGGGCTGAGACCCTGCGCGAGGAACCCGCCGATCGCGCCCGCGAGCACGTCGCCCGTGCCCGCCGTCGCGAGGGCGGGATTACCGCCCGGCGCGACCCAGAGCGCGCCGCCCGGCGCCGCGACGACGGTCGGGCCGCCCTTGAGCACGACGACCTTCCGCCACTCGTCGGCGAATTCGGTCGCGATCCGCCACGGCTCGCGCTTGATCTCGTCCGGCTCCCGCTTCGTCAGCCGCGCCATCTCCCCCGGATGCGGCGTGACGATCGTCGGGTTGCGGATCTGCTCCCACCATCGCTCGACACCGGACAACCAGTTCAGGCCGTCCGCGTCAATCAGCAGCGGCAGCGACTCCGGCAGGGCCGGCCCGCGCGATGCCGACGGCGATGCGCCGCCGAAGCCGAGTTGCGGGCGGCTGCGCGCCTCGCCGATGCCGAGCAGGCGGGCGAGGAAATGTTCCGTCTCCTCCTCCCGCCCGAGGCCGGGGCCGATCACCGCCGCCGTGAATCGGTGCATCCACTCGCCCAACTGCTTCACCGACCGCTCGACATCG
>JAICIL010000046.1 GCA_025924435.1 Chloroflexia bacterium | reverse complement strand
CAGCTTGACGGCGATCGTGCAGGCCGGGTTCGCCGCCAGGTTGCGGGCCTTGCGCGCGGCGAGGTTGCTGGTGAAGTAGAGATCGCCGTCGAACCACACGGCCCCGACCCCGGCGACGTGTGGGCGGCCATCGGGACCGATCGTGCCGAGGAAGTGGGTGGTGTCGGGGCCGGTTGAACCTTTGGCGAGTTCGCTGTGCGCCCGACTCCACGGCAGAGCCACGCTGCCGTAGCGGTCGAGATTCGTCGTCCTGGTTGGTGTGCGGTCGGTCATCGGGCTGCCTCCTCATGCTCCGTGATCGGCGGACGATCGGTCTCACCCAGACAGCACAGCAAGCGCCACACCACCGCCCCATTCTACACCCCGCGCCAGCAGTCGTTGGCTACGCTACACGCGCGTTTGCCACCCGTGAATGCCAGTCTACGTGAAGGATCATGTGACGCAGTCCGCGGGTGTGTACCGGGGGCGACGCTACCGCATCGTTGCCGCGACGCAGCGGAACTCATCGCGCGCCCGGAAGAGGGTGGATTTCACGGCCTTGTGCGAGATGCCCATGACCGCGCCGATCTCCTCGCACGACATCCCCATGTACTCGCGCAGCGTGAGCGCCTGCTTGTTGCGCGGCTTCATGCGATTGAGCACGGCCTGCACCCATTCGTCCGCTTCTTTTTGCAGCATCAGCGCTTCCGGATTCTCCTCCGCGCCGACGTGCATGATCGGTTCGTGGATGGCCGGATCCCAGGATTGGCAGGCGGTGCGCCGCCGGCGGCGCAACTCGTCGCGGCAACTGTTGGCGGCGATCCGGTGCAACCACGCGGAAACATGCAGCACATCCGCCGTGCGCGGCAGGGCGCGATACGCCTTGATGAACGTCTCCTGCGTGAGGTCGTCCGCGTCGGCGGCATTGCCGCCCATCATGCGGTAGGTGAAGCCGTAAATCTGCCGCTCGTAGCGGCCCAGGAGCGATGCGAAGGCCGAGGCGTCCCCCTGGCGCGCCTGCTCCACCCAGATCATCTCGTGCGTACTCGTGACGATGGCTTCCATCCTCGCCCCTCCCCCCGCTCATCACCCGCCCCTGCATCTGTTTCCAGTATGGCGAACCGCGGCGCGCGAGACTTCGCCTATCGGGACAGTTTCGTGCTGACCCTTTGGACAGTACGAATCACCTTGGCCCCAAATTTGCGACGAGGGGCCGCCGTTGCCCTTGACCGATGGGGCGGTTCCCGCTAGGCTGCGGAGCGGTGCGGCAACCGGGACGCAAGGAAGGTCAATGACTTCAGTTGTTCACGCACCCGCGATGGCCGCGCGGGCACGCACCGTGTCGCCGCCCACGACGCCCCGGACGGCGGCGAAAGCCGCGACACCCAAACTGCACGCGCTGACCTCGCTCCGCTTCTTCGCCGCCGCGATGATCGTCATGCTCCATGCGCAAGGATATTTCGGCGCGATCAAGCCGCTCGCGCGGTTCACCCTCACGCAGGGCGTCTGCTTCTTCTTCGTACTCTCCGGTTTCATCCTGACGTACGCCTATCCGTCGCTCGATCCGCGCGGGGCGCGGCGGTTCCTCGTCGCGCGCCTCGCCCGGATCGTGCCGCTGCATGTGGCGGCCTTCCTGCTCTATGTGATCGTCCTGCCCGCGTGGTATCGCGATTCGGTGTCGCGCGATACGCACGGCGCGGGGCTGCTCACGCTCTTCCTGCTCCAGGCGTGGGTGCCGGTGTACCGGGTGCAAACGGCGTTCAACGGCGTGTCGTGGAGCCTCTCCGTCGAACTCTTCTTCTATCTCTGTTTCCCGCTCCTGCTCTGGCGATGGCGGCGCACCTGGCGCGTCAAACTGGCCGCCTCCTGCCTCCTCGCGTGCGGGGCGATCCTCGTCGCCAATCGCGGGCTGGCGCATCTCCCGCGCGGGGCGGAGGCGCGCGATGTCGTCTATTTCTTCCCCCTCGCGCGCCTTTGGGAATTCGTGATCGGCGTGGCGACCGCGCATCTCTGGCGATACCTCCGCCCGCGCATCCGCCCCGGCCGCCGGGTCGGCACCGCGCTCGAAGTCGCGATCCTCGCCGTGACGTTCGGCGTCATGCTCGAAAGCGGGGCGTGGGCGCGCCGCGCGGGGCATGTGGGGATCGTTGGGCCGGGGGGCGAGGCGTGGCTCGCGTCGAGCGGCTTCGTCTGCCTGCCGTTCGCCGCGCTGATCTGCGTGATGGCGTTCGAGTGGGGCTCGGTGGCGCGGCTCCTCTCCCGGCGCCCGCTCGTGCTCCTCGGCGAGATCAGTTTCTCGCTCTATCTGCTCCACCTGCTCGTCTGCCATTACTACGTCATCCATCCCGGCCCGTTCGTCGCGCTCCCGCCCTGGCTGCTCTACTCCGGCTATTGGACGATTGTCCTGCTGGTGGCGTATGTCGGATGGTCGGCGGTCGAGGTACCCTGCCGTCGGGCGATTGTCGGGTTCTGGGATCGGCATAGCGCCCGCGATGGGAAACGACGGGTGAGCGCTGACCCCAGGCAGGGCCGTCGCGCGCCGCGCCTCTCGCTCGCGATGATCGCCCGGCAGGGGAATATCGCCGCGGGCGGCGCGCTGGCCCTCATCTTCGCCACGCTCCATTTCGCCGGGGGGATCGCGGCGGCTCCGCCACCACGGCTGGATAGCATCGCGCCCTCGGCGGGGCGGGCGGTCGTCGCCGTTGACACGATCGGCAATCACCCGGCGACGGCCGACGCACCGGTCGTCGTCGCCCGGCACGACTATCCGAGCGACGCGATGACCGTCGTCGGGTGGTCCATTGATCCGGTGGATCGCGGCCCGGTGCGCGGCGTGCTGATCGGCGTTGACGGCAACCGGAGCACATGGGCCGAATACGGGTCGGGTCGCAACGATGTCTCCGCGCAACTCGGCGGCGAGGCATTCCTGCACTCCGGGTATATCGGCATGGTCTCGCTGGCGGGGTTGAGCGACGGGCCGCACACCATCACGATCAAGGCGCTCGCGCGGGGCGACGACGCCTTCACCGAGACGCAGCAGACGGTCGTAATCAGGTAGCGCGGTGCGCGGCGCGCGGTGGGCGTTTCCGCTACCAGACTACCTCCTTGGAAGATGGCAGCGGCGTTCGATGCAGCGGTGTTTGCCCGCGATCCGTGGGGTCGGGCGGGGCGCTCGCCGGCACCAGCGCATTGAGCGCCAGGCCGAACGCCAGCCAGCGCACCACCTCCACCGCGAGCAGCACCTCGTCGCGCCGCCGCGCCAGTCCCGGCCCGTGCCCTTCGAGAAGCGGATCCAATACCAGCGCGGTGATGATGATGGGCGGCACGGAGAGGAGCGCGATGCGCGCCGGGGGCGGCCAGCGATGCAGGTCGAAGGCGTGGTAGGCGGCGCCGATGATGCTCGCGATCAGGAGGAAGACGGGCCAACTGAGCAGCAGCCGCCAGCCGCTGCTCGCATTCGTTGACGCGAGGAGGTCCGCCTTGCCGATGAGATGGAACCCGAAGCGGAGGAGACCGACGATCCCGTTGATCGCGAGCAGCGCGACGACGCCCGCGATCACGCCGAGGAAAAGCCCCCGCTCCTCGCGCAATGCCCCACGCGCCTTCCGCGCGACGAAGAGCAGCACGCCGAGCGCGATAAACGAGCAGATCGCGGCGACGGGGAGGGAGATTCCCTCGAAGGTATCGAGCGCGGCGGGGCCGAAGTAGACCCCGGTGAGCGTCAGCGCGAGGATATACAGGAATCCGCCGAAGGCGAGCGCGGGCAGGAAGATCAGGAACGGCTCGCCGAGCACCCCCACGGCAATCGGGGTGATGATGCGCAGGCCGGGGATCAGCCGCCCCGCCACCACCGACCACGGGCCGTGCCGCCGCATCGCCGTCTCCACCCGCCCCAGCCGCTCCGGCGTCAGATGGATGAACCGGCCGTAGCGCGCCACGAAAGGGCGACCGACGCGGCGCGAGAAGGCGAACAGCGTGCTGGCGCCCGCGACCGTGGCGAGTTCCTGCACGAGCAGGACGACCCAGAGATGCTGCCGGTGCTGCGCGACCTCCACCCCGGCCAGCAGCATCATCAGGTCGCCGGGGACGGGGCTGGGCACCCCCACCTCCTCGATGAAGATGAGCGCGGCGATGACGATCAGCGGATGGGCGTCGAGCAGGAAATGGAAGGTGTCGGTCAGTTCGGTCCCCAGCACGATCACGGCACGATCCCCCCACGACGCCTCGCCATTGTTGCGGAGGCGATTCGCTTGTTCGTATGCAGGATCGTTGCCGCCTCGTTCGGGGCACCGCTGCCGGGCCGGATTACCCCCGGCCCATCCATCGCCGGGTTTCGGTCGTGCAGTGGCCGGGCAGCCCGTCGAAGAGGCCGGTCGCCCCGCGCGGACGCCACAACGGCACATTCGCCGCGTCCGGCGCGTCATCGAGCGTGATCGCGCGCCCCTGCTCGGCGGAATCGAGGCCGCGCAGGACGATCAGCATATTCCGGAAATTCTGCTCGATGGTGGCGACAACGGGCGCGCCGTGGATGATCGCCTCGGAGAAATTGAGGAATTCGCCGTAATAGCCGCTATCTATGTCCGCGAAACGATGCTCCTCGACGCGACCGTCCGGGCGGTAGATGGCGACCTGTCGGCCGCTCGCCTGCCCGCCGAGGGCCATCACGCCCTCCGTCCCGTAGAGCCGCATCTCGTTCGGTTCGGGCGGCACGGGGATGTCCGGGTAGCAGGCGGTGTAGTTGCCGATCGCGCCGCTCGCGAACCGCAGATTGAGCGTCAGATCGGAGGGCGCGTCAATCGTTGTGTTGGCGAACTGGATCGCGCCGTCCACCTGCCGCACCTCCCCGCAGAGCATGCGCATCTGCGCCGTGTGGTGGACGCCGCCGTCGAGGTGCGCCCCGCCGCGATAGGCCGGATGGTGCCGCCACGGGGTGTTGGAGAAGCGGCCCGGTATCGGCACCGTCTGATTGACCATCCGCCATGTCATGAGATGCACGCGGCCGATCACGTCCGCGTCGAGGAGTGAGCGGGCGAGGCGGAGATCGTCGCGGTAGAAGCAGTTCTCCGCGATCAGCGCCGTGCGATCCGGGTATGCCGCTTGCAGGGCGACGAACGCCCGCCCCTCCGCCTCGTCAACGCCCGTCGGTTTCTCGCAGATGACGTGCTTACCCGCCGCCAGGCAATCGCGCGTCACCCGGTAGTTGAGCGGGATGGGCAGCGAGACGAGGACCGCCTCGACATCGTCGCGGCGCAGCAAGTCGCGATAGTCCGCGTGATAATCGTCCATCGAAGCGCCGCTGTACCCGGCGAAGCGCTCCGCCTTCGGGCGGCTGTGATTCGCGAACGCGGCGATGGCGAAGCGCTCCGGCATCCGCACCAGCGCGGGCCAGTGCAGTTGCTCGACCGCGAGGCCGGTGCCGATCACACCGAGGCGGATCGGTCGCGGGGCGTCGTGACGATCACTCACCGGGGCCTGCCTTTCCTGCCTGAACGATCCGATGCGTCCCTGCGGAACAGCAGCCACCATGCCACAATCCGGCCCACGCCGCAAGCCGCCCTGGGAGCGGCATGCATAAACCGCGCGGTGAGCGGCCTACTGGGGAGGCAGGCTGGAAAGCCTGCTACCACAAGAAAATGTCGCCAACTGCGCGTAATGCCCAGCCTGTGTTTACTCGCCGCGTGATCGCTATCGCGTTGGTATCACGCCCATGCGGGGCGGGATCGTCGGGATGCGCTCGGTGCTCGCGGTGTGGGCGTGCTCGCGCGCGTGGGCAACGGCGTGCGTCCAGTCGCTGAAGCGGCCGAGCGGCGCGCCGCCGTCCTCCTGGAGGACGAACGATCCGCCGCGCGCGTGCAGATCATAGCGTTTGCCGCGGATCGCGAAATGCCAGAGCCGGAGATCATACGGGTCGGCAATGAGGCGCACACCCGACACATAGCGAAGCAGTCGCGGCATGGCATAGTCCCTTTCGTGGTTAAATGGGGGAGTGCCGATCATCCGAAGATTGCGTACATTCATGAAACGAGGGAGATTGCCCGCGGTTGCGCCTCACGGGCGAGCAAAAATCTATTGTGGCGGTCGGTGCCCGCGATTGGTGTCCGCGAGACAAATTTGGCGGATTCCCGGTATGATGCACCGCGACGGCGTTCGCCATCGTCGGGAGGGAGAGGTTGTTGTCGAGGAAGGATCGTGCGATGCCCCGGTTGGCCCTGATCTGTGCACTCGTGGTGACGCTCTGCGTCGGGATCGGCACGCCGGTCGCGGCGGATGATGCGGCGGCAATCCGGTACGTCGCCCTTGGCGACTCGTACGCCTACGGGATCGGAGCGAGCGATCCGGCCACCGACGGCTATGTCGGCCGGTTCACCGCCGCCCTGACCGCCGCCCGCACCACCGTCGGCGCGCTCAATCTCGCCGACCCCGGTGCGACGAGCGCCGATCTGATCGGCGATTTCGCGACGCGCGGCGGCCGGGGTGAGTCGCAACTGGCGCGCACCGTTCAGTTGCTCTCCACGGGCGGCGTCAATCTCGTCACGCTCGATATCGGCGGGAACGACATTTTGCGCCTGCTCGGCCCAGGGCAACCCTGCGCGGGCGCGGCGCTTGTCAGCGATCCCTGTCTCGCCGCCGTTCAGGGGGCGCTGCGCGGGGAGACCGTGGTCAACATGCCGCGCATCGTCGCCGCGCTCGTCGCGGCGGCGCAGCCGGGGACGCGGATCATCGTCCTGACCTATCCGAATCCCTACGCGGTTGGCACGAACAGCACCATCGAGCAGCGCACGAATGTGGCGGTGCAGGGGCTGAACACGATCATCACGGGGGCCGTGACCGCCGCGCAGCCGGTCGCCGCCGCGCGCGGGGTGACGCTGGCGACGGTTGATCTCTTCCCGCTCTTCGCGGGGCGGGGCGGCGCCTTGACGCATGTGCTGGATGCCGAGTCCGACGTCCATCCCACCGACGCGGGGTATGCCGTGATCGCCGATGCGGTCGTTTCGGCGTATCGGAGCGCGGCGGGGACGGATCAAACCGGCGTGCCGGATCGGCCGCGCTTCATCACCCGATTGGGGGGATGACCGGGCACGCGGATGGCAGCTTCCGCCGGAGCGGGGCGGTACGGGGAGGATGGTATGCCGAGGATCACTGCCGGGGGCATCGAACGCTTCGAGTCGGTCCATGACCGGAACGCCAACGCCCATGCGTTCGTCGCGCGTCATACCCCGTGAACGGCATCGCCGATGCGGCATACCCGCCGCGCCGCCCGTTCTACCGCACGGCATACACCGCGAAACCGGTGACGGTGGCGCTGCTTGCCGCGATGCTCGTCGTCCACAACGCCCAGCGCACCGGCGTCGTGCCGCTGTTCACCGACCTGCAGGGCCGGTTCGGCGTGGATTACGCGGGCGTCGGCACGCTCTTCGCCGCCTATGTCTTCGGCTACGCGGTCTTCCAGGCCATCGTCGGCCTCGTCGGCGACCGCTTCAACGCCCGCTTCCTGCTCCTGATCGGGCTGGCGTCCAGCGCGCTCTTCTCGGCGCTCTTCGCGGGGACGCGCGAGTACGCCCTCGCGCTCGTTGCCCGCTTCCTGCTCGGCGCGACGGGGGCGTTCCTCTACACACCGGCGATGAAACTCGGCATCACGCTCTTCGCGCGCGAGGAGCGGGGGCGCGTGATGGGGCTGCTGCAATCCGGGGCGGGCCTCGGCGCGGTCGGCGCGCTGATCCTCGTGCCGGTCGGCGCCGCGCGGTTCGGCATCACCGGCGGGCTGTTCACGCTGCCGATTTTCACCGCGCTGGTGCTGGCCGTCGCGCTCGTCATGCTCCCGGACGCACCGCCGCAGCGGGCGGCCCCGCGGATCGCGGGGGCGCGCACCGGGCTTGGCTGGCGGCCGGATTTCTGGCAATTGCTCGCCATCAGTTTCACGGGGATGCTGGCGAGTTACGGCCTGCTCATCTGGCTCCCCACCTACCTGACGGAAACCTTCGGCTCGTCCACCGTGCGCGCCGGGACGCTCTCGTCGCTCTCGAATATCGCGCTGCTCGTCGCGGCCCCGCTCGTCGGCCTGCTCGCGGACCTGCCGCGCGGCCGGGTCGGCGTCGTGTTGGGCGGCTCGGCGCTCGCCGCCTGCTGCTATCTCCTGCTCATCCCCCGGCAGCCGATCGGGGCTGTCCTCGCCCTGACGATCCTGATGGGCGTGAGCCTCGCGGCGACCACCGCGCCGCTCATGCTCTTCGCCGGCGAGCGATTCGACGCGGGCGAGACGGCTCGTGTCGTGGCGCTGATGGCGACGGTCGCGCAGATCGGCGCGACGCTCGCGGGCGTCGTCTTCGGCGTCGTCCTCTCCTATCGCGATGATTTTCGGCTCATCTGGACGATTTGCGCGCTGCTCGCGCTCGCCCGCCTCGCGGCGTTCGTCAACCTGATCTGGCGCGCCCGCCCGCGTCGCGGTGTTCGGGGTCGCACTTCCCGGTGATCCGCCGCGCCGGGCCGTTCATTGCCGCGCCGGGAGTTGCGGCGACGGCATCTCCGCCCCCTCCGGTTGGTGTGCATCGTGCGCCGGTTGCCCGGCCACGATGCGCGGCAGGACGAGATGGAGCGCGATGCCGAACCCCGCCCAGCGCGCCGCTTCCACGCCGAGCAGGAAGGCGTCGCGCGCTCGCGCCCACCGCACCGGATGCCCCTCCGCCAGCGGGTAGGCGACGAGGACGGTCAGCAGCAGCGGCACGACGGCGAGGAGCGCCGTGCGGGCGGCGAACGGCACGCCGCGCCGGATCAGCCGGTCGTCCAGCGCGCCGAGGCCGCACGCCGCGAGCAGGAAGAGCGGCCAACCGAGCAACAGCCGCCACCCGGTCCCCACGCCCGTCGCGGCGAGCGGCGACGCCCCCGCGATGAGATGCTCCGTCCAGCGGATCGCGTCAATCGCGCCGTTCGCCGCCAGCACGCCCGCCAGCCCCGCGAAGCCGCCCGCGAGCGCGGCGACGCCCGCCGCTCCGTGCGGGATGCGCGGCGGGGGCGGGATGCGCACCGCGAGCCGGTGCGCCGCCACCAGCAGGACGATGAGGACGCCCCAGGAGAGCAGCGCCCCGACGGGCGGCGTGATCCGCTCGAACAGGGTGAGGGCGAACGGGCCGACCAGATAACCCGTGAGCGTCAGCGCGCCGATGTATCCGAGGACGCCGACGGCGAAGGCGGGCAGGAAGAGCCGGTACGGCATGTCGAGGACGCCCGCCGCGATCGGCACAACGATGCAGACGCCGGGGATGACGCGCCCGACGGCGACCGCCCCGAATCCTCGGCGGCGAATCAGCCCCTCGGCGCGATCGAGCGTCTCCGCCCGCAGGTGCAGGTAGCGCCCGTAGCGCAGCACGAGGGGGCGGCCGACGCGGCGGCAGGCGGCATACAGGCCGCTCCCGCCGACGAGGGCGGCGACCTCCTGCACGAGCAGGACGAGCCAGAGCGGGTAGATGCCCTGCGCCGCCTGCACCCCCGCGAGCAGCATCATCAGTTCGCCGGGCAGGGGGCTGGGCAGGCCCAACTCCTCGAAGAAGACGATGAAGGCGATGACGGGCAGGGCGTGGGCGCGCAAGAGCGCGTGGAGATTGTGACCGAGCGCGAAGCCCAGGGCGATCATGCCGCCGGTCCCCTCACTGCCGCGCCTTCCCGGCCAGCCGCAGCGCCCAGAGCCGCAATTCCGCCTCGGTCGCCCGCGCCAACGCCGTCACCGGCACCCGCGCCTGCCATGTCGTCTCGTCCGTCAGCACCACCCGCACCGTGAACGCGGCCGCCGGGGTGCCGGGGGCGTCGAGCGTCACCGTCCTGCTCTTCACCATCGTCAGATCGGCGATGGCGCGCTCCAGCCGCTCGCGCAGCGCCTCCTCGTCGTCGGACACCAGCCGCCACTCGCAGCCGTCGAGCGGGGTGGTCGGCCCGGTCGCGGGCGGGCGGAAGGCGCCCCCGATGACGCGCTCCGCCTCGCCGAGGATCGGCGCGGTCGCCTTGCGCACCTCCGCTTTCGTCTGCTCCCAGTCCTCCTTCAGCCGCTGCACGAAGCGGGGGTTGAAGATGCCGAAATCTTCCATGTCTCCCTCCTCATTCATCCATGCATCCGCGACCGGGCAGTCCCCGGCGTCGCCCCGCATGCGCAATGATACCGCCATGCCCGGCTCGACATGCATGTGCTATCCTCTCGCTATTCGGCGGGCCGCGATACATTCGTCCGGGAGCGCATCCTTTGCCGCATCGCCAGATTGACCAGCGGATCGTCGTCGGCGTCGTCTACGTCTGCGCGATGCTCACGAGCATCCTGGACTCGACGATCGTCAATGTCGCCCTCCCCACGCTGAGCCGCCAGTTCGGTGTGCCCACCGCCGCGATTGACGCGCTGGTCGTCGCCTACCTGGTCAGCCTCGCGGTCTTCATCCCCGCCTCCGGCTGGCTCGGCGACCGCTTCGGCGCCAGGCGCATCTTCCTCCTGGCGCCCGGCGTGCCGCGACGAGAGGTGTTGGTGTCCGATGGCGGGTAGCATCAGGCATCTCCGTCAGCGGGGCGGGAGGGGGCGCGCGACGCTCGTCGTCATTCTCGCCGCCCAAATCCTCGCGTCGTGCGGCTCCGCGGCGACCGGCACGCCCGCCGGGGCAACCGCCACCGCGCCCGCGACCCCGGCGGCCGCGTCGCCCGCCGCGGAACCGGGGTCGTTCGTCGCCTTCTGCGCCGCCATCCGCGTGCGGCTGCTCGCGCCGCCGCGCCTGATGCCGGAGGCGGGGATGTGCCAGGGCAACAGCCTCTTCCTGATCCCGAATATCGCCGCGACCGATGTGGAGTATCTCACCGTCTTCCGCTACACCGGCGACGCACGGGGGCAGACCGCCGCCGGGTGGGGAGCGATCCTCGAAGACTTCCACGGCCTCGATACCAAGAGCGGCGACACCGCCTGGAGCGCGGACAGCCAGCCGACCCCGCAGGCCGCGCAGGGATACGCGGGCTTCATTGGCCGGTTTGCGCGGACGGACAAGGGCGGCGTCCGCTACGCCGGGACGCTCTGGGCGGGGCCGGTGGCCGCCGACACGGTCGCGGTGCTCCTCCAGGGGGCGGCCGGGCAGCGGCCAACACTCGATGCGGACATGGCGCAGGTGCTGCGAACAATTGATATGGACGCGGGGTAGCGCGGCGCGTGAACACATTCCTGCCGCCGCGCACCCTGCGCCGCAACTTCGTCGTCATGGGCCTCGATCTCACGCTTTTCGTCCTGGGCGTCAACTTCGCCTCCGTCTACGGCATCCTGCCGCTCTTCGTCCGCCACCTCTCCGATTCCAATCTCGCCCTCGGCGCGATCCCCGCCCTGCGCGCCGCCAACCTCCTGCCGCCCCTCTTCGTCGCCGGTCTCACCGAGCGTCTGGCGCGCAAGAAGCCCTTCGTGATCGGGTGGACGGTCGTCGAGCGGCTGCCCTATCTCGCTCTCGCCCTCGCCACACCGCCGCTCGCCGCTACACGGCCGACCGCGCTGCTCTGGCTGCTCTTCGCGATGCTCGCCCTCTCGACGCTCGCCGGCGGCGTGGCCATGCCCGCCTGGCTCGACCTGATATCCCGGATGTTCCCGCCGAACTGGCGCGGCCGGTTCTTCGGCCTGTCGTCCGCGCTCGGCGGGCTGCTCGGCGTCGCGGGGAGCGCGGGGGCCGCCTACCTGCTCGAGCGGTTCGGTTGGTCGGGCGGCGGCGCGCTCTGCTTCGCCTGCACCTTCGCCTGCCTCGCCGTCTCGTTCATCTTCATCTGCCTCGGTCGCGAGCCGCCGACGGTGGGCCACACATCGCCCGCCCCGGCGCATCCCTCCGCGTCGGCGTCGTGGCGTCGTTTCCCCGCGCTCGTCCGGTCGGACGCCAATCTCCGCGCCTACCTGCTCGCCGTCGCGCTGGCGACGTGCGCCGGGGCCGCCGCCGCCTTCTACGTCGTGGACGCCAAGCGTACGCTCGCCCTCAGCGATGCCGGAGCGAGTCTGTTCGCGGTCCTCCTGCTGATCGCCTCGACGGCGGGGAGCGTGCTGTGGGGGTACGTCGGCGACCACCGGGGCCATCGGCTCGTCGTCGTCGCGGGGGCGGCGTGCACCGGGGGCGCGGCCCTCGTGGCGCTTCTGGCCCGGCAGCCCTCGGTGGGGCTGCTCGCGTATTGCGCCGCCTTCGCGCTGGTCGGGCTGGGCAGCAGCGCGCTGCAACTCGCCTCGCTGACTTTTATCGTGGATTTCGCGCCGCCGGAGCAGCGGCCAACCTACATCGGCGTGGCGATGCTGGCGCAGGCCCCCTTCGCCTTCGGCGCGCCGGTCCTGGCGGCGACGGTGGCGGACCGTTTCGGCTTCGGCGCGGTGTTCGCGCTGGCTGCGGCGCTGGGGATGCTGGCGACGCTGGTCGTGGGCCGCTACGTCCGCGATCCCCGCGCGCCCGCCCCTGCCGCGTAACC
This sequence comes from Chloroflexia bacterium, assembly GCA_025924435.1. The sequence goes on along the minus strand of JAICIL010000046.1, from coordinate 7,127 downwards.
GCCCCGTGCGCTCGTCGCTGGCGGGGTAGAATGGGCCGTGTCGGGAATGCCCCGCGCGGCTGCGGGGAGCCGTGCCCGCCGGTCGCATCGAAGGAGGAATCCCCATGGCCGATTTGCGCCTCGGCGTCGCCCTCTGGCCCCAGCAGACCGCCTGGCGTCCGTTCCTCGACGCCGCCCGGCTGGTGGACCGGCTCGGCTACGACACCCTCTGGACGTGGGATCACCTCTATTCGGACACCGGCCCGCCCGACCAGCCGATTTTCGAGGGGTGGACGACGCTCGGCGCGTGGGCCGCCGCCACCGGGCGCGTCCGCCTCGGCCTGATGACGGGTGCGAACACCTTCCGCAACCCCGGCCTCGTCGCCAAGGCCGCCGTCACGCTCGATCACGCCTCCGGTGGGCGGGCGATCCTCGGCATGGGGGGCGGCTGGTTCGCGTTGGAGCACGAGGCGTACGGCATCGCCTTCGGCGCGAGCGCGGGGGAGCGGCTCGCCTGGCTGGATGAGTCGGTCGGCATCATGCGTCGCCTCCTCGACGGCGAGACGGTCACGCACGACGGCCCCCGCTATCGCACGAACAACCTCGCTCTGCACCCCGGCCCGGTGCAGCCGCGCCTGCCGATCCTGATCGGCGGGGTGGGGGAGCGGAAGACGCTGCGGACGGTGGCGAGGTACGCCGATATGTGGAACGCGATCCGCCGCCCGGTGGACGAACTGCGCCGCAAGATCGAGATTTTACAGGCGCACGGGGAGGCGGTGGGACGCGACACGTCGGCCATCGAGCGGACGCTCTATCTGGCAATGGCGATCCGGGACGACCCCGGCGAGGCGGAGCGAGTCTACGCCGCCGCGATGGCGGCCAACGGGGCGGACGCGGCGCGGGTGGAGCGGGCGCTGTGCGGGCCACCGGCGATGATCGCCGAGCGGATGCGCCCGTACCTCGACCTCGGCTTCAGCCATTTCATCGCGGACCTGCCGTCCCCGTACGACGAGGAGACGATGGAGCGGCTGATCGGCGAGGTCAAACCGCTGCTCGACCCGTGACCGATCAGCGCATCCAGCCGGGCGGAAGGAGGATCAAGGCCGCGACGCGCGACGATCTCTGTTCACTCCGGCGCCGACGAACGGATGCGGGTAGGCTCGACAACGACCGTCACCCATTCCTCGGCGGTGCGCCCCCACTCCGCAAGCGTGCGCGCCGCCTTCTCGGGAGCGTAGTACCGGGGTGCGAGCCGCTTCGCCAGCGCGAATCCCGTCCCCTCCTCGATCCATGCCCTCCCCTCGATGGAGACCCACGCCTCCGGCACCCCGGTCGGCTCGGCCACCGTCAGGCAGACGCGCCCGTCGCGGCGGATGCGCGCCACCTTGGCGGCGTCGCGGGCCGTGAACATGCGCGCCCGCTCGCCGTCCCACTCGTACCAGATCGGCACCGCCGCCGGCGCGCCGGCGGCGGTCAGCATGGAGAGCATGCCGATCCGTGCCGCGCCGAGGAAGGCATCGCGCTGCTTCACCGCCATCTCCGCCATCGAGACCTCCATCGCCGCATACCGGGCCATATCCCGTTTCACCGATCGGTCCTCGCTCATACACGTCCCAACCGATCGGCGAATTATCGCGGTCGGGCACGACGGGCGCAACGACGCGATTCGAAGGTCGCCGACCGTGTCAGGCGCGTGCGAGGATCGTCGGCGTGTCGTTCGCCGGGCTGTTCACCATCCGGGAGACCGGGTATGCCGCCATTGCGCGCGCCGGATAGGGGCGCAGCAGCGGCAGCAGATGTTTCGGTTCGGTGTTCTCCGGGTCGAGCCAGTCGTCCTCGTCCTCGCGCCGTAGGATGACCGGCATCCGGTTGTGGATCGGGGCCATCACCGCGTTCGGCCCGGTCGTGAGGATCGTGTACGACCGCACCACCTGACCGTCCGCGTCGCGCCAGGTGTCGTACAGCCCGGCGAAGGCGAAGAGCGGCTCGTCCGGCAGATGGATGAAGTGCGGCGTCTTCCCGTCGCCCTCGCGCTTCCACTCGAAGAAGCCCGACGCGGGCACGAGGCAGCGCTGGCTGCGGAGCGGCCTGCGGAAGGCGGGCTTCTCGGCCACGGTCTCGGCGCGGGCGTTGATCATCCGGCTGCCGATCGCGGCATCCTTCGCCCACGAGGGGATGAGGCCCCAGCGCATCATCTCCACGCGGTTCGGGCTGTTGCGCACGATCACCGGCAGCGTCTGGGTCGGGGCGACGTTGTAGCGGGAGGCGGGATCATCGAGCAGCTCTTCGAGCGAGAAACGGCGTTGGAGGGCGCCGTCACCGGCCAGCACAATCGCGTATCTGCCGCACATCTTCGTCTCCTCCTTGCTCCCATTCGACTGCCCGAAGTATAGCACAAATGTGCTGGTTTGTGGAGGTGCGAGCCGCGCAAGGCACCACACATTATCGTCGCCACCGGGGATGTGGATGCGCGCGAATCCGCGCGGTTCTTGACATCGTGGCAATCGGCGCGTACTGTATGTACAGGGTGTCTGTACGGACTGGCGACGCGGATAGGCGGCGATATGGCAACCGACTACGACCGAGCAATTGATGAGACGCTCCAACTCATCTACAGTCAGGTCCACCGCTTCCGCCGCTCCCTTTACGGCCCGACGCCGGATGCCATCTCCTCCCTCGACGCGCTACGCGACGGGCCGGTCGGCCAGAATCTGCGCTGGCTGGCGCGCGTCGCCCGCGGCGAGGAGCGTGCCGACTTCCGCGCCGTCTCCGAGTCCGCACGCGCCGTCCTCGATCTCCTCCTCTTCCCGATCGGCGCCGAGTCGTACGACATCGCGCAGCCCTTCTGGGACGAGCCGCTCGGCAGGATGCTCGCGCAGGCGAAGTGGCGATGCGCCGCCCCGGACGACCTGATAAGCATCGGGGCCGCCGCCGAATATCTGGGCGTCGCCCGCCCGACGATCTATCGCTGGATGGCGACGGGCGTGATCGAGTCCGTGCGCGACGGCGCCAGCGCCCGGTTCTTCCTGCTACGCTCCGAGATCGCGCGACTCCAAGGTAACGCCGCCCGGATGGAGGAAGAGCAGGATGCCCTCCTGTACCCGGACCGGCTGGCGAGTGAGGCGGCGGATGATGATTGAGCGCGCACGGGCCGATGGGAGATTGTATGGCGCGATGCATCGTGCGGGAGGGCGGGATGGAGACTGCCGACGGATCATCCGGGCCGGTCATTGGCGACGACTTCCCCGATGCGATAGCCGATCCAGCCACCGCCGGGGGCGCGCTCGCATCGGCGGCGGGTGCGCCGATCAGCACCCCTGAGCCGGCAGCTATCGGCATCGGCGCATGCCGATGGCACGCCGGTGCGACCGCGCGGATCGTCGCCGAACTGCGCGCGATCGTGCGGGGCGATTTCGCACCCGTAGACCTGATGTGACGGGGACAACCGTCGCGTTCCGTGCGGCTACCGCCCCGATGCCTGCCGGAACCGCTCGATGGCCTGGTCGTATTCGAGCGCGTTCACCGCCCGCACATCCCACGCCATCAGGTCCATATACGGCATGAGGAAGTCGTTGACCTCCTGCGGATTATCGGTCTCCACGAGCAGGAAGCCCGCGCCCCCGCCGACCATGTCGTACCAGCCCCGAATCTTGCTCGATGGATTGGTGCCCGCCTCATGCTGCTGGAGAATCCGTTCCCGCACCCGCTCGCGGGTCGTGCCGTGATGCCAGGTGTACGCGCAATACCACAACATGGTTTGGCCTCCCTTGCGTTGCGTGCCGGGGCCGCGCGGCGCCGGATAATGCGCCCGGCGCTACCCGTTACATCATCGTCGGCAGCGCGCCCGGCACGAAGATCACCAGCGCCCCGTACACGATCAGCGCCGCCGCGGCCGCCATGCCGATCTGCCGGCCGCGTGGCAGCGACTTCTCCGCGAAGATCAACACCGTGACGAGCGCCATCGCCGCGACATTCATCACGCCCAACGGGAAGAGGATGACGAAGAGCAGCCAGCAACAGCCGAGGCAGTAGACGCCGTGCTCCACCCCCATGCGGAATGCGCCCCCGTACCCGTCGCGCCACGAATTGAGGACGAAGTGGAAGGGCGAGCGGCACTTCGTCAGGCAGAGCGATTTGAGGGGCGAGAGTTGATACAACCCGGCCGCCACCAGGATTCCACCGCCGATGCCGGCGGCGTGGTCCATCAGCCACATTGACCGATCCGCCAATCGCTCGGCCCCGACGGCGAGGCCGTACGCGAGCACGCCGAAGAGCGCCCAGACCACCAGATACGCGCCGACGAAGACCCACGTCGGCACGAAGGCCTGATCGCGCCGTCGCTTGCCCGCGGAGACGCGCCCGAACATCAGGATCATCGGGGCGGCGGTCGGGAACATCATCGCCACCATCATCGCCACCCAGATGGCGACGAAGAGCGGCGCGCCCATCCCCATCGTCAGCCCCATCGCGCCGCCGCCCATGCGCGCGGACTGCCAGATGAGCACTCCCCAGGCGGCGGCGGCGAGCGCGAGCAATGCGCCGATAATCAGATTGCGCTCGCGCGGCAGCGGATAGGCGCCAATCGTCTCCATCGCTCCGCTCCTACGCGCCGTGCCAATCGAAGGGGGCGATGTGGCCGTTGTTCGTGCCGCTCTCATCGTCCCACTTGAGGCCGAAAACGCTGACATGGCTGCGAAGCGCCTTCGCCAGCCCCAGCCGCGCATTGGCGGGGTGCAGCGTGTTATCCACGGCGAGCAGTTCCCCCGGTTTGACCGGGCTCGGCACGCCCGCTGCCGCCTGGTCGAGGATGCCGGGGATGGAGACGGAGCAGGAGGAGCCGTCCTTGGTGAAGTGGATCGGCTTGCGCTCGACGCCAAGGAAGGTGGGGAGGAGCGGGGCAAAGTTCGCCATCGGGCCGCCCGCCTGCCCGCTGGCGATGGCGGTCAGCGCGTCCTGCTGTGCCTGATCGGCGCGCTCGTCTATGACGACGCCGACCCCGCCGTTGCCCTCGCCCATCGCGCCGGGGGTGTAACCGATGGCGGCGAAGGTGAGGCCGTCCAGGCGCGTGCCTTGGTACTCGCCCTCGTTGATGTGGAAGACGAGGGCGAAGTCGCAACGCCCTTTGGTGGGCGGGGCGGCGGCGTTGGTGTAGATGCACGGACAGAGGTAATCGCAGTTGCACGTCTCGAAGTAGTCGCCGCGAGCGTGCCAAGTCGCGGTCGGTGCGGTCGCTGCCATGATGCCCTCCTGACTACCGGCTACGAAGATCGGCGAGCGACCCGACATCGCTCCCGGAATCCGACCGCTGCCTGTCGGCGGGCGCAATCACGCCGGTGTGCCGCGCCACGGGTTGGTTGCCTGACGATACTCATTGCATTATGGCGATCCGCGCGCCGGTGTCAAGCAGGGACGACGGCCCGTTTTCCCGGCCCACCGGAGGCGCTTGCCGGCCGGCGTTTCAGCGGTCCTCATCCGACGGCCGTGCCGCTTTCCGCGCCTCCATGTCGAGATATTCGCGCCGCGACCGCACGGCGATGAAGAATCCACCGACGATGAAGGCGGCGACAGCGGCGAGAACGGCCACCAGCAATGCCCACGGCGTGCCGCCGCCCTTGCCCGATGATGTCGCCGCGCCGGTCCCACTCGCTCCTCCGGGGGCGACGGTGAAGTTGAACGATCCGTTCACCGCCCGACCGCCGGCTGCCGGGAATGAGGCATATGCGACCGTGTTAACGCCGCCCAGCCTCGGCTTGAGCGCAAAGGTCATCTCCGTGCCGTCATCGGGGGCCACGGGCAACCCGGTGGATACGACCGCCCCGTTCACATCCGCGACGGAGCCGCTACCGCGCGTCGCGCCGGTCTCCATGGTGAACGCGGAGACGACCCGCGCATCCACGGCAGGAGCCAACAAGGCGGGCAGCGACATCGCGCACACAAAGAGCAAGCCGGGGAGCATACGCCGCCCAAGCGCGGCGCCCGCCTTCGAGGGGGGCCACAGTCGCCATGCGGTGTCCCGGCGTCGGGCACTATGCCCGCTACTCCACGTCGGCCAGCACAAGCGCATGCCGCCCACGCGCGGCGGATGCCGCCTCGCCCGGTAGCCCCGCATCGCCGTGATGGAAAGGTTCATCGCCTGCACTCCCCTCGCCGTCTGTGCCGTCCGCCGCGATGGCTACTCGACATGCTCCACCCGGTATTGATGCGCGGTCGGCTCCCCGGCCAGGAATCGGGCCATCCGCCGCCCCGCATCCTGTATCTCGGCGCCATCCATCGCCGCCCGCAGCGCCGTTTCCGACGCCCACAGGCTGATGTCCATCACCTGCTCCGCCGCCCGGTCCACGAACACCCCCGACCCCGCGTATCCTTCCTGCCGCGCGAGCGCGGGCAGCACCACCTCCCGCCAGGCTGCCATCGCCTCATCCTCCGTGCCGGGGATGGGCGGCGGCACGACGACTGCGGCATGGCTCGGCATCGCGGCTCCGGCGACACGCTCCCAGTGTGGCGCCTCGAAGGTCTGCGGCGGACTCATCTCCGCCATCAGCGGCTCCAGCATCCGCCGCGTCTCCGCGCCGGCACCCGCGCGCGCCATCCGCTCGGAGTCTGCCTCGCTCTCCCAGAAGATGAATTGGAGGCCGCGCTCGGTCTGCGGGTCATGGAGCCAAAGCCCGCCCGTGAAGCCGTGCGCCTGTTTCAGCACGGCGAGGCCGTGATCGCGCAGCACCGCCATCGCGTCGGCGATGCTGCCGGGATGCAAGGTGACCCGGCTGACCCGTGCATACATTTTCCGCCTCCTCCGATGAACACGATGACCGCACACCGCCGGAGGTGGCAGCGTACGATAGCCGCACGGGCGCGGCAAGTGGCGACGGTTGGCAACACTCCTTGCCGTGGCATGCAGCGGGCGGGCCGAGCACGGACCGCTCTCGCCACCCGCACGCCGCCTGGCGGTTCAGCGCCGCCCGACATGTCAATCCTTTGGCGCTTCCCGTTTGCTTGCTGTGTGAGGAAAGAGGTGGTACGCGGGGAGGGGCTCGAACCCACGGCCTTCTGCTCCGGAGGCAGACGCTCTATCCACTGAGCTACCCGCGCATTGACGGTATCGTAACGGTTCCGGCGGCGGGCGTCAAGGCGGGGAGGAAAAAGCGGGT